>NZ_CP063203.1:311250-622500 GCF_019904255.1 Marixanthomonas sp. SCSIO 43207
TCTAAATCATCAAACTTATAGGTAGCAGCATCTTGTCCTTCAACAATATTTACCACATCATTACAGCATTCTGGCTGTACAATTTGATCATTTGAAGTATCGGAGCAAGGCTCTTTACTACATTTTTCTACTGAAGAAAACACAGATGAGTCTATAAGAAAGTCTCCGCAATAATGTTTTTGTACAGCAAAAGAACTGGTAGACAGTAAAATTAATACTGCCAACATTAAAGAAGAAAACTTATGTAAAATCTTTATTTTCACAGCACAAATTTAATAAATTAAAAACAATCTTTATCAAATTAAAAACAGCTTTATATTAAAATAAAAAAACAACCCCTATAACAATGCTATTATGCTTTTTTAGCGTATATTTGCCGCCTGATTACCAGAGTGGTAATCTGTACATAAAAATCATTTTAATAATATTGGCATGTATTTAACCAAAGAAGAAAAAGAAAAATTATTTAAAAAACACGGTAAGTCTGAAAAAGACACGGGTTCTACAGAAGGTCAGATTGCACTTTTCACTAAGCGTATTGACCACCTTTCAAAACATTTAAAAAACAACCAAAAAGACTTCAATACAGAGCGCTCTTTGGTAAAAATGGTAGGTAAGCGTAGATCACTTCTTGATTATCTTATGAAAAAAGATATCATGAGATATCGTGCAATAGTTAAAGAATTAGGATTACGTAAATAATTTTTAAGGGGCTTTTTTAGCCCCTTTTTAAGTTTCAGACGTTAAATTTTGAAACTTTTTCTACTGAAAAGTAGAACATATAGAAAAAGCTACACTTTAGTTTTTCATTGGTCACCACAACAACACAACCTTTGCTCGATAACCGAGCAACGACCAATTTTAACTGCACACTTTCTGGTGTGCAAGAATGAAAAACAAAAATATGATACCTAAAGTATTTAAAGAGGTTATAGACCTTGGCGACGGTAGAGAAATTTCTATCGAGACCGGAAAATTAGCAAAACAGGCACACGGTTCTGTTGTTGTAAAATCTGGTAATTGTATGTTATTATGTACTGTAGTTTCAAACTACAAACAAAGTGATGTAGACTTTTTACCATTAACAGTAGATTATCGTGAAAAGTTTGCCGCTGCAGGTCGCTATCCAGGTGGTTTCTTTAAAAGAGAAGCAAGACCTAGTGATGGTGAAGTTTTAACAATGCGTCTAGTAGATCGCGTACTACGCCCACTATTCCCAAAAGATTATCACGCCGAAACACAAGTGATGATTCAATTAATGTCTCACGACGATGATGTAATGCCAGATGCAATGGCAGGTTTAGCCGCTTCAGCAGCTATTCAACTTTCAGATTTCCCTTTTGAATGTGCCATTTCAGAAGCTCGTGTAGGTCGTGTAAACGGAGAGTTTATCATTAACCCAACTAGGTCACAACTTGAAGAGTCTGATATTGATATGATGATTGGCGCATCTGCAGATTCTGTGATGATGGTTGAAGGTGAAATGAAAGAAATTAGTGAAGAAGAAATGGTTGAGGCCATTAAATTTGCTCACGAACACATAAAAAAACAATGCGAAGCACAGCTTAAACTTGCTGAAGCATTTGGAAAAAAAGAAACTCGTGAGTATGAGCCTGAACGTGAAGATGCAGACTTAGAAAAGAAAATCAAAGATATGGCGTATGATAAAGTATACGCTATTGCAAAAGGAGGTTCAGCAAAACAAGAGCGTGGAGCAGCCTTCGCCGAAATTAAAGAAGAAATTATAGCTTCTTTTACTGAAGAAGAACTTGAAGATTTTGGTGATTTGGTTTCAAAATACTATAGCAAAGCCGAAAAAGCCGCAGTAAGAGACCTAACACTTAACGAAGGTTTACGTCTTGATGGAAGAAAAACAGACGAGATAAGACCTATATGGTGTGAAGTAGACTACTTACCTTCTACACACGGTTCTGCAGTATTTACAAGAGGAGAAACGCAAGCCTTGGCAACAGTAACACTTGGTACTTCAAGAGAAGCAAACCAAATAGATATGCCTAGCTTTGAGGGTGAAGAGACATTCTATTTACACTACAACTTCCCCCCTTTCTCTACCGGAGAAGCTCGCCCAATTAGAGGTACCTCTCGCAGAGAAATAGGTCACGGTAACTTAGCACAACGTGCTTTAAAAGGAATGATTCCTGAAGATTGTCCTTATACCGTTCGTGTTGTTTCAGAAATATTAGAATCTAACGGTTCTTCATCTATGGCAACCGTTTGTAGTGGTACAATGGCATTAATGGATGCCGGTGTAAAACTTAAAAAACCAGTTTCAGGTATTGCAATGGGATTAATTAGTGATGCCGAATCAGGAAATTTTGCCGTATTAAGTGATATCCTAGGTGATGAAGATCACTTAGGCGATATGGATTTTAAAGTTACAGGTACTGCAGATGGTATTACTGCTTGTCAAATGGATATAAAAGTTAAAGGACTTTCATATGAAATTTTGGTAAAAGCTTTAAAACAAGCTGCAGACGGAAGGTTGCATATTCTTGAGAAATTAACTGACACTATTTCTGCACCCAATGCAGATGTAAAATCACACGCCCCAAAAATGGTTACTGTGAGAATTGACAATGAATACATTGGTGCATTGATTGGCCCAGGAGGAAAAGTAATTCAAGAACTTCAAAAAGAGACAGGAACTACCATTGTAATTAATGAAGACCCTGAAACTGAAGAAGGAGTTGTTGAAATCCTTGGTACAGATCAAAATGGAATTGACGCTGTATTGGCAAAAATAGACGCACTTACTTTTAAACCTGAAGTAGGAAGTGTATATGAAGTAAAAGTGATAAAAATTCTTGATTTTGGAGCCGTTGTAGAATATGTTGAAGCTCCTGGAAATGAAGTTTTATTACACATTTCTGAACTGGCTTGGGAACGTACAGACAATGTTACCGATGTTGTAAACATGGGTGATGTGATTGATGTAAAATATTTCGGGTTTGATTCTAGAACTAAAAAAGAAAAAGTATCTAGAAAAGCTTTGCTTCAAAAACCTGAAGGTTATAAAGACAGAAAAGGTGGCGGAAATCGAGACAATCAAAATAAAGGTCGAGATAATCGCAATCGTGACAATAAAAGAAGAGACTAACAAGTTCTTTTTTAATAAATTAAAAACGCCTTCAATTGAAGGCGTTTTTTTTCTGCCATATTAGCAGAAATCCCTTTTTGTCATATAAATACTGTCATTTCTGCATTTACTGTTTTTTCTTAAAAAAATTAACAATTATTTAAACAAAATCGCTTAAGCCTTGTTTTTATTAGGTTTATCGGAATATAAACTCAAATTATTCCGAATAATTGAAATCTTTCCTATTCTCGTATGATACTTGCGGCTATTAGTGCAAACAATTAAATAAAATTATGAAAGTATTAATGATAGGCGCAGGAAATATGGGATTAACCTACGCCGAGGGTATGGCCCAATCGCCCTATTTAAATAGAAGAAACTTAATGATATTTGACGTTTCGCCAGAAAAAACTGAAGCGTTAAGTGCCATTCCGCATTTTGATGCCTATGAAAAATTAGAGGACTGTTTACCAAAAGCAGATGTAGTTTTTGTAGCCGTTAAACCTTATCATAGTGATGAATTATTTGCTACTATGAAAGAACAAGTTAATGATCAACAAGTTTTTGTTTCATTAATGGCGGGTGTCACAATTGAAAACATTCAAAAAGGGTTGGGCGTTAAGAAAGTTATTAGAACTATGCCTAACCTTCCAGCCAAAGTGGGTAAAGGAGTAACTTCTTTTACAGAATCTAAAGAAGTAAGCCGTATTGAGTTAATTATGGTACGCAACCTACTAGACACAACCGGTGAAGCAATACACGTTGAAAATGAAAATTTTGTAAATGCTTCAACAGGTATTTCTGGAAGCGGCCCAGCATATGTATTTTATTTTATGCAATCTATGCTAGAAGCAGCTTTAAAGATGGGTTTTTCAGAAAACGACTCAAAGGTATTGGTATCACAAACGTTTGAAGGAGCCGTTGCATTATTTAACGACTCAGACCTATCACCTACCAGTTGGATGGATAGAGTAGCTTCAAAGGGTGGTACAACGCGTGCTGCGCTAGATAGCATGGAGGATAATAACATTAAAGAATTAATTAAAGAAGCTGCATACGCAGCATTTAACCGAGCAACAGAGCTTGGAAAGTAAACTAAATTAAAACTAAAGAGATGAGTAAAAAACGAGTGGTTATAAAAGTAGGAACCAACGTTATGACTAATAAAGACAATCGCATTGTAGGACCTATTCTTAATGAATTGGTACGACAAATTGCCGAATTGCATGAAAATAATATCGAGCCTGTTTTGGTTTCTTCAGGATCAGCAATTGCCGGGAAAGAAGTTTTGGGTGATTGCTCATTTGAGGATCCTTCAACAAGAAGACAAATATTTTCTGCAGTGGGGCAACCGCGTATGATGCGACACTATTACAGCCTTTTTCACGATTACGGAATGCGTTGTGCCCAAGTTTTGGCTACCAAGCGTGACTTTGCACCAGGTAAACATCGTGAGAATATGATAAACTGTTATGAAGGTTTAATGAAAGAAGGTGTAGTACCTATTGCAAATGAAGATGACGCCGTTTCGCTAAAAATGTCCATGTTTAGTGACAATGATGAGTTGGCAAGTCTTGTTGCAGAATTAATCCAAGCAGACGCTTTAATTTTATTGACAGATACCGATGGTTTGTATACAGGTCATCCGGACGATGATGATTCAGAAAAACTAAATGAAGTTCGTCATAATGAGAATGTTGAAAAATATGTTCAAAAAAACACAAAAGCTGAAGGCGAAGGACGTGGCGGTATGAAATCTAAACTTAAAATAGCAAAAGAAACTGCACGTAAAGAAATTCCAACTTTTATTGCCAATGGTAAACGTAAAAATGTAATTGTTGACCTCTTAGAAGGTAAAGATGTAGGAACTCGTTTCTACGCATAACAAAAACTAATTTATAAAAACTGAAAGAAAGAAATATGCAATTGATAGACACAAAAATTAAGAATAACGTTTTAGACAGTATGATTTCTATACTTGACAAACGTAGAGAAGATATTTTAGAAGCAAATAAAAAAGACCTTGACGCTTTTAGCAGAGATGATCAAGCGCTTTATGACCGCCTAGTGGTTAATGATGCTAAGGTTGACGGTATGATTAAAGCCATTTCTGAAGTAAAAGAACAAGATGATCCAGTAAATCGTGAAATATCTAGTATTACATTAGACAGCGGACTAGAAATAAATAACAAAACTGCTCCTTTTGGAACAATTATGATTATTTATGAATCACGCCCAGATGTAACTATAGAAGCTGCTGTACTTGCTTTTAAAGCCAATAACAAAATATTGCTAAAAGGCGGTAAAGAAGCTTACAATAGTAATAAGATACTAGTTGAGTGCTGGCACCAAGCATTGAAAGAAAATGATTTGAAAAAAGATTGGATTAAAATGCTTGAACTCAATAGAGAACAAACCCAAGAGTTTTTAAGAAATCCAGACGAGCCACTAGACTTAATTGTACCTAGAGGTGGAGAGCGGTTAATTCAGTTTGTAAAAGAGCACGCAAAATGTGCTGTATTAATAAGCGGTAGAGGAAATAATTTCTTATACGTTCATAAGGATGCAGACTGGAAAAAAACACTTGAAGTTATTATTAACGCAAAAACTGATAAGATTTCAGGTTGTAACGCACTTGACAAAGTATTGGTAGATAAAAATATTGCCAATTATGAAGACAAACTTAAAGAACTGAAACAAGTACTTAATGCTTCAAAAGTTGACGTGATAGTTGATGATGAAGTAAAAAAAGTATTAACAGATTCTGAAATCATTCTTGATAAAAAAGTATGGTTTGAAGAGTTTTTAGCATTAAAAATTGCTATTGGTGCTGTAAATGATTTAGACGAAGCAATCGAGATGATTAATCAATATAGTGGTGGTCACTCAAGCGCCATACTAACCGAAGATAAAAAAGCGGCTCAAAAGTTTATGGAACATATTGATAGCGCTGCTGTATATCACAACGCTTCAACCCGATTTACAGATGGTGGACAAATGGGCGTAGGTGCAGAGCTGGCAATTAGTACAGATAAGTTACATCACCGTGGACCATTAGGTTTAAAGCAGTTAGTTACCAATAAATATTATGTATTTGGTGATGGTCATGTGAGAGTATAATGACAATTGAATACCCAAACTAAAGCCTCCATTTTTTGGAGGCTTTTTTATTTTTTTTTAACTTTTCTGTAACATTTAAAACAGTCTTTACGTATAACTATATAGCAGGCAATAATCACTGCCTTAATCTATTTTAACACTACATGAGACAGTTAAAAATCACAAAACAGGTAACCAATAGAGAAACCGCCTCTTTGGATAAATACCTTCAGGAAATTGGAAAAGTTGACCTGATTACTGCGGAACAAGAAGTTGAATTGGCTCAACGCATAAAAGCTGGGGATCATTTAGCTTTAGAAAAACTTACAAAAGCCAATTTGCGCTTTGTAGTTTCAGTAGCAAAACAATATCAAAATCAAGGCTTAACCCTACCAGACCTTATTAATGAAGGTAATCTAGGGCTTATTAAAGCTGCCAAACGATTTGATGAAACACGTGGTTTTAAGTTTATTTCTTATGCCGTTTGGTGGATTAGACAATCAATTTTACAAGCTTTAGCCGAACAATCTCGAATAGTTAGGTTACCTTTGAACAAAATTGGTAGTATTAATAAAATTAATAAGACCTTTGCATTTTTAGAACAAGCCAACGAACGTCCACCTTCTGCTGAAGAAATAGCAAAAGAACTGGATATGACAATTACAGATGTAAAAGAGTCATTAAAAAATAGCGGTCGTCACGTATCAATGGACGCACCTTTAATTGATGGCGAAGATTCTAATTTGTATGACGTATTGCGAAGTGGAGAATCACCAAACCCAGATCGTTCCCTATTACACGAGTCTTTAAAGACTGAAATAGAACGATCTTTAGAAACGCTCACACCTCGTGAAGCAGATGTTATTAGATTGTATTTTGGTCTTGGCGATCAACAACCTATGACACTTGAAGAAATAGGCGAAACCTTTGATCTTACAAGAGAACGTGTTCGTCAAATAAAAGAAAAAGCAATAAGAAGGTTGAAACACACCTCAAGAAGTAAAATATTGAAAACCTATTTGGGTTAATTCTCAAATAACAGCAACAACAGTTAGTAAAATAACTGTTCGTTTTTTGATTGATGAATGACCTCCGGCTGATTACCGGAGGTTTTTTTGTAAGATTATCGTATTTTTGAAAAGAACAACCTTTAAACAATAACCATGACACATAGTATTTGTTATGTAAGTAGCGCTACAGATAATCTCAACGAAAATGAGATGGATCTACTTTTTAATACTGTATTACATAAAAATAAAGGATTAAATATTACCGGTATTTTACTTTATTACTACGGAAATTTTTTACAAGTTCTAGAAGGAGATGAAGAAGCTTTAAAATCTTTATTTGAAACTATAAAAAAAGATAAAAGGCATCAAAACCTTATTACTATTTATGACAAGAAAAATGATCATAGTATCTTTGATGAATATAAAACCGGCTTCAGTATCATAAAAACTGAAAATGACTTAAAAAACTTGAAAGCTTATTTAAAACTTTCAGAAGATAAAGAACCACTCTCTACAAGTGTACTAGGACTTTTAAAACCTTTTTTAATTTAAATTATGAGTAAAACAATTATAGCACCTTCTATTTTAGCAGCAGATTTTGCCAATCTTGAAAAAGACATAAAAATGGTAAATGATAGTAAAGCAGACTGGTTTCACCTTGATGTAATGGACGGTGTTTTTGTACCAAATATTTCATTTGGAATGCCTGTGATTGAAGCCATTTCAAAACACGCTAATAAAACATTGGATGTTCATTTAATGATAGTTCAACCAGAACGGTACATAAAAGATTTTGCAGGTATAGGTGCCAATATACTTACCGTGCATTATGAGGCATCTACCCATTTACACAGAACGATTCAAGCCATAAAAGCTGAAGGAATGCAAGCTGGCGTAGCACTTAACCCGCACACAAATGTTTCAGTTTTAAAAGATACCATACAAGATATTGACCTAGTGTGTATGATGAGCGTAAATCCAGGATTTGGCGGACAATCATTCATAGAAAACACCTATGAAAAGGTAAAAGAACTTAAACAAATAATTGCAGAAAAAGGAGCTTCGACAAAAATTGAAATTGACGGTGGAGTTACCAATAAAAATGCAAAACAGCTGGTTGAAGCCGGTGCAGATGTATTGGTTGCCGGAAGCTATGTATTTGGCTCAGAAAATCCTACATCCACAATAGAAAACCTATCTGAACTAGTAAAAAAATAGCTTCTCTGGTTACGAGAAAGAAAATAGACCTCTATTTCATATCTTTGCAATAAAAAACAACGCTTTGAATATTGAAAAAGAAGTACTTATAATTGGCGCCGGGCCAATTGGACTTGCCTGTGCTCTTGAGTGCAAGAAAAAAAACCTTGATTACATTGTAATAGAAAAAGGAGCCTTAACCAACTCGCTATATAACTACCCTTTGAATATGCGTTTTTTTTCAACTTCAGAAAAGCTGGAAATTGACGGAATCCCCTTTATAAGCAACAACCCAAAACCTACACGAGACGAAGCGCTAGAATATTATCGCAGAGTCGCTACATCAAATAAGTTGCAAATTAATTTATATGAAGCAATACAAAAAGTAGACAAAAAAGGGGACGGTACTTTTTTAGTAACTTCAGAAAAAAACACCTACAAAACCAAAAACATTGTTGTTAGCACCGGTTTTTACGACATCCCAAACTTAATGCATGTGCCTGGAGAAAATTTATCAAAAGTGTCACACTATTACAAAGAAGCACATCCTTACGTTATGCAAAAAACAATTGTTGTAGGCGCCAGTAACTCTTCGGTTGACGCTGCTTTGGAAATTTGGCGAAAAGGAGGTGATGTCACAATGGTGGTAAGAGGCTCAAGTATTGGAGAACGTGTAAAATATTGGGTAAAACCCGATATTGAAAACCGAATTAAAGAAGGAAGCATTAAAGCTTTTTTTAATTCAGAAATTGAAGAAATAAAAGAGACCGAAGTTGTCATCAAAACACCGAAAGGAATCAAAACAATAGAAAATGATTTTGTAGTAGCACTTACCGGTTACCAACCTAATTTTACCTTTCTTGAATCTTTAGGTATTGAACTTTCAAATGATGGAAAGTTTTTTCCGCAGTATGACCCAAAAACAATGGAAACTAATGTGTCAAATCTATATTTAGCAGGTGTTATTTGTGGCGGAATGGAAACTCACAAGTGGTTTATTGAAAATTCGCGCATTCATTCAAAGATTATAGCCGAAGCTATTTCAAACAAAATTAATAATCTGCAAAAGTAAAATTAAGCAACTGTTTTTTGTGTTGATATATTTCAGGAAAAAGAGCGTTAAACTCTACAGGCGACTCAATGAAGTACTCAACCAGAACTGCCATAAACTCATATTGATTGGTAAAGGCATACTTTCTGAAATATTCTGTAGAATTGACCAATGCTTTCACATCATCATTGGTCAAGCATTTTAAGATATTTTGAAACTGTTTTTGAAACCGGATAGAATCTACATCTTTACCTTGCATTGATTCTAGTTGCATAGCATGCATACACTCGTGAATACCAAGATTTATATTATCATCTGTGATTTTATATCCTTTTTCAAAATCTTTCCAAGACAATACTAGAGCTTTTTCCTTTGGGTTGAATTCTCCTTTGTGGTAATTTTCGTTTGCTGCACTATAAAATTCACTTGGATAAACAAGTATATACTCAATTAGGTTATACCTGTAGTTTTTTCTTCCAAAACTCAACATACATGCTGTAGCTGCAATAAGAACCTTTACTTTATCTGTAATTTCAAAATTTTGTCTACCTACAAACTGCTTTTCTGATATAAACTTGGCAACTCGATGTTGAAATTGTCGTTTTTCTTTATCAGAGAGCTTTGAATAAAAGAAAAAGTGCGAATTAAGAAAGGAAAGCTGAGTATTTGTTAGCTTTTTATAAATGAGTAAATTTCTATATAACGGTTTATTATAATAAGCAGCATACCAGTTTTCAAAAATTCTAAAAAGAAAAAATGTAAACCCCAAAAAAACAATGAAGTAGCCATAAGGAGCCAACCATTGAAGTGTATCATTATTTTGGGAATTTAACATATTAAAAACATGAAACGATAAATTATAAAAATTAGTATTTTATAAAATTTAAACTAGTTTAATCTAGTAATTTAAAAAGTTTTAGGTTAAAATATTACGAAGTGCCTATTAAACTTGCACCTATAGCGGATTTTCACTATTTAAACGTTTGATTGCTAATAAAATAAAAAAATGTTAAAGCATTGGTAAAAAATTTAACGTTTATATGATGCTAAAAGCAAGATATTTGAATAGTTTTGTAACAAGCTTAACAAAAAATACATATATGAGACAAAAATTTAAAATTCTGTTAACGTTACTGTCTTTCGTAATGGTGCAAGCTGTTTTTGCACAAGCAAAAGAAATTACGGGATCAGTACAAGATGCGTCTGGAGTTCCTTTACTAGGAGTAAACATTTTAGTTAAAGGATCCTCAACAGGGACGCAAACCGATTTCGATGGTAACTATGCAATCGAGGCATCGGCCGGTGAAACCTTAGTATTTAGTTACGTAGGTTATACACCTAAAGAAGTAGTTGTGGGGCAAAGCAACACAATTGATGTTGTCCTTGAGCAAGGTGAGGCTCTTGAGACCGTAGTAGTAACTGCACTTGGTATTTCAAGAGAGAAAAAATCTCTTGGTTATTCAACTCAGCAGGTAAATACTGACGACCTTAACGTTACAAGACCTAGTAATGCAATTAACTCATTATCTGGTAAGGTAGCAGGTGTACAAATCACTAATCCAACTGGTAACTTAGGAGGTTCTTCTAGAATTATCCTTAGGGGTATTGGTTCTGTAACAGGGCAAAACAAGCCTTTAATCGTTGTTGATGGTATTCCATTAGATAACTCAAACTATAACTCAACTTCTGCTCAAGTTGGTAGCGGTGGTCGTGATTATGGTGATGCTGGTTTTGATATTAACCCAGATGATGTAGAAAGCGTAAACGTTCTTAAAGGTGGTGCAGCAGCAGCACTTTATGGATCTCGTGCATCAAATGGTGTTATCTTAATTACTACAAAATCAGGTAAAGAAGGTAAAGGTCAAGTTACAATAAACTCTGGTGTTACTTTTGAAACTGTTAATATTCTTCCACAAGTTCAGAAACTATATGGTGGTGGTGCTGGAGACCCAAATACTATTGAGCAATCAACTTTTGATACTGCTGTTATTAACGGTACTACGTATAACATCGTTGATTATGCTACGGATGAATCTTGGGGTCCAAGATATAACGGTCAGCAAGTATTACACTGGGACGCTTTTGACCCAGAATTTCCAGAGGATTATTTAAATCCAAGAGAATGGAAATACCCTAAAAATGATAGAGAAGACTTCTTTAACACAGGAGTATCTTTTAACAATGGTATTTCATTTACACAAGGAAACGAAAAATCAAACATGCGTCTTTCTATTAACAATACAAAGACACAAGGTATCGTACCTAACACTGAGTTAAATAAAAACACTGTTAACTTTAACGGTGAAACTCAAATTACTGATCGTATTAAAGTTGATGCTGGTGTAAACCTTACAGTAACTGACGGTTTTAACAGACCTGAGTCTGGTTATGGTGATAATAGTGTTATTCTTCAGTTATTCCAATTTGGTCAAACGCAATTAGATTTTGACAGATTAAAAAAGTTTCAATTACCTGACGGAACACAAAGAACTTGGAACCGTCAAGCTTTTGATACTCCTGAAGCTAGATATACAGACAACCCATACTGGATTTTAAATAAAAACCTTGCAAAGGATAAAAGAACTCGTTGGTATGGTAATGTAGGTTTGCAATATGATTTCAGTGATAAAGTATATGCAGTAGGTAAAATTTATGCCGATACTTATAACTTAAGAATTAGTGAAGATATCGCAATGAGTGATATTTCTACACAAGTTTCTCAACACAATGAGTCTGACAGAAATTTCCAAGAAATAAACTATGAAGCACGTCTTCACTATGATGACAAGTATTTTGATGATAAGTTAAGTCTTAATGCATTTGTTGGTACAAACCGAAGAGAAGGAGAGTTCCACAGACTTAGTGGTTTCACAAATGGAGGTTTAGTAGTACCAGGAATTTACAACTTAAGTAACTCTGTTGATGACGCAACAGTTACAGAGTATGATTCTAGAACAAGAATAAACAGTGTGTTTGGTTCTGCATCTTTTGGTTATGATAATTTTGCTTATGTAACTGTTACAGGTAGAAATGACTGGTCTTCAACTTTACCAGCTAGCAACAATTCATTCTTCTACCCTTCTATTAATGGTAGTGTTGTATTTTCACAATTAATTGATGCCTCTTGGTTATCTTTTGGTAAAATACGTGGTGGTTATGCTGAAGTTGGTAGTGATACAGGACCATATAACTTACGTAATACATTTAACCCACAAACAAGTTTCTTAGGAACTATCCGTTTTGACACTCCAGATACTAATGCTAGTAATACATTACGTCCAGAGCTTAAGGAAACATGGGAAGTTGGTTTAGAAATGGGCTTCTTTGATAACCGTTTTAGTTTTGACGTAACATATTATAACGAATTAACAAATGACCTTATTACTCCAGTTCAAGTAGATCCATCAACTGGGTACACTTCTACTTTTGTTAATGCAGGTCAATTAGAAAACAAAGGTATTGAAGCTTTAGTAAATATATCTCCAATTAGAACCGATGATTTCTCTTGGGATATCACTTGGAACTTTGCTAAAAACGAAAATGAATTAGTTAGTCTTTTCCAAGACGTAGAGTCATTAGTATTAGCAAACTACACATTTAACGGTGTAACTTTAAATGCAGTAGTTGGAGAGCCTTACGGTGTAATTAGAGGTACTAACTACGTTTATGATAACGAAGGAAACAAAGTTATCAACGCAGACGGTACTTACGCTGAAACTCAAAATGTTGAAAATTTAGGAAGTATTCTTCCAGATTACAACATGGGTATTAGAAACAGCTTTACATATAAAGGTATCAACTTAGGATTCCTTATTGACATTCAAAAAGGTGGTAAATACAGATCACTTACAAACATTTGGGGTCATTACTCTGGTATCTTAGAGTCTACAGTAGCGAACAACATTCGTGAAGAAGGACTTGTATTAGATGGGGTTACAGGAACAGTAACTTATGATGATGAAGGAAACTATACTGTAACTGACACAGCTCCAAATACAACTCGTATTTCAGCTCAACGTTGGGGTCAAGGTTTCTTCACAGGAAACGATGCTCAAAACGTATTTGATGCAGATTACGTAAAATTACGTGAAGTATCTATTGGTTATACATTCCCTTCAAAGTGGTTTGATCAATTAGACTCTGTTAGAATTAGTGCATTTGGTAGAAACCTAGCGGTTTGGGGATTAGACAATGAAAACTTTGATCCTGAAGTAGCTAGTACTGGTAGTGGAAACATCCAGGGAGCAGAAGGTGGTTCATTGCCATCAACAAGATCAATTGGATTTAATGTAGAATTAAAATTTTAAGAAAATATGAAAAAGATATTAATTGCAACAATGTTCTTCGCAATCTCCTCTGCATTTATTTCGTGTAGTGAAGATATTGAAGACTATAACAAGAACCCTAACGCACCGGAAGTTGTACCAACAAATACAGTTTTCAACAGAGCTACAAAACTATATACAGATGTAATGCGTAGTTCATTCAACAGCGGTAGATTAACATTAAACTGGGTTGAATATTGGGGGCAAACTGCCTACGCAGATGAAGATCGCTATTTATTTAGAGAAACATCTGTAGAGAGCATTTACTCAAACCTTTATTTAGCTGCTAATGAGTTTAAAACTATTATTGATATAAACGCAGACCCAGATACTGCAGGAGAAGCTTCTGCAGTTGGTGCTAACGCAAATCAAATTGCAGCATCAAGAATTATGCTGGCGTATCTTTTCCATAAACTAACTGATAGTTTTGGAGATGTGCCTTATTACTCATATGGTAGTGATGACCCAGAATTCCAAGCTCTTAATGTGGACGAATTCCAATCACCTGTTTTTGCAACTCAAGAAAAGATTTACGCAGATTTATTAAAAGAATTGAGAGAAGCAGCAGATATGATTGTTTTATCTGAACCTGTATTTATCAGTGGAGATAATATTTTTGATGGTGATGCATCAAAGTGGAAAAAGTTTGCAAACTCTTTAATTTTAAGAGTAGCTACAAGAGTTAAATCTACAAATGCTGGATTAGCTAATAGCGCAATTTCTGCAGCTATAAACGATGGTGTAATGACATCAAATGCTGATAATGCCGCACAAGCTTATGGAGAGACAGATCTTGAATCATCTCCTTGGTGGTCAGCCTTTATTAGTAGAACAGATTTTGCTGTAGCGCACCCGTTTGTAAACCTATTAAAAGGTGAAACAGGTAATTTTGGTCCAGACCCAAGATTATTTAAAATGGCAGCTCCAAAAACTGTTACAATATCTCAAATTAAGGCAGATGATTATGAAGAAAGCACAAATTATGATGACTACGAAGGTGTACCTTACGCTTTTGAATCATTAAATCAACTTGGTGCTGCTACATTTTCATATCCAAGTAGCAATGTATTAAAGCCAGATTACAGTGAAGTTTTAATGGAATATGCTGAAGTTGCTTTCTTACTTTCAGAAAATAACAACTTTAGTCAAGCTGAATATGAAAATGGTGTAAGAGCTTCTATGGAAAAATGGGGTGTTGCAAGTGCAGACGTTGATGCCTTTGTTGCTAATTTACCAGCAGCAAACCGTGCCAATGTTTTAAACCAAAAGTATGTTGCACTTTATATGCAATCACACGAAGCATTTGCTGAGTACAGAAGAACTGGATTCCCTGATGTATTATTCTTGCCAGGTGAAACGTATACATTACCAACTGAACAAGCTGATGATGCTAATGTAACATCATATACTTTCCAACCTGCAGTTAATGCAACAGATCTTCCTTACAGATTAACGTATCCTGTAAGTATCCAAACTTTAAATGGTGCTAATAGACAGCAAGCTGTTTCTGGATTAAGTAATGGTGATACCATTTTAAGTAAGTTATTCTGGGATAACAACTAATTATAACGTCTATCTATTAATAGATAGTAACAACATAATTGTAAAAGAGCCACTTTGTTAAGTGGCTCTTTTTTTTATACTATCCTAATTAAAAAAAAATCACAATCAAATATTTGATTGTGATTTTTTTTAAATAGTGACCGCGGAAGGATTCGAACCCTCAACCCTCAGAGCCGAAATCTGATATTCTATCCAGTTGAACTACGCGGCCTACAAATTAAAGTCAAAAAATAATCTAAGCCAATCGCTGTTTAACTATACTTGAAATAGTCTTACCATCTGCTTGACCAGCAAGTTCTTTATTTGCCATTCCCATAACTTTACCCATATCTTTCATAGAGTTTGCACCGGTTTTTTCAATAATAGAATCAACGACCTTAGCTATCTCTTCTTCGCTTAATTGTTCTGGTAAAAACTGTTCTATAATAGCTGCTTGTTTAAGTTCAGGTTCAGCTAGATCTTCCCTACCCTGTTCTTGATAAATAGCTGCGCTATCTTTTCTTTGCTTAACTTGTTTTTGAACAAGTTTTATTTCTTCTTCTTCAGTCAAATCTTTTTTAGCACCACTTTCAGTCTGGGCTACTAAGATTGCAGATTTAACAGATCGCAAAGCTTCTAATGCATTTGCGTCTTTTTCTTTCATGGCTACCTTCATAGCCTCCATAACTTGCTTTTGTAAGCTCATTTTAATGTGTTTTTATAACAGTATGCGAAGATAGCTAATATGTTTTTATTACTAAAGAAAAAAACCTATAAGCGATGCTTATAGGTTTTGTAAATGAAGAAAAAATATTTCTTTAATCTACATTATCATGTAAAAATGAGTTATTACTTCTTAGCTCAATATCATCATCATCACCACTTACCGAAGTTCTTGATATAGAATTATCTGTATCTTTTTCAGATAAATCAATACCCATACGCTTGTAAGCAGGTTGATTTTCTATATCTTCAATACGAGAAGAGTTATTTCTGAATTTATAGTTAAAATCTTTCATTTTTCTTTTACGCTCCTCTGTTCGTTCTTTAAGGAGTTTTGAAATTGGCGAATTTAACGGGTCAACCTGCTCTGAATCATCTTGACTTTCATTTTCCTTTTGAGGTGTTACCGTTTTCTTTTCAAATTGTAATTCTTCTTCGGCAGCCTTTTCGTTTTTGGCGTTGGGCTTTGCTTGTGTTAATTCGTCTTCTTTTTCTTGATAATCATCAAGACTGTAACGCTTTATGCCTTTGTTTGAAAACTCGGTAACAGGAATTACTTCTACGTGTTCATTTACCTCTATATCTTCTACATCTGAAGTTAAAGTTTCTTGTTCGTCTTCAGACAATTGAAATCTTTTAGGCGTTTCTTGAGACGGCTTTACAGGGAGATCAAACATCAACATTTGCTCATCACTTTCTGATGCTGTATGTTTTCTCTTAGAGCTTTCTGAAACTGATTGTGGTTGTTCTTTCTTTTCTTCCTTAGGTTCAACAATTACAAAATCATTTACATCCATTTCATTAATAACAAGTTGTTCAAACTCTGCAATGTGATGAATATCAATTTCTTCATAAGAAACATCAATGTTTTTTATCAATTCTGAAGTTTCAACATAGCCCTCAAAAGGAATGTTTGAATCTGAATTGGTTTTCTTTACTTCAGAAATAGGAGGCATTTTTTCCTCAACCTCTTCTTCTTCAAATAAAGTATGCTTGATGATTGGTTTTTCTTCTCTTATAGGTTCTTTCTGCTTAGGTAATTCTACCGGTGTCGCTCCGCGTTTAACGGATAAGTCTTGTTCGGCTTTTTGTTCTTCCTCAAGGGTATGAATGATTTTTTTTGTTTCAGTATTTACAATATCGTCTTGTTGTTCTGCATTAAAACCAGTTGCAATTACTGTAATGCCAATGGCTCCTTGTAATTCTGAATCTTCACCAACACCCATAATTATGTTTGCGCTATGCCCAGCTTCATCTTGAATATGGTCATTAATTTCGCCTATTTCATCAATGGTAATTTCTTCGGTTCCTGAAACGATAAGCAACAATACGTTTTTGGCTCCTTTAATTTTATTATCATTTAATAATGGTGAATCTAATGCTTTTCCTATGGCCTCACTTGCACGGTTTGCTCCGCTTGCACTTGCACTACCCATAATTGCTGTACCGCTATTTGCCAATACTGTTTTTGCATCTCGCAAGTCAATATTTTGTGTGTAGTGGTGTGTAATTACTTCGGCTATACCACGAGCAGCGGTGGCAAGTACTTCATCTGCTTTTGAGAAACCGGCTTTAAAACCAAGGTTTCCATAAACTTCACGTAGTTTATTGTTGTTAATTACAATGAGTGAGTCACAATTTTGACGTAATTTTTCTACACCTATTTGTGCTTGCTCGTTACGTGTTTTACCCTCAAACTGAAATGGAATGGTTACAATACCTACTGTCAAAATATCAAGCTCTTTGGCCATTTTGGCAATAATAGGGGCCGCTCCTGTACCTGTACCACCGCCCATACCAGCTGTAATAAATATCATTTTGGTATTTGTGGTAAGCATAGACTTGATTTCTTCCATACTCTCCATAGCAGATTGTTCGCCAATTTGCGGATTGGCTCCCGCTCCTAGTCCTTCAGTTAAGGAAACACCTAACTGAATTTTAATAGGAACTGAGCTATTTTCTAAAGCTTGTGCATCTGTATTACATATCACAAAATCTACCCCTTTTATCCCTTGGTTAAACATGTGATTGATGGCATTGCTTCCACCGCCTCCAACGCCAATTACCTTTATGACGTTTGATTGGTTTTTTGGCAAATCAAACGAAATGTTATCAAAATCTGTGTTGCTACTCATATCCATTATTTTTGTGAGGTTGTCTTCTTCTTTCTTTTCTTTTTTAATTTTTTATTCTGCGTTGTCTAAGAATTCTTTAAACTTTTCAGCCCATTTGTCAAGAAATCGTTTACGTTCTTTTGGTGGCTCTTTAGTTTCTTCCTTAGACTCTTCACTGGTTGTAGTTTCTTCTTCAGTTGGTTCAATTGAAGGCTCTACTTCATTTTGTTGTTTTTTTTGTTGCGCTTTTTCTTGGTTATTAAGACTACTTAGCACCAATCCTACAGCGGTTGCATACGTTGGGCTGGTAGTTTCATCATCGCTTCCTCCAGCCAAATGCTCATTAGGATAGCCTATACGGGTATCCATACCGGTAATGTATTCTACAAGCTGTTTTAAGTGTTTGAGTTGTGCTCCTCCTCCTGTTAAAACAATCCCGGCAATTAACTTTTTCTTTTGCTCTTCGTGACCATAATTTTTTATTTCTAAATACACTTGTTCAATAATTTCAACTACACGAGCGTGAATGATTTTTGAAAGGTTTTTAAGTGTTATTTCTTTTGGTTCACGACCGCGTAGTCCAGGGATTGAAACAATCTCATTGTCTTTGTTTTCTCCAGGCCAAGCAGATCCAAATTTTATTTTTAAAAGTTCGGCTTGTTTTTCAATTATTGAACAGCCTTCTTTTATGTCTTCAGTTATAACATTTCCGCCGAAAGGAATTACAGCTGTGTGGCGAATGATTCCATCTTTAAAAATGGCTAAATCTGTTGTACCACCACCTATATCAATCAAAGCTACGCCGGCTTCTTTTTCTTCTCTACTTAAAACAGCATTTGCCGAAGCCAATGGTTCTAAAGTTATTGCTGAAAGGTTTAAACCAGCACTTTTTATACACCTGCCAACATTTCGTATGGAAGATACTTGACCTACCACAACGTGAAAATTAGCCTCAAGACGGCCTCCATACATTCCTATAGGTTCTTTTATTTCGGCTTGACCATCTACTTTAAAGTCTTGCGGAAGTACGTGTATAATTTCTTCTCCCGGAAGCATTACAAGTTTATGTACTTGATTGCATAAGCGCTCAATATCTGCCTCGTCAATTACCTCATCGCTGTCACTTCGTGTTATATAATCGCTGTGTTGTAAACTGCGAATATGCTGCCCAGCGATACCTACCATGACGTTGTCAATCTTCATTCCTGAAGAAGTTTCGGCATCTTGTACGGCTTGTTGTATAGATTGAATAGTCTGTGTTATATTATTTACTACACCTCTATGCACACCAAGACTTTTAGATCTTCCAATGCCTAAAATTTCCATTTTACCGTATTCATTTTTACGGCCAATCATGGCTACGATTTTTGTGGTTCCTATATCTAATCCTACAGCTATGTTATCGTTTTCCATCGCTTATATTTTTGTTGCTACTACTTGATCTCCAAATTGTAAGTTGATCATTTTATAGCTTGAAAGCTTATTATCTTGTTTTGTTTTTTTATAAAACGCCTTAAAGTTTTGAAACTTATTGGCTATGGCAACGGGTTTTCCAAAAAGTATTTTAAAATTGTGTTTTCTAAGTCGTAATACTATTTTCCCGTTTTTATCTACCTCTAGACTTACCACACTGCTTTTCATAAATGAATCTTCCTCTATTGAAACTAACAACGGTGTTAATTGAGCAAAATTACTTTTTGTAACTCCAGTAATTAATGGTACCCTAGCACTATAAACTGATGAAAGAGGCATTTGCTTACCATCACTATCAATATAATAATCTGGAGATGCCGCTACTCTACCCAACGGCTTACGCTGTGTAATCTTAGCTCCTAGCTCTCCTTTGAGGGTTATAAACACCTCTGCATCACGTATCATGTCGTTTTTAAGCAAACGAGACTCCACCTCTTTCAAAGCTAACTCATCTTTGCGGATGCTCGTAACGCTGTCGTAATTTTGTATCAACAATTTATTAACCGTATTACGAGTAATAAAAGGGCTTCCCTCATCTAAGAATTCAATTTGTGTTTTTGTTAAATTTCGAGCATTATTTCGTTGTTTGGTAAAGCTGAATAAAAACACAACCAGACCAAATAAAAGAATATATTTTATGTATATACTATTATGCTTCATCTTGCAAATACTCTTTTACTTTATTTACCTCAACACCAATATCACCAGCGCCTGCCATAATCTTTATTTTACATTTTGATTGTTTTACAACAGTAGGTAATTCATCTTTTGTAACTAATCTTTTTCTGCTTGACTTTACTTTTTCCAGCAACCATTTTGAAGTTATTCCTTGTAGTGGTTCTTCGCGTGCAGGATAAATATCTAGTAATACTATTTCGTCAAATTGTGATAAACTTTCAGCAAATTCTGTAGCAAAATCTTTTGTTCGACTAAAAAGATGGGGCTGAAAAACAATCAATTTCTCTTCCTGAGGATACATTTCGGTTACAGCTTGATGCAAAGCGTTTAATTCTGTTGGGTGATGCGCATAATCATCAATCAATACTAGATCTTGGGTTTTAATTCTATATGAAAATCTTCTGTGCACACCTTTAAAGCTTTGTAACGCTTCGGGTAAGCGATAGGTTGGGGAGCCTGCTAAAATCGCCATACCCAAAGCAGTTACAGCATTATGTAGGTTATGTTTGCCGGGCAAAAAAAAGTGTAAATTTTCAATAGTTCTAGTAGGTGTTTTTAGGTCAAAAACATAAGCGCCATCTTCAATTTTAACATTCTGTGCTTCATAATCTGCTTTTTCTTCAATTGCAACTGTTCTTCCTTCAAGTGTCAATCCTTTTTTATACAGAAGGTGTTCTTTATTTTCAATTAATTGAGAGAAATCTTTAAATGTATTTTCAAATTCTGAGGCCTCGCCATAAATATCTAAATGATCTGCGTCCATTGAAGTGATACAAGCTATATCGGGTCTTAACTGCATAAAAGAGCGGTCAAACTCATCTGCTTCTACTACCGTTATCATTGTCCCGTTTGATATAAAGTTTGATTTATAGTTCTCTGCTATTCCGCCTAGAAAAGCAGTTACTGCCATTCCGGTTTCTGCCAAAAGATGACCTAGAATAGCCGAAGTTGTAGTTTTACCGTGTGTCCCGGCTACTGCCAAGCAAAAAGTGTCTTTTGTAATTTCACCTAGTAAGGCAGCTCTTTTTACAATGGTATAATTTTGGTCTTTAACGTATGAAAGTATTGCGTTAGCCTTAACCGCAGGCGTATATACAATCAACGTATTTTCTTTGTCAGAGCTATTTTCTTTAAAACTTTCAACGGAAACTTCAAATGAAATAGAAATGTCTTCAGAAATGAGCGTGTCGGTAATATCACTTTCTGTTCTATCATATCCTGAAACATCATACCCTTTTAGCTTACAGTAACGAGCCAATGCACTCATACCGATGCCACCTATACCTATAAAATAAAGGGTTTGTATGTTGTCTAAATATTTCATCTATTTGATACTAATTTTTCTATTTCTGTCACTATATCTTTTGTGGCATTAGGTTTGGCCATTTTTTTTATGTTTTCTGAAAGTTGATGCTGCTTTTCTTCTGAAGTAAGCAAACTTAAAAACGTAGTTTCAAATGTTTCATTTAGTTCATTTTCTTTCAATAAAATAGCTGCATTGTTTTCTGAAACAGCTTTAGCGTTTTTGGTTTGATGATCTTCTGCAACATTAGGCGAAGGAATAAATATCACCGGTTTTCCTACCAGACACAATTCTGAAACCGATAGCGCTCCCGCTCTTGAAATAATAATATCTGCAGCTGCATAAGCTAAATCCATTCTATTTAAAAAAGCGTGCACTTTAATCGTTTTTGACGTTTTATCTTTGTAAAATTCTTCATAAAAACTTCCGCATTGCCAGATTACTTGTACATTGTTTTCAGTAAAGAATGCTTGTGAAGCATCTATTAATTCATTTATTTTTCTTGCGCCAAGGCTTCCTCCCAAAACCAACAAGGTTTTCTTAGAAGGGTCAAGTTCAAAAAAGGATTGCGCTTCGTTTCTTTTTTGTGAAATATCTAGCAAGTCTTGCCTAACCGGATTTCCGGTAAAAACAATTTTATTTGAAGGAAAAAATGCTTCCATCCCATCGTAGGCTACACAAATGGTTTTCACCTTACCACTCAACCATTTATTGGTAATACCGGCGTGACTGTTTTGCTCTTGAATTAAACAAGGAATTCCTTTTTGAGAAGCTATTTTCAATAACGGTGCGCTTGCATATCCTCCTGTACCAATTGCTACCGTGGGTTTGAACTTATTTAGTATTTGTTTTGACTTGAATAAACTTGAAAGTAACTTAAACGGAAACATCAAGTTTTTTAAACTTAATTTTCGTTGCAATCCTGAAATCCATAATCCTTTAATTTTATAACCAGCTTGTGGTACTTTATCCATTTCCATACGGTCGTTTGCACCCACAAATAAGAATTCTGCATCGGGATATCGTTGCCGAAGTTCATCTGCAATAGCTATTGCCGGATAGATATGACCACCGGTTCCACCGCCTGATATGATAAATTTATATGGTTTCACTTAGTACGTCTAAAGGGTTTTCTTCTTGCTCTTCCTTTTCTTTATTAATTTGTCTATTTGCGCTTACACTTAATACCATTCCTACAGCCAAACAAGTCATCCAGATTGAAGTTCCTCCACTACTTATTAACGGTAAAGTTTGTCCTGTAACAGGAAATAATTCAACAGCAACTGCCATGTTTATAAAGGCCTGAAATACAATTGGCAAACCAACACCTATTACCAATAATTTTCCGAAAATTGATGTTGATTTATAGGCTACAATTACCAGTCTAAAAAGTAGAAATAGATATAGGAATAGTAAAAACAAAGCGCCAACCAGTCCAAATTCTTCTACAATAATTGCATAGATAAAATCTGAGGATGATTGTGGTAAAAAGTTTTTCTGAACACTTTTTCCGGGACCTAATCCTGTAATTCCTCCTGAAGCAATAGCAATTTTTGCTTTTTCAATTTGATAATCTGCTTCGGTATCTTCACCATCAACAAAATTATCTATCCTGCTTATCCACGTATCTACTCGATTAGGAAACACTCCAGGAAATGCTTTTGCTGTCAAAATAAAGAGTGTTAAGCACAAAAGACCGGCTCCTAGAATGATAGTAAGATATTTCAAAGGATAACCTCCTACAAATACCAACATAACTACCATTGCAAAAATGATAGCCGTAGTTGAAAAGTTTGCCGGAAGTATTAATGCCAGCACAACAAAAACAGGCACCCACAGCGGAAGCAAGGTTTCTTTAAAAGTAACCGATGTATCTTTTATTTTTGATAAATATCGTGCTACATATGTAAGTAATACTACTGCTGCCAATGTAGAGGTCTGGAAAGTCACGCCTACAAACGGCACCCTAATCCAGCGACTAGCATTTGCCCCATCAATGGTTGTTCCTTGCCCCAAGGTTAATAATAACAATACAATTACAAGCGGTAAAGCAATAATTGACAACCCTCTAAAATAATGATAAGGTATTTTATGAATACCATACAAAATGGCAAATCCTAATAATAGATGCGCAAGATGTTTCAGTAAATAAGGTAAGGTATTTCCATCACCGTATAAATACGCCAAATTACTACTGGCGCTGTAAACCGGTAAAAACGAAAATACAGCCAATAGTGCCACTATGGCCCATATAACCCGATCTCCTTTTATGTGATGAAAAATCTCTCGCATTTCTTTTAGTTCAATATTTAAAGATGTCTTACTGCTTCTTTAAACTGTCTTCCTCTATCTTCATAATTGGTAAATAAATCAAAACTTGCACAAGCTGGTGACAACAACACGCTATCGCCTCTCTCAGCCAACTTGTAAGCTATTTTTACAGCTTCTTGCATAGATTGTGTTTCAACCATCATATCTACTATATTTCCAAATTGTCTTGTCAACTTTTCATTATCTACACCCAAGCAAATAATTGCTTTCACTTTTTCATTAACTAACGGAAGTAACTCTGAATAATCATTTCCTTTATCAACGCCACCCACAATCCAAACAGTTGGGCTTTCCATACTGTCTAACGCATAAAATGTAGCGTTAACATTGGTCGCTTTTGAATCATTGATATACATGACATTGTTAATCTTCAAAACTTTTTCAAGACGGTGCTCAACCCCTTGAAAGCTTTCCATAGACTCTCTAATGGTAGCCTTGCGTATTTTTAATAATTTAGCGACAGTTGAAGCCGCCATTGCGTTTTTTGTATTGTGTTCTCCTTGTAAACCTAAAGATGTTATTGGCATAGTAAATTGCTTATTATCTATTGTTATTATTATTTCATTGTTTTTTATATACGCTCCTTGTTTCAACTCTTTTTTTGCTGAAAAGGGCAATAATTGAGATGGTATAGGATGTTCAGAAAGCCAAGATGTAATCACTTCATCATCTGCATTGTAAATAAAATAGTCATCTGCTGTTTGATTCATTGTAATTCTGAATTTTGCAGCAATGTATTTACTGAAATCGTGATCGTATCGGTCTAAATGATCTGGTGTAATGTTTGTTAAAACAGCTATATGTGGCTTAAACGTTTCTATTCCGTCCAATTGAAAACTGCTCAACTCCAGCACATAGCTTGTAAATTTTTCTTCAGAAACTTGTTCGGCAAAACTTTTTCCTATGTTTCCGCCCAGAGCAACATTTAGCTCGCCATTTTTAAGCACCTCATAGGTTAATGTTGCTGTGGTTGTTTTTCCATTACTTCCTGTAATTCCTACAATTGTTGCATTGGTAAATTGTGACGCAAATTCAATTTCAGAAATAACAGAAACTCCTTTATCTTTCAGTTTTACTACAATAGCTGCAGAGTCAGGAATTCCCGGACTTTTCATCACCACATCTGCTGAAAGCACTTTGGCTTCAGTATGACCTTCTTCTTCCCAGTCAATCTCATTATGTATAAGAACTTGTTTATATGTTTCTTTTATTTTTCCGAAGTCTGAAACAAAGACTTCATATTTTTGTTTCTTTCCTAAGAGCGCTGTTCCTACTCCGCTTTCACCAGCTCCTAAAATCACTAATCGATCCGCCATTTTTATCTAATTTTAAGCGTAACAATCGTCAAAATCGCTAGAAAAATTCCTATAATCCAGAATCGTGTTACTATCTTGCTTTCGTGAAAGCCTTTAACTTGATAGTGATGGTGCAAGGGTGACATTCTGAAAATTCGTCTACCTTCTCCAAATTTTTTCTTTGTGTATTTAAACCAACTTACTTGTAAAACCACCGAAAGATTTTCCATTAAAAATATTCCGCAGAGGATGGGAATTAACCATTCTTTTCGTATTGCAATAGCCATAACAGCGATTATACCGCCAATGGTCAAACTTCCAGTATCACCCATAAATACTTGCGCTGGATAGGCATTGTACCACAAAAACCCAATGAGAGCACCCACAAAAGCGGTTATAAAAATGGTGAGTTCGCCTGTATTGGGGATGTACATAATGTTTAAGTAATCTGAAAAAATCACATTACCAGACACCCAGGCAAATATTGCCAAGGTTATACCTATTATGGCAGATGAACCGGCTGCTAGACCGTCAATACCGTCGGTAAGATTGGCTCCATTTGAGACTGCTGTAATAATAAAAATTACAATAGGTATAAAAATCACCCACACATATTTTGTATATCCATCACCTAACCAACTAACAAGTTTTTCATAATTAAATTCGTTTTGTTTTACAAATGGTATTGTGGTTAATAGAGTTTTTTCTTCTGGGTTAAATTCTTCTTGAGACTCACTGGCAGCAACAATTTCGGTAGCATTTGTTGGTTTCATTATCTTACGTTTTACCGTAACATCTGGATGCAAATACATAGTTACCCCAACAAAAATCCCCAATCCTATTTGACCAATGATTTTAAATTTTCCGGGCAAACCGGCTTTATCATTTTTAAACTTTTTCAAATAATCATCAATAAACCCAATAATGCCCATCCAGATGGTGGTTACTATCAACATGATGACATATATATTTTCAAGTTTGGCAAAAAGTAGCACGGGTACTAAAGTTGCCAAAATGATAATCAAACCACCCATTGTAGGTGTTCCAGCTTTTTCATTTTGCCCCTCTAAGCCTAAATCACGAATGGTCTCACCCATCTGTTTACGTTGTAGGTATTTGATTATTTTTTTTCCGTAAACAGTTGCTATAAAAAGCGATAAAATAACCGCTAATGCTGCCCGAAACGTGATAAACCCAAAAAGGCTCGCTCCCGGAAACTGATATTGTTTTTCTAAATATTCAAACAGATAATACAGCATGGTTATTTATTTAAGGCTTTTAAAAATTCGTTTACAATTTTAAAATCATCAAAATCATTTCGTTTTCCATTAATCTCTTGATAGGTTTCATGACCTTTACCTGCGATTAAAATGATGTCATTCTCATTTGCCATTTGGCAAGCATTTTTAATAGCTTGTTTACGATTGGTTATTGAAACCGTTTTTTTGAAATGCTCAGCAGGAACTCCAGCTTCTACCTCTTCAATAATTTTATCTGGATCTTCTGTACGTGGATTATCACTAGTGAAGACAACTTTTGTACTTAGTGTTGCTGCTATTTTGCCCATAACGGGACGCTTGGTAGCATCTCGATCACCGCCACATCCTACTACTGTTATCAACTCTTCATTACCGGTACGAATACTATTAATAGTTTCTAATACATTTTGTAATGCATCTGGCGTATGCGCATAATCTACAATGGCTGTAATTTTCTTTTCTGAAACTACATATTGAAAACGCCCATCTACACTATTTAAAGTGCTCATTAATTGAAGCAACTCCATAGTTTCAAGACCCAAAAGATCAGCTGTTCCAAAAATTGCCAACATATTGTAAGCATTAAAGGCACCAATCAATTTTACCCAGATTTCATTATTGTTAATCTTCAGAAGTAATCCTGTAAATTGGTTTTCAAGAATCTGAACTTTATAATCTGCGTAGCTTTTTAACGCATAGGTATATTTTTTTGCTTTTGAATTTTGAAGCATATAAGCTCCGTTTTTATCATCTATATTTACTAAGGCAAAAGCAAATTTGGGTAATTGATCAAAAAACTTCTTTTTTACATCTCGATATTCTTTAAAATCTTTGTGATAGTCTAAATGATCGTGAGATAAATTGGTAAAAATTCCTCCTGAAAAATGCAGCCCTTCGGTTCTCTTTTGGTGAATGCCGTGTGAACTAACCTCCATAAAGCAAAATTCTACTCCTTCTTGCACCATCTCATCCAAATACTTATTAATTGTTATTGAGTCTGGTGTGGTTCTTTTAGCTTCATAACGAGTACTACCCACCATAACTTTTACGGTAGAAATCAACCCGGTTTTATAACCTGCAGCAGTAAACAAATCATACAATAAAGTTGATATTGTTGTTTTACCATTTGTACCGGTAATACCTATCAATTTTATATTTTCTGAAGGGTTTTCAAAATAATTGGCTGCCATAATAGCCAAAGCTTTATGCGAGTCTGCTACTTGTATATAGGTTATACCATTAATTATCGTTTCAGGAAGTATTTCACATATAATCACCAAGGCTCCATTTTCTGCTGCTTTTGTGATATAACTATGACCGTCTGATACGGTTCCTTTTATAGCCACAAAAACATCGTTAAGCTCGACCTTTCTTGAGTCAAACTCAATATTTCTCACTGCAACAGAGGTGCTTCCTATTGTTTTGTCAATAGGAATTTTATACAATATGTCTTTTAATATTCTCACGATAATGTTAATACTATTTGCTGTCCGCTCTTTAATGCTTGACCAGATTCTATAGATTGGTCTGCTACGGTTCCATTTCCAACTATTTGAACTTTTAAACCTAAATTCTCTAACAATGAAACAGCATCCATACCCGCCATGCCTTTTACATTAGGCACTTTTGTATAGTGCGCTTGAGCTTTGGGGTAATACTTTTGATAGTCTTTATTTAGAGCAGGATCTTCTTCATCTATGTTTGCTATTTCGGCAACTAGAGGTGATTCTGTAAAAATTTTCTGAGCAATACGCTTAAAAACCGGTCCGGTAACATCGGCTCCATAATACCCTTTTTTGGTGCTTGGTTTATGGATTACCACAATACAAGAATACTTGGGGTTTTCGGCAGGAAAATATCCTGAAAAGGAAGAAATATACCTTCGGTCTTTTTCCCAATCTTCCATCCAGTATTCGGTACGAGCGGTTCCCGTTTTTCCAGCCATGGAAAAGTATTTTGAGTACAATGGTTTACCGGTTCCTCGTTTTACAATGTTTTTAAGTATATCCCGAATTTCATTAAGTGTTTTATCTGAACAGATTTTGTCATTCACCACTTCGGTGTCAAAAGTTTCTACCTCTTGATTCCAAGCACGAATTTCTTTAATGAAACGAGGCTTAACCATCACCCCATCATTAGCAATTGCATTATAAAAAGAAAGTGTTTGTAACGGAGTAAGACGAAGGTTATAACCGTACGCAATTGAAGGCAATGCGTTTTTACTCCATAATTTATGACCCGGCTCAGGGATCACAGGTTTTCCCTCACCTTTAATCTTAATACCTATTTTTTGATCAAGATTCCAATCTTTTAATTTGGATATAAACTCTTCGGGGTTATCTGCATAAGCTTCATCAATAATTGTCGCCAAGCCTATATTTGAAGAAACTTCTAAAGATTTTGCTGCTGAAATTTCTCCATATCCCCCGTGTTTTGAATCGTGAATATAGCGACCATAAAACCGCTTTCTCCCATTCTTGGTATCAACAACCGTAGACGTGTCTATCTTTTTATCTTCCAGAGCAGCCATAAGAGCCATCACCTTAAAAGTTGAACCAGGTTCATGACTTTCGCCAACTGCATAATTTAGTTTTTCATAATAATTTCCACTAGACGTTCTACCGAGGTTTGCTACAGCTTTAATTTCGCCAGTTTTCACTTCCATCACAATCACAGAGCCATGCTCAGCTTCATAATACTCCATTTGCTTTAATAAAGCGTGGTGAGCAATATCTTGAATGTTTGCGTTAATGGTAGAAACTACATCGTATCCATCTTGTGGCTCCACCTCATTCTCATCAAATACCGGTTTCCACTGGCCTCGAGCAATTTTTTGTTTTAAGCGTTTCCCTTCTTTTCCGCGTAAATAGGTATCAAAAGCACCTTCTAACCCCACCTCATACACTCCAGGACTATTGTTTTTTTGATCACCTACTAAGCGTTCAGCAACCTTTCCTAATGGATGCTCACGAACGGTACGTTGTTCCACTATAATTCCACCTTTGTAAGGACCTAACTTGAAGAGTGGAAAGTTTTTCAACTTTATATAATCTGAATATCCTAAGTTACGAGCTACTAATAAATACCTGTTTTTATTGGCTCTCGCCTTTCTGAATATATTTTGATAATACGATGCACTGCGGTTAAACATTTTTCCCATTGCTTCAGAAAGAGGCACAATGTGTTCTTTGAAGTTTTCTGAAGAGACCGTCACAGCATCAAAACGAATATCATACTTTGGCACCGAAGTAGCCAACAAGCTTCCATCTTCAGCATATACATTTCCTCTATTAGCCGGAATCACAAAGTTGCGAGTGGTGTTTTTATGTGCCAACTCTCTATACGCATCTCCATCCACAAACTGGATATTGATGAGTTTTACCGTAATTCCAATAGCGAAGAGAAACATACATCCTGCTATTAGATAAAGGCGGTTTAATATGTTCTTTTCTTGTGTTGGCACCGCTTTACTCTTTGTGTATTATTTTTATTTTTTGAGGAGGTGTTACTGAAGGCGCTAAGCCTCTTTTTGCCATAGCAGCTTCAATTTTGCTCTCCATTCTAGCTTGCATCACTTTTTTTCTAATGTCTAGATACTCGCTTTTTAACTCTTTAACCTCATTGTTTAATTTTGCAACGTGGTAAACTTTTTTATCTGCACTATGCGAACTTGCAATCATTATTAAAGCCAGTAAAGACAGAAAAAAGATGAAGCGCCAATTTTTTAAGGCATCATCATTTACCAAAAACTTACCCTTGATTATATTGTAAAAGTTTTTTTTCATTATAATTTTTCTGCAATTCTAAGCTTTGCACTACGTGCTCTATTGTTTTCTTTAATTTCCTCTTCGGAAGGAATTATAAATTTCCCTACCGGCTTAAAAGGAACCTCTACTCTACCAAAAACATCTTTTTCTGGCTGACCTTCAAATTGACCATCCCTCATAAACCTTTTAACCAATCGATCTTCTAGTGAGTGATAACTTATCAAACTCAATCTTCCGCCAGGCTTTATAACTTCTTGTGTTTGCAACAAAAATTCTTTCAACACCTCAAGCTCTTGGTTTACCTCAATACGTATGGCTTGGTATACTTTAGCTAATATTTTATTTTCTTTATGCTTCGGCAAGAACCGTCCTAGTGCTTTTTTAAGCTGTTCACTAGTCTTAATCTCATCATTGTATCTAGCCTCAACAATTACACGCGCCATTCCAGCCGCAGCTCTCAGCTCTCCGTATTGTGACAGCACGTTTCGCAATTGTTTTTCATCATAATTATTCACCACATTATAGGCAGAAAATTCACTCTCTTGATTCATTCTCATATCTAGATCTGCTTCAAATCGAGTTGAAAAACCTCTATCAGCAACATCAAATTGATGCGAAGACACACCAAAGTCACCCAAAACACCATCAACTTGTTTGTATCCATAAAAGCGTAAGAAGCGCTTGAGAAACCTAAAATTTTCATTAATTAATAAAAATCTCGGGTCATCGATAGCATTCTCAAGCGCATCCTTGTCTTGATCAAAAGCTATCAACTTTCCACCGTCACCAAGACGCTTTAATATTTCACGCGAATGTCCGCCACCTCCAAAAGTCACATCAACATAAACCCCATTAGGATCTATATGTAAACCATCAACGGTTTCAGTTAACAATACCGGATTATGATATTCCATGGTCATTATCATTGACATCGCCCATTACATCTTCAGCCAAATCTGCAAAATCATTGGCAGCATCATTAATGGCTTGTTCATATTTATCTTTGTCCCAAATCTCAACAATGTTAATTGCTGAAGACACAACCAACTCCTTTTTTAACCCTGCAAACCCCATTAAATCTTTTGGAATCAAAAGTCTTCCCGCAGCATCTAATTCAACAGTTTTTACACCTGCTGTAAAACGACGAATAAAATCATTGTTTTTTCGGTTGAACCTGTTTAGCTTCCCCATCTTATCCATCAACGCATTCCACTCATCCATAGGATACAACTCTAAGCAAGGCTGAAAAACCGCACGCTTTATCACAAAGCCATTAGGTGTTACAGGAGCCAACTGTTTTTTTAAAGCAGACGGCACCATCACCCTCCCTTTGGAGTCTGCTTTGCATTCATATGTTCCTATTAAATTGAGCACTAAGGAGTTGCTTTTGGCTGTTCTTAGTTTCAAATATAAAGAAGTTTTACCACTTTTTACCACTTTTTACCACATTGTTGATAAGTTTTACCACTTACTTGTTTTTGGCTGTTTTGAAGCTGTTTTTTGTTAATAACATCAATACGGTCATCGATAGAAACACTTATTTGTTAAAGCCCACACAGCTTTGAGTTTAAAAAATTATGAATGAGTGTGATGCGTTAAAAAAGCTATTGTTATATTATTTTGATTACTTTTGCTTCTATTAATTTCAATATTGAATGGCAAACCAATTACACGAAGAAGGCAAGTTTAAATATATTGAACGGGGAGAAGGAACCCCGGTGATTGTCCTACACGGATTAATGGGTGGCTTAAGCAACTTTGATGGCGTAACCAGTTTTTTTCCTGAAAAAGGGTATAAAATCCTAATTCCCGAATTACCCATTTACACCATGTCTTTACTAAAAACCAATGTAAAGAACTTTGCTAAGTACGTTGCCGAGTTTATAGATTACAAAGGTTTTGATCAAGTTATATTGTTAGGAAACTCTCTTGGCGGTCACATAGGTTTGTTATGCACAAAGCTATATCCTGAAAAAGTAAAAGCCCTTGTCATCACAGGAAGTTCTGGGCTTTATGAAAGCGCCATGGGAGAAAGCTATCCCAAAAGAGGTGATTATGATTACATTCAGAAAAAGGCTGAAAATGTTTTTTATGATCCCGCTGTTGCAACAAAAGAAATTGTTGATGAAGTGTATGCTTCAGTTAATGACAGAAATAAATTAATACGCACTCTTGCCATAGCCAAAAGCGCTATTAGACACAACATGGCAAAGGATCTCCCTAAAATGAAAACACCTACTTGTATTATCTGGGGGAAAAACGATAATGTTACACCTCCCGAAGTAGCTACAGAATTTCATGAATTGTTGCCAGACTCAGATTTGTACTGGATAGATAAATGCGGTCACGCAGCTATGATGGAACATCCTGATGAGTTTAATGATTTACTCTACGCCTGGTTACAAAATAGAAACTTCTAGATACCATGCAAATTAAATCTGCTGAATTTGTAATGAGTAATAGCGATGTTGCAAAATGTCCCAAATCTCATTTACCAGAATACGCATTTATTGGTCGTTCAAACGTAGGGAAATCTTCATTGATCAACATGTTGATGCAGCGAAAAAACCTTGCAAAAACATCTGGTCGCCCAGGTAAAACTCAGCTTATCAACCATTTTTTGATTAATAAAAACTGGCACTTGGTTGATTTACCAGGATATGGTTACGCAAAAGTTTCAAAAAAAAACAAAAAAACCTTTCAGAAATTTATCACTGAATATTTTTTGAAAAGAGAACAATTGGTAATGGGATTTGTACTGGTAGATTGCCGGCACCAACCTCAACCTATTGATCTAGAGTTTATGGAATGGCTTGGCGAGCAACAATTCCCTTTTGCTATTATTTTTACAAAAGCTGATAAATTAAAGCCCAAAGCACTGGAGCGAAATATAAAAGAGTATCAAGAAAAAATGCTTGAAACTTGGATAGAAATGCCTCAGTATTTTGTCACTTCTTCTTCTAATACAATTGGCCGTGAAGAGGTTTTACATTACATTGATCAAATTAATCAAACGCTAGACCGTTCTTAAAAAGATCAAGTGTTTAGTCCTTATTAAGCTCTAGTTTTTCAGCAAAATAGTCACAAAAATCACGCATGGTGGCGCTCATTTTTTCATCACTTGTAGCACGCTCAAAAGTTTCAGCCATAGCGCTTAAGGTTTGATGAAAGAAAATTTTCATATCATCTAGTGGCATATCTTTGGTCCACAAATCAATGCGTAGAGATTCTCTATTGTTATGATCCCATACATTTAAAAAAATTGCTTTTGCCTCTTCATTTGTCACACCGCCATCAGGAGCAGACCATTTTAATTTCTCAGGTACTTTATTTTCATCTAAATCTATGTTAATCTTTATTTCAGAAGTATGTTTTGCCATTACTTTTTAGGTTTATATTTTGAGTTATTATAAATTTTTTCAGGTTTTTCCCGCAGCATTTGTTGAACACTTACCGAGTTAGTATCCATGTAAGCTCTTACTATTTGCCACCCTAAATACCTTCCTATCATCCCGGGTGATTCGTTATCAATTTCTAAATAAAATTTGGAAAAAGGCGCTTTGTTAATAAAGCGTGCTGGCAGCTTTGGATTGGTACTGTAAAGCAATTCTTTTTCTACAAAATAACGCCACATATATTCTTCATTATCTTGTGCCCATTTTAGTTCGGCTTCGGTATAACCAATTTTTTCTGCATCACTAACGTTTGGCAACCAAAGATCTTTTAAATACAGCTCTTTTCCGAAGAAAATAAGTTGCTCCAATAACATCCGCTTCTGTGGTTTTAATGCAAGTTGATGTGCATACGCTGCAGCTACATTAGGGGCTAGTTGTGATGGTTTTAAATCTCTAGAAATATATTGTTGAATTCCTTCATAAAATCGATGTTCACTACCTAAATAGGTATCTAATGCCACAACCAACATACTATCTGTGGCAATAACTCTATTGTTATAGTCTACATCTGATGTTACTGTGTAAACGGTAGGAGCCTCAAATTTTGGAAAATAATACTTTATATGTTTAAATAGCGGGATAAGTTGGTTTTCAATCTCAGAATTATCTGGAAATTTTTTAAGAACCTCAGCCTCTAGTTCTTGCTGTAAAGTATCTTGTATTCTATTCACCCATACGCTATCAGCAAATTGCTTCGGAAAAAATTGAGGATATTGATTTTTTAAATTGGCAATATCTGAAATCTCTGCAGCTGCAAACTCTTTATCAAACCGAACAATATCTAAACTGATAGGAGTAGCTTGAATTTCTTGTTCTTTTTTACTTTTTGAATCACAAGAAATTAACACTAAAAAAATAACAGTGAAAGAAAGGTATTTTTTCATAAAAGACAGAATTTGACAACTGTTTAACGCCATCTTCTTTTTTAAATTTTAAGATTCGCTTATTTTTGTTTGCAAAGGTAGGTTTTATACTTTTAAAAAACTTGAAAGTTGTATTAACAACCTATTGATTAACTTTAATACTCTAATTATGCACACAGAAAAGGTAGTAGATCATATTGTCTCTTGGTTAAAAACCTATTGTACAGACGCCAAAATGGATGGATTTGTTGTAGGTATAAGTGGCGGAATTGATTCTGCCGTAACTTCTGCATTGTGTGCCAAAACTGGTTTAAAAACCTTATGTGTTGAAATGCCTATTCATCAAGCAAAATCTCAAGTGACAAGAGCTTATAATCACATAGAATGGCTTGAAAATAATTTCTCAAACGTTTCTAGAGTTGAAGTAAATTTAACCAACGTTTTTGATGATTTAATTGATGTTTTACCATCGGTTGAAACTGAAGAAACTCGATTGTTATCATTAGCAAATACCAGAGCTCGTTTACGAATGACAACACTCTATTATTTTGCAGGTTTACATAAACTTTTGGTTGCCGGCACAGGCAATAAGGTTGAAGATTTTGGGGTAGGTTTTTTTACCAAATATGGAGATGGCGGTGTAGATTTAAGCCCCATTGCAGATTTAATGAAAAGTGAAGTATATGAAATCGCAAAATTTTTAGGCGTAAATCAAGAGATTATTGATGCTGCTCCTACAGATGGTCTTTGGGGTGATGATCGTACTGATGAAGATCAAATTGGCGCAAGTTATGACGAACTAGAATGGGCCATGAAAATGCAAGATAAAGGCAAAAATCCAGAAGATTTTACCGGCCGAAAACAAGATGTTTTTAACATTTACTTACGCTTAAATATGGCTAATCAACACAAAATGAAGCCTATTCCGGTGTGTAAAATTCCTAATTCCTACAAGGATTTATAATATTCAACGAATTTTCTTGAAGTTGAACGAATAATCTCTCATCCTGACTTTCTTTTTTTTAGTTTTGATTTGTAGTATTAATATTACAAACCTCACACATTCTTTATCCCTTAAAATAATAATAAGGTATAACAATAAAAGAATAATGAAAAAAATAGTCATTGCAGATCATCATCCGGTAACCCTTCAAGGGATTTCCTGTATGTTAGAAAATAAAACAGATGAATTCTCAATTCTTGCCAAAGCAAATAATGGAGAAGAGCTTTATCAAAGTTTACAAGACCACAATCCAGATATATTAATTATGGAGATTGATATGCCGCAAATTAACGGCATTAATGCACTTAGAAGCATTAAAGAATCATTTCCACAAACACGTGTATTAATTTTTTCTACACACCCAGAAGAAATTTATGCTCTTCGTTCTATAAAATCTGGAGCTGCAGGTTATGTACCAAAAACTGCATCTACTCAAGTTTTTATTGATGCCTTAAGCAAAATTGCAAAAGGCGGCATCTTTCTTAATGAAGATCTCACCTCTACCTTTACTAGTAGAAATGTAGGAGAAAGCAGCGCAATAAGCCGCTACAAAAAACTTTCTTCTCGTGAAATTGAAGTTTTAAACTTGCTCTCGCGCGGAAAACGTAATAAAGATATTGCCAACGCACTTAACATTAATGAAAAAACGGTAAGCACATACAAAACTCGCTTATTGAAAAAATTAAAAGTTGATAATCTGGCAGATTTGATACATCAATCTAGAATGTTTCAATTTGGGTAATTACAAAACCCTTCTTAGTTTTTCAGAAAGTATTTTTTTTAGCGTTAAGTAATCCACTACGTCTTGCAAATCAACTGTTGGACCATCTGGCTCTTGATCTTTAATACTATCTGAAAGCTCTTTAATTTTTTGACTAACCAACTCCCTGCGTAGATTTAAAATAGTTTCACTTACTATTTGTGAAATAGAATGCTCCTTTTCTTTCACATAAATTTCTTTGCTTTCCCAATTATGCAAGCTGTACTTTTCTTCTTCCATTAAAATATCTGTTACAGCAGACGCTTTTTCAGGTTGAAGCGTATTTACAAAACTTTCCAAATGTAATTCCTCCTCACGAGTTAACGTATTGATTATTTCAGAATACAACTCTTTAAAAGCCTCATTGGTAAATTCTATTTCATCATCGTGAAGATCCAAAAATATCTTCTGAAACACCTTTTTTGTCTGTATTTCTTTCTTGTAATCAATTTCACCTTTATCATCAGTATCAATTACTACTTCTTCAAAATCTTCCTCTTCGGTACCATATAACAATAAAAGCTCAATGATTTTTCGTTCTAGCTCATATTGAGCATCAACTTTTTCAACCTTCTCTTTTTCTGAAGGCACCACTTGCATTTGCTTTTTTTCGGTTGGTTTTCTTCTAGAAGCATCTCGCCTATCTTTTTGAACCAATTGAGCAAGTGTATTAAACAAGACTTCTTCTGAAATATCCATAATTCTTGAACATTCCTTTATATACAATTCTTGTTTTATAACATCGGGCACTTTTGAAATGCTTACCACAATATCTCGAATGGTTTCAGCCTTTTTTATAGGATCATTTTTAGCTTCGGAAGCCAATAAAGATGCTTTAAACGAAATAAAATCCCTGGAGTTTTCTTCAAGGTACAGCGTTACAGCTTCCAAAGAGTTTTTTCTTGAAAAACTATCAGGATCTTCTCCTTCAGGAAAGGTGCAAATTTTTACATTCATTCCTTGTTCCAAAATCAAATCTACACCTCTAAGAGATGCTCGCAAGCCGGCAGCGTCACCATCAAAAAGTACTGTGATGTTTTGAGTTAATCGGTTAATCAACCGTATTTGTTCTGGTGTTAAAGCTGTTCCTGATGAAGAAACTACATTTTCAATTCCGGTTTGATGAAACTGAATAACATCTGTATATCCTTCAACCAAGTAACAAGTATCTTCTTTAGCAATAGCTTGTTTGGCATTGTAAATACCGTACAACACTTTGCTTTTATGGTATATATCACTCTCTGGCGAGTTAAGGTATTTGGCAGCTTTTTTTGAATTGTCTAGAATACGACCACCAAAACCTAATGTACGGCCACTCATACTACGAATGGGAAACATCACTCTACCCTTAAAGCGATCAAACTGTTTTTCTCCCTTTACAATAGTAAGCCCAGTTTTTTCAAGATAATCAAGTTTGTATCCCTTTTTTATAGCGTGATTGGTAAAAGCGTCCCAACTATCTGGCGACAAGCCTAGGTCAAATTTTTTGATGGTTTCTTCAGTAAAACCCCGTTCCTTAAAATAACTAAGCCCAATAGCTTTTCCTTCTTCGGTTTTAAATAATATATTCTTGAAGTAATCTTTTGCAAAATCGCTAACTAGGTATAAGCTTTCACGCTCATTAGCTTGTTGTTTTTGCTCGTCTGTCTGCTCTGTTTCTTCTATTTCAATACCGTATTTTTTGGCAAGGTATTTTATAGCTTCAGGATATGAAAAGTGTTCATGCTCCATTAAAAAAGCAACCACATTCCCTCCTTTACCACTACTGAAATCTTTCCATATCTGTTTTACCGGGGACACCATAAAGCTTGGGGTACGCTCATCTGTAAAGGGACTGAGGCCTTTAAAATTGCTTCCGGATTTTTTAAGCTGAACAAAATCACCGATTACCTCCTCAACACGAGCAGTCTCAAAAACGCTATCTATGGTAGATTTTGAAATCAAATTTTAAAAAGAATTATAGAGTAACAAATATAGTAAAATGTAACGCGTAACGAAGGGCATTTTTTTCCAAAGAAAAAGCTCCTCTGTAATAGAAAGGAGCTTAAAAATTTAAACACGGCCAAAACATTAATCTACATCAAAACGTAGCCCTAATGATATATTACGTTGATCAATTGGATTATCCTTAAAGATGGTATTTAAATCATATTTTACGTACAATGCTGTACCCTTCCAACCTACATATCCACTCACACCGTAAATAAAATTATTGGTATTGTAGTTTGCTTTTAATTTTTCTTTTACATTCTCACCATCTTCTGAATATTTTAATTTTTGGCGAGTACCCAAATTGAATCCTGCATAACCTCCTAGCCCTACTTTAATTTGGTTATAAGTTGAATACCTAAAATACTCTTCTTTTTCAATTTTCTTGGAAGGTCCAAATTCAAAATGAACGGGAAACACCAGATTATCCATTCTGAATTTTGACTTATCAAGATCTAGTCGAAATTCTTGCAACTCGGTTTGATCACCTGTATCTACAAAATATCTGTTATCTGTGGGTTTTAAACCATTAAACTGAAATGAAAAACCGTATTTTACTCGTAACCAATTTGTATTCTTAAACACTCGTGTTCTCCAAGCCCAGCCAATTTCAGCAAATCGACTTCCTCCTATTTTAAAATCTGAATCATTTAAAGATTGTCCTTCGGTAATCACATTGTTAAGTCCTACAGCTAGTACAAAAGCACTGGTAGTTCTACGGTCATATTTTTTTGCTTTGTTCGTTTTACCTAAAAAAACAAAGGAATCATCATCGTCACCTGACCCAATTCTTAGCACTACTCTTTCTGTATCATCAGATAAATTTTCATTATCTCCATTACGTTCTAATAGCGCTATTTTGTTATCAATTATTGCTAAGCGGTTTTCAATATTTAAGGCGCGTTTTTCTGCAGCTTTGGCTTTTAGTTTTTCAGCTTCAGCAAAAGATAATTCTTCATTTTCAAGTCGCTTATTAATTGCTTCTACTTCAACTTTTAGCGCATCTTTTTCTTCTTTTACAACTTGTTCTTGTGCAGCTTTTAACATAGCAATGTTTTCAGCTTGATTTTCTTCTTGGGCATTTGCCGTAAAGACAGTAAGCACCCATACCGTAACAACGGTACAATACGTAATTATTTTCATGATTTTTGTGATTTAGTGTTGGTAGGCAGCTCTCCCTAGTAAGAGAGAGGTACCTCACAACTTGATTGATGAATTGATTTGTATAAAATTTATTCGTTTCGCTCTGCAACTGCAGTTCTTACCTTATTAAACCCTTCGCCTAGGGCGTCAAAAACCTTGTCTCTAAAGCTTTTTTCCAGTTCCATTTCTACATCAAAAAGCAAAGCTGCAGCATCTACTTTTTTAGTTTCTGTATGTAAAAATTGTTTGGTTTTAATTTCTCGTTCGGCTTGTGCCAATAATGCATCAATTTCGGCAGGCGTTACTTCTTTATTTTTATGTTGAATCTCTTTCACTTGAGCTACCACTTCGTTAACTTTATTAGTAACAAAACGGTTTTCTTCAGTTTTGGTTGGCTGCCGGTCTGTTTTGCCCTCTTTGGTATTCACAGACTCATAGGCTACTGTTTGATTTTGGTTTTTTTCTGAAAGAGTTTCTATTTGTTTATCAATTTTTGGTTGTGGTTTTACAGACTTGGTTTGTAATGGTTTATTTTTTTGAGTTGATACAGGAGCTGTAGTAGCTTCTGAAGCTATTTTTTCTGAATGTATTTCTTGAGAAGCCTTAACGGGTTCTGTACTTAAGTCTATAGTTTCTTTATTTGTAGGTGCGGTCACAAGGTTTTCACCATCTGAAACTGCCTGAGAATTGCTAAAAATTAAAGAACCTACTACAATAATGCTCACCAAGCTTGCGGCAACAGCATACCAAACGATTCTATTTTTTGACTTTTTTGTATTTCCTAGTTGAGCATTGAGTTGTTCCCAAGCCTCACTAGATGGTTGCATCTCTCTTTCTTGTAACTTCTCGCGAATGGTTTCTTCAAATTTATTGGGTTCCATAATTCACGTTGTTTTGGTGAGTAATCATTTTTTGAAGCATTTTACGAGCCTTTGATAATTGAGATTTTGAGGTTCCTTCACTTATTTTAAGTAATTCGGCTATTTCACTGTGCTTATACCCTTCTACAGCGTAAAGAACAAAAACGGTTTTGTATCCTTCGGGCAACTCATCGATCATCTTTTGAATTTCTTCAACCGCAAAATCTGTTTTAATGTGTGAGGCGTATTCAAGCGAGTTTTCAAGTTGAGATTCATCATTAAACAGTAGCTTTTTTTGTCTTCTTAATTCGCTAATAGATTCGTTTACCATTATTCTTCTTATCCAACCTTCAAAACTACCTTGATCACTAAAGGAGTCTAATTTTGTAAATACTTTATAAAATCCTTTGAGCATTGTGGCTTCTGCCAGATCATCACTTTTAATATACTGCCTACAAACACTTAACATTTTTGGGGCAAACATTTGATAAAGCCCATGCTGAGCTTTTCGGTTGCCTTTTTTTGCTTTTGTAATTAAAGCAGCATAATTTTTATGTAATGAAATCAATTTCACAATATGCTTCGCTTGTGCTTCTATTATATAGACGCAAGAATAAAAGAAAGGGTTGCCTGATAGCTTAAAAAAATTATTTTTTTCTATCTATCACATAATTTACCATCAACTCCAACGATTCTTTATAAGGTGAGTTTGGGTAAGATTGAAGTATCGCTAATGCTTGTTGTTGATAATCTTTCATCCTCGAAATAGCGTAGTCAAGTCCGCCGCTATCTTTTACAAAAGCAATAACCTCCTTAACTCGCTTTTTATCTTTGTTATGGTTTTTAACCGAATTAATAAGCCAGCGTTTATTTTTTTCGGAAGTGTTGTTTAAGGAATAAATTAACGGAAGTGTCATTTTTTGTTCCTTGATATCAATCCCTGTTGGTTTCCCTATTTTTTCATCTCCATAGTCAAAAAGATCATCTTTAATTTGAAAAGCGATTCCAATTAATTCACCAAATTGACGCATAGCCTCTACTTCTTCTTTAGGAGCATTAACAGATTGTGCCCCCATTGCACAACAAGCAGCAATTAACGTGGCAGTTTTTTGCCGAATGATATCAAAGTATATATCTTCAGTTATATCAAGTCTTCTGGCTTTTTCTATTTGAAGCAACTCGCCTTCACTCATTTCACGAACCGCTACTGAAATGATCTTCAGCAAATCAAAATCATCGTTATCTATGGAAAGTAATAGTCCTTTAGACAACAAATAATCCCCAACCAGTACTGCAATTTTATTTTTCCAAAGGGCATTGATGGAGAAAAAACCGCGTCTTCTATTACTATCATCTACTACATCATCATGAACTAGCGTTGCAGTATGAATAAGTTCAATAACCGAAGCACCTCGATAGGTACGTTCTTGAACAGCACCGTTTCCTGTCATTTTTGCAATAAGAAAAACAAACATAGGGCGCATTTGTTTTCCTTTACGGTTTACAACATAATGTGTAATTCTATTTAATAACGCCACTTTTGACGACATGGCCCCGGAGAACTTTTTTTCAAAAAGTTCCATTTCGGTCTCGATAGGGAGTTTTATTTGAGAAACTATTTTCATTTAACCCCCAAAAATAGTAGAAACACTACTAAAAGTTCTAATTATTTAAAATTATTTCATATATTAGCGGAAACTAAAAAACAAATATTATTATGAAGAAAATTACATTTTTAGCTGCATTTTTTGCAGTATTTGCGGTAAACGCACAATTAATTTCTGAAGGTTTTGATGATATCACAACCTTAACAGACTATGATGTAGTAAACGTAAGTGATTCACCAAACACTGATATTTTCCAGGGAAATACAGATGTTTTTGTATCATTTGATGGTGCTGATGACTCTTATTTAGGAATGAACTTTAACGCAACAGCTGGATCTTTAATTGATCTTTACTTAATTCTTCCTGCTCTTGATCTTGAAAACGGTGATGTAATCACTTTTTACACAAGAACTGGTGATGATAGTTCATTCCCAGACAGATTAGAAGTTCGTCTTGATCCTGATGGATCTGGTACTGCTCCAACTGCTGGTGATGTAGGTTCTTATACTGAATTATTAGGATCTATCAACCCAGATCTTAATGTAGGTGGATACCCAGAATCTTGGGAGCCAGTACAAGAGTTTACTGTATCAGGTCTTACTGGTGAAACCAACACAAGAATCGCATTACGTTACTTTGTAACAGATGCTGGACCTACTGGTGCAAACTCTAACTACATTGGTATTGACAGATTAGAAGTTTCTGAATCATTAAGCGTAGAAGATCAAGCTTTTGACGGATTTAACTACTTTGTAAACAACAATGTATTATCTCTTAGAGCTAATTCTCCAATGCAATCTGTAAACATTCACAATGTATTAGGACAGCAAGTAGTTTCTCAAAAATTAGGTAACACTAACGAAACTGTAAACTTATCTGGACTTAACTCTGGAGTTTACCTAGCTACTATTAACATTGATGGTGCTAAGAAGACTGTAAAGTTTGCTATCAAGTAAGTTTAATACAATCTTAAACCTAAAGAGCGGTTGTTATAAAACAACCGCTCTTTTTTTATGCTCCTAACTGAAAAGGTAGCTCTTAACTTTTATTTGCTAATTGCCCACAAGCTGCATCAATATCCTTTCCACGGCTTCTGCGTACTGTAACAGGTATTTTATTTCTTTCAAGTTTTTGAATGTATAAATCTATTGCAGAATCGTTTGCTTGTTGAAACGCTCCATCATCAATTGGATTGTATTCTATCAGGTTTATTTTACAAGGAACTGACTTACAATACTCAACAAGAGCATCTACATCTTTTTCCGAATCATTGATACCTTTCCATACAATATACTCATAAGTAATACGCCGCTTTGTTTTTGCATACCAATACTCTAGTGATTCTCTTAAATCGGGTAACGTAAAACTTTTTGCAAATGGCATTATTTGCTCACGTGTTTCTTGAATGGCAGAGTGTAACGAAACAGCTAGATTAAACTTAACCTCATCATCAGCCAGTTTTTTTATCATTTTTGGAACTCCAGAAGTAGACAACGTAATTCTTTTAGGCGACATTCCTAAGCCCTCTTCTGATGTTATCATCTTTATAGATTCAAGGACATTTTTATAATTCATAAGCGGCTCGCCCATTCCCATATACACAATATTTGATAAGGGTTTATCATGATAAAGCAAACTCTCTTTATGAATAGCGACTACTTGATCAAAAATCTCATCAGGATTTAAATTACGCATACGCTTTAATCGAGATGTTGCGCAAAATTTGCAGTCCAAACTGCAACCCACTTGAGAAGAAACACAAGCTGTAGTTCTAGATTTTGTAGGAATTAAAACAGACTCTACAACAAAACCATCGTGAAGTTTTACAGCATTTTTAATTGTACCATCACCACTCTTTTGAAGGCTATCAACCTCAATATGATTAATCACAAAGTTTTCTTCAAGGTGCGCACGTGTTTCCTTTGAAATATTGGTCATATCTTCAAAGTTATGAATACCTTTATTCCATAGCCATTCATAAACTTGATTGCCCCTAAAAGCTTTATCACCAATACTCACAAAAAAATCACGCAATTCTTGCTTTGATAAGGATCTAATATCTTTTTTTTCTGAAACCATAAGTTGCAAAATTACTATTTAGATATTAGTTTACAGAAAGATTATGAAGTATTTATGAGTACCAAAAGAGTTGAATAACTATCGAGTAACAATAATTTTTTTGGTAATATGTGAATCACTATCTGCATCGGTCAACTTTAAAAAGTAAACACCTTCTGCCAATTGAGCTACAGAAATTGTATTCATAGTATTTGAAACAGTTCCTCTATTAAGCTGTTGACCTGCAACATTGTAAATACTGTATAAAAGATTTGGATATCTACTGTTCATTACGGTTATAATATCTGAAGCAGGATTTGGGTAAATCTTCAGCTCACCCGTTATTTCAAACTCTGTAACATTTAATATATTCTGAATAGTCTCAAGTTGTGTTTGTCCCGTATTTAAAGGGTCAAGCCACTCCTTTAAGCGTTTATCTTCTGAAGATCCAGCATCCCAAGAAACGGCCAATCTTCCGTAAATATCATAATCATTATTACCATTTATACCGTCACAAAAAGCATTTCCTGCATATAATTGCCCAATTATCTTTCCGTTTTCATTAAATAATGGCGAACCGGATGAGCCGCTTTCTGTAGTTCCTATTTCCCAACCATCACCTACACCTTGTGATACACCTCCTATGAGCCAAACCTCTGTTCCATTAGCAGTTTCTTTTACTGCTCCTGTATTGTCTCTACATATTTTCATAATATCTCCATTAGGATGATGAATACCTACCTCAAACTCTGGTAAATTATCGGTAACATCCCACCCTGCAAAAGATACGTCCCAAGATTCTGGTACGTCATTGTAAAGTTGAACTAAAGCAAAATCACTAAGAGCATTGTTAGCCTTTAATTCGGCGCCACTCATAGTAAAGTTTGTCTGTATATCTGAACTTGGCTCACCCTCTCCGCAAACAGGACTTGGACTCATCCAATTAAATCGAATTGACCAAAATGCAGGATCACTGTTATCAAGGCAGTGATTTCCTGTAAGTAAATAAGGTGTTTTATCATTATTTGTGTTATTAACTAAAACCGAAGAACACAAATAACCATTTCCTAAGTTAAGTAACGCAATTGCTTTTTTAAGGATGTCTTTTTTTGAATCAAAATCTTCGCCAATAGAACAATTAACATCATAGTTACAGTCTCCAGAATCATTAAACCCTCGTTTACCTAGAGCATAATCCTCAACTTGATTCATTCGATACCCATGAATTAAGCTACCTATCGTTAGCGATACATTTTCATTTACATTTTTTGGTTCAAAATATTCTATCCAAATAACATCACCGTTTACAAACCAAGAACCTAGCTGCTGGTTCTCTCTGTTTTGCTTATTTGATAGCGGAATAAGAACGTCTGTATAATCTGTATTGTATAGAAACAATTGTGCCCCATTGGGTATGTAAAAATTGTCAAAATTTACACTTAAGTTTAAAGCGTTGGGAGATTTAATAGCTACTCGCCATAGTTTATCACCATTTTGTAAAGTTGTCACTTGGCCTTCTTTATGAATATCAACTTTAATAGTACGCTTTACTCCATAGCGCCAGGGCAACGTTTTATCAAGATCATTAATACTATCTTCTTGCTGAATAGCAGAAAGATCTAAAGGTGGCAAGATTATAGGCTCAATATTTTCAGTAGAAACACGATAGCTTATAGGAAAGTCTGCGCTAGTTTCTTGAGAAAAAGCGAAAGGTATAAATAAGATAATAAATAAGAAAAAAGTAATTTTTTTCATACACACTTGCTGCTGAATATATTACAACACTACAAGATACTTTATTATTTTGAAAGTAGAAAATCCTTTTTCTCTATAAACAAAAAAAATCCTGATGAACCATCAGGATTTTAAATGTTATAATATGGAAGTACTATAAAATTAACATAGCATCTCCATATGTATAAAAACGGTATTTTTCTTTTACTGCTTCTTCATAAGCTTCTTTGATAAAATCGTGTCCTGCAAAAGCTGAAACCATCATTAACAAAGTAGATTTTGGTGTATGAAAGTTTGTAACCATACAGTTTGCAATACTAAAATCATATGGTGGAAAAATAAATTTATTTGTCCATCCTGCATACGTATTGAGCATATTATTTGATGAAACTGAACTTTCTAAAGCTCTCATTACTGTAGTTCCTACTGCGCACACACGTTTTTTTCTTTCTATTCCTGTGTTGATTACGTCTACAGAACTTTGAGGAAGAATAATTTCTTCAGAATCCATTTTGTGCTTTGAAAGATCTTCAACCTCAACAGGGCTAAAGGTTCCCAAACCTACGTGTAATGTTACTTCAGCAAAATTGATTCCTTTTATTTCTAGACGTTTCAATAAATGTTTTGAAAAGTGAAGTCCTGCAGTAGGTGCTGCTACTGCTCCTTCTTCTTTTGCATAAATAGTTTGATATCTATCTGCATCTTCTGGTTCTACATCTCTTTTAATATATTTTGGCAATGGTGTTTCACCAAGTTCAGTTAACTTATTTCTGAATTCTTCATATGATCCATCAAATAAGAAACGAAGCGTACGTCCTCTAGAAGTTGTGTTATCAATTACTTCAGCAACCAATGATTCATCATCTCCAAAATAAAGTTTGTTTCCTATTCGTATTTTACGTGCAGGATCTACTAATACATCCCAAAGTCTTGTCTCTGGGTTTAACTCTCGCAACAAGAAAACCTCTATACGAGCGCCTGTTTTTTCTTTGTTACCAAATAAACGAGCCGGAAATACTTTTGTATTGTTTAAAACCAAAACGTCATCTTCATTAAAATAGTCAATAAGATCTTTGAACATTTTATGCTCGATGGTTTTCTCTTTTCGGTTTAAAACCATAAGTCTGGCTTCGTCTCGGTTAGAAGCTGGATATTCTGCTAATAATTCGGCTGGTAAGTCAAAATTGAAATTTGAAAGTTTCATTCCCATAGAAAGTGATATTTATCTTAAAAAGGTGCAAATATACAACCTCAACATAGGGGTTGTCAAGTAAATGAGCATTTATTATTTAAAATCTACTTGTATTCCGGTTTTTTGGATGTCTTCCCAAAAGGTTGGAAATGATTTTGATACTACACCGGCATCATTAATTTGTATTTGTTTTTTTAACGCTAAAGGCGCAAAAGCCATTGCCATACGGTGATCATTGTAGGTTTGTATGGTTATCTTTTCATGTATTTTTTCTGAAGAAATTAATTCTAAAGTGTCATTTGTGATTTTAACCTGAGCTCCTAGCTTTTCTAATTCAGTCTTCAAGGCAACCAACCTATCGGTTTCTTTAATTTTTAAGGTATGTAAACCGGTTAATTTACAACCCAATCCCAGTCCAAAACAGGTAACAGCAATAGTTTGAGCAATATCTGGCGCATCAATAAGATGCAACATAATGTGCTCTGCAAGTTGTTTATTGTTTTTTGATAATGTTATAGATGCGTCTGCTTCATTATAAGATGTTGTGACGCCAAGTGATTCATAAATAGTAGCTAGAATAGAATCGCCTTGCAAACTATTTTTAAAATAGCCTTTGAGGGTAACTGTCATTTTTTCTGAAAGAGCCACCATACTATAAAAATAGGAAGCTGAACTCCAATCAGACTCAATTAAAATAGCTTTATCTTCTATTTGTGAAGTGGGTTTTACCGTAATAGTATTTTCAGAAAAAGTACACGCTACGCCTATTTTTTGAAGTAAAGAAACCGTCATTTGTAAATAGGGCGCCGAAGTAATATTTTTTTCAAGATGTATTGTCAAGCCATTTTCTAGCGAAGGAGCAATTAAAAGTAAAGCCGAAATATATTGACTACTTACATTTGCAGCCATTGTCACCTCGCTATTACTAATTTTTTTTCCTGCAATTGCAATTGGCGGGTATCCTTCTTTACTTAAATACTTGATAGTTGCGCCAAGAGTTTTTAAGGCATCTACAAGCACTTTAATGGGTCGCTGCTGCATTCTTTCGCTTCCTGTCAATACAACAGAGGCCTTTGATTGAGATGCAAAATAAGCAGTTAAAAAACGCATAGCTGTGCCTGCGTGATGAATATTCACTTCGCCTGTATTTGACAGCAAAGCTTTTTGTAAAACCATAGTATCATCACTTTCAGAAAGGTTTTCTAGTTTCAAATTCTGAAATTGAGATTGTAATATTAACAATCTGTTTGATTCACTTTTTGAGCCTGAAACTTGAATGACAGCTGAGTTTTCTTTTAACGGTTTTGTGGTGAGTACAGCTTTCATTAAGAAATGTATTTTACTGTTTTAGTTTCTTTTTAAATTTCCCATAGGAAACAAAAAAACCATATAAAAAACCTGCTAATAAACTACCTCCAATAAAAAGATAAGGATTTCTATCTTCAAAGAAAGTTGGGCTAAACCCGTCAAAAAGCCATTTAATAAATATAAAGAGAAACACAAATGTTAATCCTAAAGTGACTACAGATTTCCAAAACCCTTTATGGTTAATAACTTTACTAAGCATTATTTAAGTTTATCATTGTTATGATGGCGGTCGTGATCTCTTTTGGTTTTAAGATCTAGTTTTTTATTAAATGCGTCTTCTAGGTTTACACCTGTTTGATTTGCTAAACAAAGCACAACAAACAATACATCGGCCAACTCTTCACCAAGGTCTTTATTTTTATCACTTTCCTTTTCGCTTTGCTCACCATATCTACGAGCAATTATGCGGGCAACCTCACCTACTTCTTCAGTAAGTTGAGCCATGTTAGTAAGTTCATTAAAATAACGTACTCCGTGTTCTTTTATCCAATTATCTACTGCTTGTTGTGCGTTGTCAATATTCATTCTTAAACTTTTGAAAGAACTATTTTTTCATTTTCTTTATCAACCATTACCTGAAAGAATCTCTTTATATCTTCATAACTATCTGCTGAAATAACAGGTTGATTAATTGCCAAATCTACAGAAATTTGAATTTTATTACCTGCTTCATTAATTATATAACTAAATAACCCTGCATTTTGGTTTAATACAAATTTAGCACTTTCAGGTTTAGATTCAACCTTATAGCCTTCAGGAATATTTACAGTGATAATATATCTATCCTTTATAGGGTAACTAAAGTCTATTGGGTATTGACGTGTATTAGTTTTAAAAGGGTTCTCTTCCAAGGCTAAAAAAAGAAGTGGAGAAAAGTATAGCTTCCCTCCTATTTCTTCAAGGGCCTCAAAGTTTTCAAAATCATATTGAAGGGTTACAGGTTTATAAAGTTCTTCTAGATTTCCAAAATTGATGTTTGAAAGTTCTGCATCTCCATTTCTTTTTTCTAGAGATTTGCGCACGTCTTCTTCTTTTATATTTTTATAGTTTTTTCTTTGACTTAACGCATAATGTCCTGTATACCTGTTTTGAGCAGACCCCTTTACTGCATAATTGGCATCATCAATATTTAAATTAAGTAAAGTACTTTGAGAAGCTTGAGTCTTTGGATATAAAGAAACCCAAGTAGAACTTCTATCTTCTCTTATTAATCTACCTTGCCAGTTTAATAGTTCAGGTTTTAAAATATCAGGTTCACCTTCCTTATTAGTAGCATCAAGGAGTGTTACATTATTTTTTGTTTCTACTGCTGCTACAACATAATCAAATCCATTTCTAGTTGGAAAAAGCGGTATTCCGTTTGATTTAGTACTTACTAAAACAGGATTGGCTTGTATACCTGCATATCGCAACATATTCACAAGCAAAAGATTAATATCTGAAGCATTACCAACACCGTTTTTATAGGCATTTTTGGAGCCTTCCATAGTATAAATTCCTTTATAGGAATTCCAATTCATTTTTGCTTTTACATATTCATAAATGCGAATCACTTTTTCAGAATCTTTTGTTACTCCCTGCAGTAAATTATCAATCTCATCATCAAAATAATTATCGCGTTTTAACTGACCTCCAAACGCATCAGAATCATAAATAGATTTTGAAACATCTTCCCAAGTAGTGGTATACATTTCTAAAGTAGAATTTGGAAACTTGGTATAAGATAATTCAAATTTTAACGCTGTTGTAAAATTATCAATATTGCTAGTAAAAGCTTCTTCTTTAAGAGCAGGAACATCATTAACTATTACTGAATAAACATTTTCAAGTACTGACGTTGTATTACTTCTTACTTTATTTCCGGTGTTTCCTCCTCTATTTCCCCAAGAAGATCTTGAGCTAATTGAACCTAAATTAATATTCATGTAATCTGTACTAGTCTGTATTCTAAAAGGAATCCAGCCTCTTTGGTGAGTTTTATAACTAAAATACTCTGGAGCTTGAAACTCCATTGATACTTTATTAACCGGTATCTGTTCTTGAAAACGATACTCGTCTATATTAGTTATAAAAGGTGATGTAACTGAATATTCATATTCAATAACACAGCCTTCTTTAACATTTGGCATTGTAAATTTAGTTAATTCTAAAAATTCACTAGCCTCTTCCTCAAAAATACCATCATTGCGTAATTTTACGTCTTGAATTTTATCTCCTTCAAGAAAATAAGTGTAACCCTTTAGCCCTTTTATTTCTTCATCAGATCCGGTGCTACTTTGATACAACTTTACCTTTTTATTGGCCCAATCAAAACCGTCTTTATTATAAATCTTAATACGCTCAAAAACATCTGTTCTTAAATAAAAACCTTCATTTGTAGAAAACTCAAAGTAAGATTTTATTTCTCTGTAAAGTATTGCTGCATCTGCAGTAGAATCTGTTGGGTGTTGTTTTTCTAAAAGTTCTTCTTTTGAAACTTTCCCGAATCTAAAGTCTTGAGAAAACCCGACTTGAAGTGTGCATAGTGTAATTAAAAAAGTAAATAAAAATTTCATAATTGTAAATTATTTGGTGTTCTGTGTTAAAAGAATTTTTGCTTGATCCATTTTTGAAATGCGTCTTAAAAAGGATCGGTATTGTTTATAATCTGTGGCGGGGAAAGTTCCTTTTTTTAGTGTATATGTTCTTGTGTATTGTAAAGTATTATTTGAAATTTCAGAAACTGAAAAAGCGTAGCTTCCAAATTTATTTTCAATACTCACAGCTTCCGGAAGGCTATCAACAGCTAAGCTTTCATCTATGGTAATTGTTACTGTATCGCTTTCGGTAAAACCTTCGGCTATGTGTAGTTTTTGTTTTCGATTCGGAAAACGAGGAGGTACATTTACAGATTGTGTAAACACATTTAATGAAAACAGTAAGTCGTTACCAATACTCGAACAATAATTTGGGATAGTAATTGACAGTTTTTCTGAAAAAACAATATCATCTTTATTGTTATTGAGCTGTACGCTTTCAATGACAAAGCCGTTAATATGCCCCCATTTTTGCTTATAGCGTTTCTCAAGATCATCTGTATCTAGCTTTTCAAGATAAATTTTATCATCATACTGCAGCCCTTTTGAAACTGTGGTTACGTGAGCTTCAACACTTCCAGTCACATGTACACTTACTTCTGCTACATTTTTTTCTAGATTTTCTTTATAAGTGTATGATTTGGTACGAACTATTTTACCGCCTTCAGGTGTTACTATGAGTACATCTCTATTATCTATATGATTACCACCGTAGCCAAAAGGCACATCTTGACTAGTACATTCTAACCAAACGATATCATCTCCGTCTGGTATACCTAGAATGGCGTGATTACCTTCAAGAATTGAAAATTCTGAATTGAAATCTACCTCATCTTCTCCGGCGTATAAAACGGTATAATAAGAAGGAACCCCTACAACGTCTAAGAGTGCTTTTGTGTAGTTTGTTAATGCTTTACAATCTCCATAGCTTAATTTGTCTACATCTTCTGCCAGCATGGGTTTCCATCCTCCTATACCTATTTGTACACTGATGTATCTAACTTTATTTTGAAGGTATTCATATATTTTTTTTGCTTTACCCAAATTGGTGGTTTCATTTGCTACCAATTGTTTTGCTTTTGCAATTGTTGCGGGAGGAAGGTTACTAACCTTTGCAAGTAACTTTTTATCCATCCAAGAACCAAACTCTTTCCAGTTTTTACCGCTGCCTGGTACACCTTTGAGATAAAAATTATTAAGAGAAAACTTTACGTGTGGTAATATGTTTTTATAATAAGGGCTGTAATCTTCATATCTAATTCCGGTAATGTTATTGGCGGTACAAACAAAAGAATTTGGGGTTTCAGTTACAGAAATATTATATCCATCAAGGTTTTGTTTTAATATTCTTGGTTTGTTATTTGGGTTAAACTTAACTACAAACTCACTGTTTTTTGTAGAAGTATAATACCCGCCTATTGGGAACCATCTTGGTATAAAAGCAGTTGTATTACTTTCCTTTTCAGATTTGAAAACTAACGTATATGGGTATACGGTTGGGGTGTAGTCTAGATGTTTTACACGGTCATCGTTGTAAATTGAAAATCCGTCTGATGCACTAATGTCTTTAAAATCGCGCTCTTTAAAATGGGCAATTTCATTTCCCATAGCGTCATAAACCCAGGCTTCAAGGTCTTTAACTCTCGTGTCATCGTCATAATGCACGTAGGCATCTGTATTATTGTTACCTTTTTTATTCAGTACCATTACAGCCCTATAATTGCTATAGCGCATACGGTCATTTTCGGTAACATCAATTTCTATTTTTTCATCCAATAAAATACTATTGGCATTTTCTGTTAGCTCTTTTGATAACTCACTGATAGAAAATTGGGCTTCTTGTGAAAAAGTGGTTACAAAAGATGCTAGAAATAAACTTAGGGCAACTATCTTTCGCATGGGTGCGAATATAATAGTTTTGTTAAATAAATGTGAAAATTATTCTCTTTTTTTTGAGTCTATAAAAATTGTAACTGGTCCATCATTAATTAATTGCACGTCCATCATAGCTCCAAAGACTCCGGTTTGCACCTTCTTACCTATTTCTTTCTCTAGGCTTTCAGTAAATTTCTGGTATAAATCTTCAGCAAAATTTGGTTTTGCAGCTTTAACAAATGAAGGTCTGTTCCCTTTTTTTGTACTTGCATGTAATGTAAATTGACTTACTACAATCACATCTCCACCCACATCTTGTATAGAATAATTCATTGCGTCTTGTTCATCTGAAAAAATTCGCAATCTCGAAGTTTTTCTACATAACCAATCGATATCATCTTGAGTATCTTCTGCTTCAACTCCTAATAAAATTAAAAATCCCTGATCAATTTTTGAAACAACTTCTTTATTTACAGTTACTGAAGCTTCTTTAACTCGTTGTAGAATAATTCGCATAAATTTATTTTGAGTTTTACAATTTATCGTTTTTTTGTTACAACTTTCATTGTTGGGGTATCGCGTAATTCCTTAATCTTTTTTGTAAACATCTTTTCGGTAACCATCATCTTCACCTTCTAGAATTTGCAAATAACTTTTATAGCGTGACCAAGCAATTTCTGAATTTTCAAGCGCTTCTTTAATAGCACAATTGGGTTCATTGATGTGAAGGCAGTTATTAAACTTACAATCTTGTTTGCGTTCAAAAAATTCAGGGAAATAATTACCTAGTTCTTCTTTATCAATTTCAACAACGCCAAACCCACGAATACCGGGAGTATCAATTATTTGACCACCAAAACTAAGATCATGCATTTCAGCAAATGTTGTGGTATGTTGCCCTTGTTGATGTTGTTCAGATATTTCTGCGGTTTTCAAATTTAAACCGGGTTCAATTGCGTTGACCAACGTAGATTTGCCGGTTCCACTATGACCAGAGAATAGTGTAACTTTATCTTGCATAAGGTCTTTTACCTTGTGTATATTTTTTCCTGTTTTTGCTGAGATACCAATACACTCATATCCTATTTTTCGGTAAAGTGCGGCCAGATATTTAATCTCTAGCAGTTCTTCTTCGTTGTATAAGTCAATTTTATTAAAAAGTAGTACTGCTTTTACGTGATAAGCTTCTGCAGTTACCAAAAAACGATCAATAAAAGCCGTAAATGTTGTTGGGTTATTAAGAGTTATTAATAGAAACGCAACATCAATATTGGTAGCAATTATATGTGTTTGTTTTGAAAGGTTTACAGATTTTCTAATAATGTAATTATCGCGTGTTTCAATAGTATGAATAACGCCAATGGTCTCATCTCCTTTGGTTTCAACATCAAAAACAACATGATCACCTACTGCAACAGGATTGGTGCTTTTTATCCCACCTATTCTAAATTTTCCCTTTATACGGCATTGATAAAACTCACCTTGTTGTGACTTTACGGTGTACCAGCTTCCGGTTGATTTATAAACAGTGCCTTTCATTAATACAAAAGTCTGAAAATAAATTGAATGTAATTACTCATTAAAAACGTTTTTTTGGTGCGCAATGGATTCTTGGTGAATAGCTTTGTAAAGTCTAAGGATAAATTCCTCACTTAAATGATTGTGTTCTCCTGCCAATATCATTCTGCCTAAAATTTCGTTCCAACGCTTTACTTGTAAAATAGCCACGTTGTGTTCTTTTTTAAGCTCACCTATATTTTCGGCTATATTCATTCGTTTACCCATCATTTGCACAATCTTATCATCGATTACATCAATCTGAGCGCGAAGTTTACTCAATTCATTGTTAAATTCAACTTTGTCATCTCCTTTTTTCCTGATGCGCAGATCTACGGTCATTTGATCTAACGTTTTAGGAGTGATTTGTTGTTTGGCATCACTCCACGCATTGTCAGGATCATAATGTGTTTCTACCATAAGACCGTCATAATTAAGATCTAAAGCAGTTTGACATAATTCAAATATTATATCACGGTTTCCGGCAATATGTGATGGATCTAGTATTAACGGTAAATCTGGAAATTGATTTTGAAGATCAATTGGTATTTGCCATTCTGGGTTATTACGATATTTTGATTTTTCATAAGTTGAAAAACCTCTATGGATTACACCCAAGTTGTGAATATCTGCACTGTAAAATCGTTCAACAGCTCCTAGCCATAGTGCTAAATCTGGATTTACAGGATTTTTAATCAGTACTGTTTTATTTGTTCCTTTTAAGGCATCAGCAATTTCTTGTACAACAAATGGCGACACAGTTGTTCTAGCACCAATCCATAGAATATCAACGTTGTGTTTAAGTGCCAAATCTACGTGATTTGGGTTGGCAACTTCGGTTGTAGTCAACATTCCAGTTTGGTTTTTTGCTTCTTGCAACCATTTTAAACCCAAAGCTCCTACTCCTTCAAAGTTGCCCGGACGAGTTCTAGGTTTCCAGATACCGGCACGCAATACTGTTGCATCTGTTTCTTTTAATTGATGCGCAATTTTTAATACTTGTTCTTGCGTTTCGGCACTACAAGGACCTGCGATTACCAATGGATGTTCTAAGCCAAAAGCATCTAACCAATTACGTAATTTTTTACTGTTTTGCATAGTTTTAAAAATAAAAAAAGCCCCACAATGGGACTTTTATATAATATAATATGTACAATAATCCCAATAGGTTACAGTTTATATAAATGCCACCAATATGTTGAAAAATTGAACATCTTTTTTTTCTCTTTTATAAGTGGCTAAAATACCTATTTATATATCATTTTGAAAACGTTTTAAGTAAATTTTAAACCTTACACAGAAAGAAATTTATGTAGCTTTGTTTTTTTATAAAGTATGTCAATAAACGTCACAAATATTACAAAAACCTACGGAACGCAAAAAGCGTTAAACTCCGTATCATTCAGTATTAAAACCGGTGAGATCGTAGGGTTTTTAGGACCTAATGGCGCTGGGAAATCTACCTTAATGAAAATATTGACAACCTATCTTCCGACTTCAGAAGGAAAAGCAAGTGTTAATGGTTTTGAAGTTTCTAAAGATGATTTTAAGGTTCAAAAAAGTGTTGGTTATTTACCTGAACACAATCCGTTGTACCTTGATATGTATGTGCGAGAGTTTCTTCATTTTCAAGCTGAAATATATAAAACCTCAAAGAGTGAAATAGAAAAAATTATTGAACGCACAGGACTATCACCCGAAGCTAATAAAAAAATTCAACAACTATCAAAAGGATATAGACAACGAGTAGGTATCGCCAGCGCACTGCTTCACGACCCTGAGGTTCTTATTCTTGATGAACCAACTACAGGCTTAGACCCAAATCAATTAATAGAAATTAGAGAATTAATAAAAAGCATTGGTAAAGAAAAAACAGTGCTATTATCTACTCACATTATGCAGGAGGTAGAAGCTATTTGTGACCGTGTGATTATCATTAATAAAGGGTCTATCGTGCTTAATAAAAACCTTGCTGAATTACAATCTGGTCAACAACAAATTGTTGAAGTAGAGTTTGATTACAGAGTTGAAACTGTTGCTTTGCAAAAATTGCCGAATGTAACCAAAATTGAAAATCCTGGCGGACACTTTATTTATAACATCTATTTTTCTACCCAAAAGGATATGCGGAGCGAAGTCTTTGATTTTGCACACGATAATGGTTTAAAAATCCTTCAGCTGCATCAAAAAAATACGACGCTTGAAAAGCTATTTGTAGAATTAACTAGTCCTCAAAAATAAGACGTCCTCTGTATAATTGTTCAACTTCAACAATTGGTGGTCTATTTTTGGCTATCACGTTACCCAAACTTACTATTTCACCTTTTATAGATTCTTGCGGATTTACAATCATATCCTGAGTTCCGCGGTGAAAAAGCATCAAATTATCAATTATTAAGTTGGGCGCTTCAATTCTTGCATCACCGGCAAATATTCCGAAATTAGCTCGTTTGGCTTTTCCGGATAAAAAGAAATTTGATAATCCGTTTGCCACAATCTGCAAGTTTTGAACGTCTAGTTTTAATTTAAAATCTCCATCTATATGAAAAGCATCTTCACTCTCTTGATCTTCACTTATTAATGCCAAAAAAGGATATGAAAGTGTACCAACTCCCAAAACAGCCAAACCAGAACTGTTGCGTATACGTTCAAGATTTGGTGCGGTTACATAAACTTTTGTAATTCCATAATCGCGCACTAGGTTACATCCATTGGTGTTTCTAAGGTTTAACACACCATCTTTTACCTCAACTTCTATATCATTGAGTAGGTTATCACCAGTTTCTACGATTACTTTTTGTGTTTCACCTTGTTTGATAATCAATTGAGTGCGTTCCCAAACAGTTATTTTATTGAATGGGTCTACAGTAAATTCTTCTTGAATAATATCGCCCGCTGCTTGAAAACAGTTTAATCCTTTATCTGAATCACAACTCAAAAAAGGAAACAACAAAAAGATGACGAAAATTTTTTTCATTTCTGAATACTTCAGTAGTTATTAAAGGCGCACACCAATTCCAAATTCTACACCTTCGGCTTTGGCCCAATGTGCTTTTACGGTTACCGATGCAAAGATTTTATCTTTATAAAAATAACGTTTTAAACCTAAGCGATTGTAAACTCTATTTTCAAAATCAAAAGGATAATACACATAATACCCTAATTGTGACACAAACGCTACTTTATTAAACCGAAGTTCGTGCCCTATAAACAACCCAACTCGCTTATAATCTTCATCACCAGATAAATTATACTCTGGAAACGCGATGGACTGATAGTAAATTAATTCTTTTAAAAAATGTGCAAAAAACACATCAACTCCTGCTTGAAATGTGCTTTCGTAATTAATACGTTTGTCTACAAATGCAGAGACAACATAAAATGGATATTGCCCTTGACCTATTACGTCACTTTCATTCCACCCGAAACGAAATGCAAAGTTGTATTTTAATTTTTCGGCATGTGAAGAGCTTGGTGGATCATCTTTTACAATATATTCAGGAAACTCTTCGTGATCTACCAAATAACTAAGACCAACATTAAAGGCCCAAGTATTTGTACTGTTATTAGGTGCTCTCAAATTGGCATTTGAATAGTGAATAATAGAAAAACCAGCGTGAAAGCCTAACCCTTTATAAAGGTTTTCTTTTACATAGTTGGCTTTTAAAAAGGTGGTGCTTAAAAAGCGGGTTCCGTAGGCATTGTTTATATAATTTGTCTCCCTATCATAAGGATTGGTTGTATAAGCAACTCCTTGACCTAATCGTATTACTAAGTTTCTATTAAAAAAATACCAATTGTAATGCCCATACAATCCATAATTTTCACCCAAATATTGGTTTTTCATATTTTGGTAAGTGAATGTAAAACCCCAATCTGGATATTGGTATCGACGCTCCCACTCATTAAATCCATATGTTTTTCTGTTATAGGTAAGTATAAGCCCTCGAGGATGGCCGGTAATTAAATGAGCAATGTCTGGATTGTGTTCTAGAATACTTCCGTAAAGATAATCGGCTTCAAGAGAGAATGGTTTTAGCTTTTTTTCTTGTGAAAAGATCACACAACAGTTTAAAGCTAGAAAAAAGAGAAAAAAGTATTTCATATTTTTAAACGAAGCATAAATATACATTAATCCCTAAATATTAACCTACCCGTAAACAATTCTTCTACCTCAACAATAGGTGGACGATTTACTGAAATCACATCTCCTGTTCCTTGAATTACACCTCTTATTTCATCAATAGGATGCACGATCATTTTGTTTGCACTTCGTTGTCTAATGTTTAATGTGTCAATTTTAAAACCTTCTCCCTCAAACCTCGGGAACTCATCACTAAAAACTAAAGAAGCATTTTCTGAACTTCCTGAAATGTAAAAAACACTTTGCCCGTTTGCCGAAACCGAAAACTCATCACAGGTAATATTTAAATAAAAATCACCACTTTTGCGAGCGTTTACAACGCCTCCAGTACTATTGCTTATTAATGCAAGAGATGAAAACTGTAAATTTCCAACGCTTTTCACATCTCTTGATGATGCATTTCTTATTTCGGTGATATTGGGAGTAGTGACTATCACTTGAACATTATCATAATCACGTACCAAATTACATTTATTATTATTTTTAACCACCAAGGTTTCGCTTTCTATAGCTACGGAAATATCGGGAAGAAGGTTTTTTCCGGTTTTAATAATTACTTGTTGAATAGCGCCTTGTTTTAACTGTAATGCAACATCGTTTTCAATTCGTATTTTACTGAAACTATCAACTACAAACTCCTCAACAACACGATCACCAACCGTTTGAAAGCAATCTGGAGCATTTTCTGAATTGCACGAGACTATTATCAAAAACAAACCGAATATGTATAAAAACTTTTTCATTGTTTATATTCTTAACCCTATTCCAAATTCTACCCCTTCTACTTTTGCTCCGTGTGATTTTAAAGTTGACACACCAAATATCTTATTGGTTATGTAATATTTTAATCCGGCGCGTATGTAGGTTCTTCCTTCAAAATCGTATGGATAATAGGCATAATACCCAAATTGTGAAACCACTGCCAGCTTATTCAAAGTAAGTTCGTGACCAAGAAATATGCCTACTCGTTTATAATCTTCATCACCACTAAGAGAACGATCAAGACCTGATGCTACTAAATATTCTATTTCTTTTTCTAAAAATTCAGAAAAGAAAACGTCTGCTCCTACTTGAAATTTACTTTTGTAACTCACTCGCTTGTCCAAAAATGTGGATACCACTAAAAAAGGATGTTGTCCTAACCCTACATAATCACTTTCGTTAATTCCGCTACGTAAAACCACATTAAAGTGAATAGGTTCGGTTATAGTTTTATCAACGACATCTGTGATGTATTCAGCAGTTTCAGATTCAAATTCATATTGTAAACCTATATTAAATGTAAATGAATTGGTACTAGAATTGGGTGCTTTAAAGTTTCCGTTGGAATAATGAATGAGAGCTATTCCGGCATTTAGCCCAATATTTTTGAACAAATTTTCTTTGTTGTAATTAAGCAAAAGATAGGTTGAACTAAGCAGTTGGGTTCCGTAAGCATTGTTTTTAAAATTTGTCTCTAAATCAAACGGATTGGTAGTATAGGCGATTCCTTGTGCAATTCTAAACATGACATTTCGCCTAAAAAAATAGAAATTTAAATGACCATATAAACCGTAATTTTCACCTAAAATATCATTACCAGGGTTTTGATGCAACATAGAAAAACCCCAATCTGGAAAATTATATTCTCTGTGCCATCGCTTTGAGCCAAAGGTTTTTTTATTGTATCCCAAAATAAATCCCTGTGGATGATTGGTTACCAAATGAGCAATATCTTTATTGTGGCGTACAATTGTGCCGTAAAAGTAATTTGCATCAATAAAATAATCTGTTGCTGGCTCTTCTTGTGAAAGCACAAAAAAAGGTGCTAAAAGAACAATAATGGACAGTTTTAGTTTCATTGCGGGCAAAGTAACGCAATTTTTCAGTTTTAAAAGGGTAAGTTTTTTAAATCTACATTTCCGCCAGAAATTATAATTCCTACTTTTTTTGAATTAAAAAACGCTTTTCTTTTAAGCACAGCTGCCAAAGGTACTGCCGAAGAAGGCTCTACAACTATCTTCATTCGTTCCCAAATGAGTTGCATAGCTTGTTTAATTTCTAGTTCATCAACACGTATTATGTCAGAAACCAATTTTTTAATGATTGGAAAGTTTTGATCTCCTAGATTGGTTCGTAAACCATCTGCGATTGTATGTGTTGTTTTATTGGTTTCAATTGTTCCGCTTTGCAGAGACCGCCAAGCATCATCCACCTCAAATGGTTCGCTTCCTATGGTTTTGCAATGATTACTTAAATAGTGACTTGCCAATGCAGTACCAGCAAGTAAACCACCACCGCCTACCGGAGTTAAGATATAATCTAGATCTGTATGCTTTTTTAATAATTCAAAAGCTGCAGTGCCTTGTCCTAAAATTACATTCAAATCATTTGACGGATGAATAAAAGTAGCTCCTTTTTCTGTTTGAATGCGATTTGCTTCTTCTTCACGAGCGGCTAGCGTTGGTTGTGATTCGGTAATGATACCACCATATTGTTTTACAGCATCTTTTTTTACTTGAGGAGCGTTTGAAGGCATCACGATGTAGGCTTTTACACCTAAGTTTTTTGCAGCTAGTGAAAGAGCTTGAGCAAAATTCCCGGAGGAATGTGTTACCACTCCGTTCTTTTTTTGAATTTCAGATAATTGTTGAATGGCGTTAATGGCTCCGCGCATTTTAAAAGCTCCCATTTTCTGAAAATTTTCACACTTAAAGTAAAGCTTTGCCTGTGCCATTTCGTCTAGTAAGGATGACGTAAGCACGGGAGTTTGATGCACATGAGGTTTTACTCGATTGTATGATGAAACAACAGCTTCTTTTGAAGGAACCATAGAAGAGTATTTTTCTGAAAAAGGAAAAGTAGTACATTTTTTTCAGAAAGTAATAGTGTTTTTATGATAAACTACCCTGGTAAATGGATTCCGCATTCACGATTTTCAAGGGCTTTTACAGGGTCATAATAATCAAACTCAACTGGTAAGTTATGATTTTTTAAATAATCTAACATTTGAGAATCATCAAAATGATAAAAAGGGCAAACTTTTAAAACTCCATCTTCAGTAAAACTCAATATATCAATCGAGTCTCTATAGTCTGTTTGTCTTTTTCTGAGGTTTGTAAACCACACATCTGGTTTGTATTTACGTAACGCTTTTTTAAAAGGTTTTAACTTGACAAGTTCTGAAAAAGATTCGTGCTTTGGATTATCAATTGTAGGTTCACCTAAGGTATTTTTTATAAAAGCTGTGGTATACTCTGGAGTAAATATTTCAATATTTAACTGCAATCCACCTATCAAATCATTTGCATGAGTATACGTAGCTTGAGTGTTAAACCCTGTGTCACACCAAACAACAGGCATGTTCTTATCTTGCTTTGTCACGGCATATAATAATGCTGCAGAATACGGCCCAAAACTAGTTGTAAGCCAAGGATTTTTAGCAAGTTGTAAAGCAAACTTTATGATATCTGCTGGTTGCTCGTAGCGTAAACTTTTATTAAAAAGATGGATATTATTTGAAGATACAGTACTCATAATCTTATTACCCTATGGGATTAGTAGAGTTTACAAAACTACTATTTTATGATACAATAAAACAAGTTATTAGCTTTTAATTATGATATCCTCTAGTGTTGTGTTTTCTAGTATGTTAAGTGTATTATCACGCACTTGAATCATAAGTTTATGAACCGAACATACAGATTCATCAGGGCAGTCTTCGCATTTTTCATAAAAGTTAAGACTTACACAAGGGACCATTGCGATAGGTCCTTCTAAAATTCTATATATTTCAGCTACTCGTATTTCGTGTGCTTCCTTTAATAGATAATAACCACCGCCTTTACCTTTTTTGGAACCTAAAAAACCAGCTTTTCTTAAATTAAGCAAGATACTTTCCAAAAACTTCTGAGAAATATTCTCTGAATCTGCAATGACTGAAATTTGTACAGGATCATCTTCCTCCCTTTTGGCAAGAAAAGTAAGTGCTTTTAGTCCATATTTGGTTTTTCTTGATAACATTTTTGAAACAATAAAAACAAATTAGTGTTTAAAAAAAATTAAAAGTATTCAAAGTTTTACAAACAGAAATAAGATACTTTCAAAAATTTAATAAAAGTTCACACTTCTTATTATACAATCTTTTTATTGTTTAACACTACACTATACGTAATATCAACATTACCTTCAAGAGTAATTGAAACAGAACAATATTTTTCAAAACTTAAAGCCGCCGCTCGTTTTGCTTTTTCTTCATCAATATTTCCTTTTAAATAGATTGTAGTATGTATGGCTTTAAAAGGCTTTGCGCTTTTTGTTTCTTTGCGGTCACCTTCAACTTCTATTTCATATGATTCTATCTCTTGTTTTTGTTTTTTAAGAATCATAATAATATCAATGGCACTGCAGCCTCCTACTCCCATTAATAGTAATTCCATCGGGCTAGAGCCTTTTACTACATCGCTTGTTTTATTATCGATATGAACCGGAACACCTGAGGCGCCTTTGGCTTCAAAATGATACTTGTCATCTATTCTATTTAAAGTAACTTTCATCTGTATAAAATTTGTGGTTTTGTAAATGGATTTATAAAATGCTTGTTAAATACAGGAAGCATTTTACTGTAAAATTAGAGTTTTTTTAAAACTTCCTACTTTTAAGATTCTAGTTTTAATGTGTATCTTTGCTTATCAAAAGAGGAAAGATTTGACTGATTGCAACCTCTACTCAACAATTCTAAAAATGTTGAGGCCCTGTTAAAATGGGTTAAAAATGCTAAAGGCAGTGTAAACTCCCTTCGACGCTTTCGTCAAATCTTCAAAATATAAACTAAAAAGACCTTTATGGCATATTTATTTACTTCAGAAAGTGTTTCTGAAGGACACCCCGATAAAGTTGCAGACCAAATAAGCGATGCATTATTAGATCATTTTTTAGCATTTGACCCAGATTCTAAAGTGGCTTGTGAGACACTAGTAACAACAGGTCAAGTAGTTCTTGCAGGAGAAGTTAAAAGCGACACCTACCTTGACGTACAACACATTGCAAGAGATGTTATAAACAAAATTGGTTACACAAAAGGAGCCTATCAATTTAGCGGGGATTCTTGCGGTGTCATATCTTTAATTCACGAACAATCACAAGATATTAATCAAGGTGTAGATCGTGACAATAAAGAAGAGCAAGGTGCCGGTGACCAAGGGATGATGTTTGGTTATGCTACAAATGAAACTGAGCATTATATGCCCTTAGCACTTGAAATTTCACATACCATCTTGATTGAATTGGCAAAATTACGCCGTGATGGAACCGAAATTCCATATTTACGTCCTGATTCAAAAAGCCAAGTAACAATTGAGTATAGTGATGACAATGTTCCGCAAAAAATAGTCTCTATCGTGTTATCAACTCAGCATGATGATTTTGATGAAGATGAAAAAATGCTGAGCAAAATTAAAAAAGACATTAAGGAAATTTTGATGCCAAAGGTACAAGCAAAACTACCTGAGTATGTTCAAAAATTATTTAATAACGATATTACATACCACATTAACCCAACTGGAAAGTTTGTAATTGGGGGTCCTCACGGTGATACGGGATTGACAGGAAGAAAAATTATAGTTGATACTTACGGCGGAAAAGGAGCTCACGGCGGTGGTGCTTTTAGCGGTAAAGATCCTAGTAAAGTAGATAGAAGTGCCGCATATGCAGCGCGACATATTGCAAAAAACTTGGTAGCTGCCGAAGTTGCAGACGAGGTTTTAGTTCAAGTAAGTTATGCCATTGGTGTAGTAGAACCCACATCAATTTTGGTCAACACCCACGGAACTTCAAAAATAGATTTAACAGATGGCGAAATAGCCAAAAAAGTAGCTGAAATTTTTGATATGCGTCCAGCAGCTATTGAAAAGAGGTTAAAACTACGCAATCCTATTTATGTAGAAACAGCTGCTTATGGTCACATGGGACGTATTCCTGAAACAGTGACAAAGATTTTTGAAAGCCCATATAAAGGAACAATTACAAAAGAAGTAGAGCTTTTTACTTGGGAAAAATTAGACTATGTAGATAAAGTAAAACAAGCATTTAATATTTAATCACTTCACTTTTTAAACCTTCAAAAAACCATTCTTATCAAGAATGGTTTTTTTTATATTTATACAAACCTTTTAAAAATGAAACCAACTACTACGCTTCTGTTTTATATTACAGTTATTTTTAGCTTTTTTATTACAAATAGTAATGCTCAAAATGATAATACTACACTTTGGACAAGCTATGATGAAACTCAAGAAATAAAAACGCAACAAGAACACGCAAATCCACGAATGCGATTTAAATTGATACAGTCTAAATTTTTAGACAAAAATGAAGTATTTCAAAAACTAGCTTCAGACGTATCAAAGTTTTCTGAAAAAAGATACAATCAATTAAAACCTCTTGTACTTGAGAAAGATATACCTAGCATTCAGAAAGCAATTTCAGAAGGCAAATTAACTTATGAAGAACTCACTCTTTTCTATCTAAGTCGCATTTTTAACTATGAACTTGACAAAGACAAAACGTTACATACTATTATAGCGCTTAATCCAAATATTCTAGAACAAGCCAAAGAAAAAGATAAAAACAAATCTTTACGCGATCATTTAATCTACGGCATGCCAATATTGCTAAAAGACAATATTAATACCGCCAACCTAAAAACCACTGCCGGGGCCAAAGTACTTGAAGACAACCAGCCTTCTACAGATGCATTTATTGTTTCACAACTCAAGAAGAGAGGTGCTTCAATTTTAGGGAAAGTAAACTTAAGTGAATGGGCGTATTATTTTTGTCAAGGTTGTCCCTTAGGATATAGTGCAGTTGGCGGCCAAACTTTAAATCCCTACGGAAGAAAACAATTTGAAACCGGTGGTAGCAGCTCTGGAAGTGGTACGGCTACTGCAGCAAACTATGCAGTTGCAGCAGTTGGAACTGAAACTGCAGGTTCAATTATTTCTCCTTCGGCACAAAACTCACTGGTCGGGTTAAAACCAACGGTTGGAGTATTGAGCAGAACCGGTATTATTCCTATTTCGCATACATTGGACACACCAGGTCCAATGACAAAAAACATTATTGACAATGCTATTTTACTAGATGCAATGACCGGTAAAGATGAAACAGATATAAAAAGCGTTAGTACTTCAGAAAAGTATATTGAAGCCGTAAAAAACACTTCAATAAAAGGAAAACGATTGGGAGTTATAAAAAGTTTGCTTTCAGATTCAATATATGCCGCAACAGTGTCTAAATTAAAAAATAACGGTGCTGAAATTATTGAATACACGCCTCAAGAAACTCCTTTAAATGGTTTTTTAAACTTACTAAACCTCGAAATGAAACAGGATTTACCAGCGTATTTGAAAGTTCACGCTTCAAAAAATATATCAGTTTCAAACCTTAATGAAGTTATGGCTTTTAACAAGAAGGACAGTTTGCAGTACATGCCTTATAATCAAGGTATTTTTGATGCTATTATAGCAGATACTACTTCTCAAAAAAACTTTGAAAAAATAAAAGCAGCTTTAAAGCAAAGTGGAAATTCTTTTTTTCAGAAACCGATAAAAGAGTATCAACTAGACGCTATTTTATCCATAAACAATTATCATAGTGCACATGCTGCAGTTGCAATTCATCCTTGTTTAACAATCCCTATGGGGTATAAAAAAAATGGAGAACCTATAGGGATAACCCTTATTGCCTCTCCATTTTCTGAAATACATTTATATAAAATGGGCAGTGCTATTGAAAGTGTTTTAAATAGCAGAAAACTACCAACTGACTATACCGATTAATTAGCTGCATCAATTGCCAAATTATTTAAAGCACTTTTAATTTGCTGTAGGGTATCTTCATTTCCGTTAATTCCGTGTCTCTCTTGGAAAAAATCCGGATCGTTATATGAGATGTTTACGGTACCATCTTCTTTTTCCCAAACTAGCATTTTTTGTGGTAAATCAATTGCTGTAGTTTGAGACTTCTTCATTAAAGGAGTCCCTAGTTCGGGGTTGCCAAAAAGTATTATGCGAGTAGGATTTAAGTCTAGATCTACAGTTTGTGCATTTGCTTGATGATCTAGTTCTGCAACTCGTGTTAAATTTGAATTGTCTACAATTGCATTTCGTAAGTTTGTGTACGTAGTATTAAAATCATTATTACTCACAATTGTAATGATGCCGTCTTTATTCGTAATTCCTGTGCTAGAGTTTTCGGCAACAGAAGCGTTTGTTGCGTCTTCGGCAAAATTAGCAAGTGCCATTTTTATTTGTTGCAATGTTGAGGCCCCTCCCACTCCTGAGTGTCTCGCAGCCAAATATTCGGTGCCGTTATATGAAACAAACACGTTCTTATTTTTGTCTTCATACACTAGCATTTTTTGTGGTAAGTCTAAGCCGGCTAGTTGATTTTCTTGCATTAATGGAGTTCCTAATGCAGGATTTCCAAAGAAAATAACACGTGTATTGCGCAGTTCTTGATTTATACTTTGCGCGTTTGCAGTATGGTTTACTTCAGCAATTATAGAAATGTTACTAATGGATTGTATTTCGGCACGAAGTGTATTATACGTTGTGGTAAAATCTGACTCACTTACCGAATAAGCTAATCCTGGTGTTTGAGGATTGTTGATTACTGAATTACTATCATCATCATTACTGCAAGAGCTTAAAACTGCAGCCATTAATAGAAATACAAGGTTTTTCATAGTTACGTTTTTGTTATTTGAGGTTAAGTATACAAAATTGAATTTTCTTGTAAAATACATTTAAGCATTCTTAACAAGAAAGTATGAATACCTTGTTAACGCTGAGTTAATAAGTTTATTTGAAAATTTTAAATGATATTGTGTCGCTTGGCTTTTTGAACAGCTTCTATCTTGCTATGAACTTGAAGCTTTTTATAGCTATTCTCTATGTGTTTACGCACCGTGCTAGGAGACAAAAAAAGATTATCTGCAATAGCAGTGTAACTTAGTCCTTTACTCAATTGTTCTAGCACTTCAATTTCTCGTTTTGATAGTGAAATTTCTTCTTTATCTTGAAGGTTGTCAATATCTATAGGATTGCGAAGTAGTTTTAAGGTTTTTAATGCTATAGAAGGATTCATAGCTGCTCCTCCGCTTAGAGTTTCCTGAATGCCTTTGTAAAGTTCTTCAGGGTTTATTTCTTTTAATAAATAACCATCTGCTCCAGCTTTAATGGCATTAAAAATATGCTCATCATTATCAAAAGCTGTAAGCATAATAATTTTAATCTGTGGATATTTTTGTTTAACCATTTGAGTGGTTTCTATACCGTTTAAAACAGGCATTTCAATATCCATTAATATTAAATCTATATTATGGTTTTCTTCGAGCCGAGTGAGCAATTCACTTCCGTTAAGTGAGGTGTGTTTAACTTCTACGTTATCAAAAAAAGAAAGCTTTTCAATAACAGCATTAATTAAAAACGAATTATCATCAACAATAGAAACTTTTATTTTCATCTTTTGGTTAGTTGTACTAAAGATACTGAAAAGTATGTAATTATTTACCAAAAAGAAATACGGCAGTTGACGTATTAGCATAAAAAAACCTTCAAACAGAATTTTTAATTTTCCGTTTGAAGGTTGCAATAAAATAATCGCTTGGGTAAGCTATAATTTTTCTCTTCTTCTTTACTTGATTACTTTTTTTACAAGCGTTCCGTTTTTAGTAATCATTTTTACCAAATAGATACCGCTAGAAAAAGGCGCAAAGTTAATTTGATTTGTGTTTGAGTATTCAGCAATAAGCTTTCCTCCTATTGAGTATACTTGAATATCAAGAATTGTTTCTTTTGAATCTATAAACAAACGATCGTTTACAGGATTTGGGTAAATTTCTATTTCTGAAATATTATTTTCTCCAACAGATAATGGCTCTGATGTAAAACGAACATTATCTAAGCGTAGCGCTGAAGATTCAATCACAACCGGTGTTACATTCCCAAATCCAAAATAGTATGTTCCAGTTTCAGAAGCAACAAATTCAGATGTGTACTCAACATAATCACCGCTAGAAATAACGTGGCTGTTTAACTCTTCAATATTTGAATCTTTATTAGGTGCTGTTGCTGCTGCTACTTTTAAAATTGCATCGTCTGCTCCTTCAGTTCCTAGTTGAGAGTAGTATTTAATTTCTACTTTTTCACCTGCGCTTACTTTTATTGGGTATGAGTAAATCCAATCATCTTTTGCTGTTGAAGTACTAGTATTGTTAAAAATATAGCCTTCTCCATTTTGTGCTCCTTCACCGCTACCGTTGATCCACGTGTTTGATGACCATCCATCAGAATCATACTCACCATAGTTTTCTACGGTATATTCAAAATCATATGAATATGGAGGAAGAGCTGCTGTCCATATTGAGGTAGGAGTTGCCCAACCTGAACCACAGTCATCATTTTTTAAGAAAAATTGATATCTCGTCCCTGGGGTTAAATCTGTATATGTTTTGGTTAATTCGGTTTGGGTACCAGTAGATGTAACAGACTCTGTAAAAGTTGTAAGTCCTGTATCATAGGTTGTAATATCTGGAGTAGCTGTCCAGGTTACTGTAAAGCTATCTTCGGTCACATCACTACTTGTAACTCCAGTTATGTCTGGTAAAACACAATTGGCAGATTCACTTATATATAAATCATCAAGTGCTAAGTATAAACCGTCATTGGTAATGTTTACAAAAGCCAAATAAATTGTTTGCCCTTTGTAATCAGATAAATCTAGCGTTCTTGAATTGTAATCAAAAGGTTGTTCTCCTTCAACGCTTAAAGCAACGTCTGTAAAGTCTGCCATCTCATTACCTGTAGTTGAAACTCTTACATCATAGTGTTCTAATAATTGAACATCATATGATTTTGCTTTCCAATACAGTGTTGGCTCTCCAGAGTTTGGAATTTCTATGGCCGGTGTAATTAGCCAATCATCAGACTGACCTGCTGGATCATACCAAGAAGTACTAAATGCTATTTTATTATCATAAGCATCAAAAAACTGTATCCATGCTTCTGTATTAAAATCTAGAACCGGTGCGTATGAAGGGACCGATAACCCATCGTTGTTAATTGTTGTGTATTCAGATAAGGGAGTTCCATTGTTGTTTTCAAAACCAGAACTAAAAATCTGAGCGTTGGCATTGAAAATTAACATCATGGCAAATAAAAGCGTAATAGTGTTTTTCATTTTCGTTTTTTTGAGTTAAAAATTTCCATTCTTCTCAAAACTACCTATAAACTTGAAGGCTTTAAATAGCGAAAATCACTTTAACTATTACTATTAAAGGGTTACGGTTTATTTGCTAAAAATCATTATTAAATAAAACGATTTAACAAAAAGTACGGTTTATAATTCAATACAAAGAAGTGCTTATTTCTTGTAAAGAATGCTACCGAGGTTTTAGCTCCAAAATAATTTGAGTTCCTTTACTTTCTTCTGAAATAACATTAATAGTTCCTTTTAATTCTTGAGCACGTTTTTTCATATTATTAAGACCATTTCCGCGTTTAATCTCATTGATATTAAACCCTTTTCCATTATCTGAAATAGTTATAATAAACTTCTCGTTTTCTTCAGAAATATAAACTGAAATCTTTGAAGCCTCGGCATATTTAAGTGCATTATTTACAGCTTCTTGAATAATGCGATATATATTCATTCCCACCACCGAACTCATAGTGTAATCTGCTGAAATAGTATCTGACACATTATATGAAAAGACAATATTACTTGAAGCGTCATTTGCTTTATTAATAAAATTGGTAATGCGCGCTTGTAGATCTTCAAAAGTGATGGACTCTTTGTTCATTGCCCAAATAGTATCCCTCAATTCATAAATGGTTTGTGAGGTAAAGGCACTGATGTTGGTCAATTTTTCCTTGGTTGATGAGGAAGCGTTTTTAATTCCGTATTTTAAGTTGTCTATTGACGAAATAATAAAAGTAAGTTGTGCGCCAATATTATCATGCAAGTCACGTGAAATACGCAACCGCTGTTCTTGCAATTTGTTTTGCGTTTCAATTTTAGCAAGTGCAGTTTTTAATTCACTTTCTTTTTTTAACTGTCTGTTTTTAAGTTTTTGTTGGTTGTAAAATAAATAACCTAATAATCCTAATAGAAAAGCCAATCCCAGACTTCCGTAGATGAGGGTGTTTTTTTGTTTTAACTCTAGCTTTTGTTCGGCTAATTCTTTTTCCTTTTTTTCGGTTTCAAACTCAACAGAAAGTTCGGCGATTTTTTTCTGAACCTCTGTATTATGAATGCTATCTTTTACGGCAAGGTATTTTTCAAAATAAAACAATGCCGAGTCTGTTTTATTTTGACTTTTATAAATATCTGAAAGCGTTTTATAATTGTATTGTGTAAGGTTACGATATTGCTTTTTTATTGAAATAGGAAGTGACTTTTGTATGTTTTTAATGGCTTCAGCATACTTTTTTTCAGCTTGAAAAACTTCACCTATTTGGGTATAATTTTCTGCAACACCTATTGAGTCCTGCATCTTTAGCCGAGCTTGAAGGGATTTATTAAAAAAATCTTTTGACTCCTCATACCGTTTTTGCCTACCGTAAACACCGGCAATATTGCTTATGCTGTAGGGAATACCAATTGTGTCATTTTGTTTTTCTTTAATAATCAACCCTTTATTGTAAAAATAAAGCGCACTATCATACTGAGTTTGTATTTCTTTTAAAACACCATAATTGTTATAAATATCTTTTAAAACCGAATCTAATTGCTTGGCCTCGGCAATAGCTTTCCCTTTTTGCATATATGCTTCGGCTTTATCCATATTGGTATATTTCATACTGTAACCCATCTCGGCATATCGATATGCTACTTGATCATCAAGACCTATTTTTTCAAATAAATTGATTGCTTTTAAGCCATACTCGGTGCTTTTATCATATTTGCCTTGGTATGAAAACGCCAAAGAGAGTTTTCCCCAAGCTGCGGCAATTCCTTTTTCATATGAAATCTCTTGAGCATTGGCCAAGTTGTGCTTGTAAAGGTTTATGATTGAATCTTCTGAAATATTTAAGCCCTGAAGGTAGAGCTTATTGATAGAATCTATTGTGCTTTTATTTTGCGAAAATGCTACAGAAGTAATTAGAAAAATGACACGTAAGATTTTTTTCATATTTAAAAGGCTGCTATTCTTATCGTACTAAGATATTAATTTTAAGCAAAGTAGAATTTATAAATTTAATTGAATGTTGTTTTGCACATACAATGAGTCTTTCAAGTTATATTTTAAAAAGTCATACTTGTTTAAGTTTTTATTTCTGATATAAATTTGCTGTTTATGAAGTTCTATTTGTCCTTTCAACTCTCCCACTTTACTTATTTGCAGTTTCTGAATGGCTTTATTTTTATAATAAAAACAAGCTATCAAAACCACTGTTAGCAGAAGACAAGTCACTATAATTATTGTAGAAGACATAAATTTTCTTATACCTATAAAATTAAAAATCTTAGATCCTTAAATCTATACGGCAGATGACGTATTTTTTTTATAAAAAGAAAACCCCAATCTAAAAAAGACGGGGTTTCAAATTTGGCAATACTTGCTCCTCATCAAACATTACCTGAACTTAACTTGGTTAGTTAATCGATTTATTTGGTTAAATCATAAGCATAAATGCTATTATTATCTGCTTTGTAGTATAAAATACCTGCTATTTCATCAACTTGATATTCCGGTTTTTTATCTTTAAGTACAATTTCTTTTTCTTTGGCGCCAGAATCTTTGTTTAGTTTTACCAAGCCAACACCATCATCAAGTTTTGTCAACACAAATTGGTTATTATCTGTTGCAGCTGTTGCTTTAAAACGTTTTAGCATTTCTGCAACCGAAGCTCCTGTTGCCATAGCCATTCCATCACCCAAATCTGCATACCGTTGCCCTCTATCTGTGTAACTGCCTAATTTATTTCGGTTTTGGTTTGCTGCATTATATGCTGCCATTGCTGTAGTTGCTGTTGCAACAGCAGTGATACCTGCTAGAATGGCTCCAAATGCACTCTTACCTGGAGCACGGTAATATTCGTGCCAATTTTTACTTCCTTCCCAATCTAGCATCATCATATTTTGATCACTTGTCAATAAAATTCCTCCATCTCGTACCTCAACGTGGGTAGGATCTTCTTTTCCGTCAAACTTTGATTCTGCCAGCGTTGATACTTCACCTGAATTTGCATCTACAGCAAACAGCTCATCATCTGCACTTATTAAATATCTTGAATTTTTACTGTCATAAGCAGAACTTACAGCATTTGAACGTTTGTACTTCAATGGTTTTTTCCATACTTGTTCTCCGTTTGAAAGATTAACAATATTGGCGTCTTCTGAAGTAATATAAATCAATCCTTGTGGAGTATCTGCCATCGTTAAAATGTTCTCACCTGTTTTTAATGGTTTTTTGAAGAGTGTGTTTCCATCATATGAAATCTTATTGATACCTCCTTCATAAATTCCGAAGAGAATTCCATCGTCCATAATGTAAAAATGTTGTACATATCCTTTGGTTTTGGGAGCTTTTTCCCAAAGATCTTCTCCATTGGTGGCGCTCAAAAAGGCTATTTTTGATTCAGAACGGCCACTAGCCAGTTTCATTAATCCTTTTTTACCACTATTATCAACATTGCTTACTACCGCAAGTCCGTTAGGAAGTATTTCAAAATTGGTAACCACTCCTTTTACTTTTTGTTCTTTTTCCCAAAGTTCTTGACCACTCGTTCCTACTTTATAGATTTTTGTGTTTGTATTATTAGGGTTTGTTTCAAACGCATAAATATCAGTTTCTTTATCATTGGCAACCATCCAGTTTACATTCTTAACTTTATTATCCCATAAAGTTTGCCCAGCGAGTGACTTGGCAATAATGCCTTGGCTGGTTGGCACTAACATTTTGTCTTTTAAAAGTAATGGTCTACCGGTAACCATATAGTTTTTCATAGTTACTTTACCCGGTTCAACCAAGTTAAAACGATAATCTTCTTTACCGGTATTAAGATCATACACTGCCACTTGTGCAGCATATTGCTCGTTAGCACGTCTTTGACCACTTACAACTAGTTTGTTTTGCGGCATCATTACATCACAGGTCATTACTTGCTTCCAACCGTTATCTTCGGTACTGAATAGTTTTTTCCCCGAGATATAATCTATTACAGCTTTTTTGGTAGAAAGATTTGCAAAACCAGTTTGTCCTACAATTACGTATGGTGCTTGAGGCACATAAAATAGTTCTTCAGGCTTTACTCGACCATAATCTGTGAAGTTAAAAAGTAGTTCGTTGCTTCCTGGTTTTATACCTACTAGACCATCGTTTGTTGCAACAACCATAGTTCCGCCTTCGGTGAGGGTCATTTCATTAATTTTTGCTCCGGTATCATACCTAAAGTCTGGTTCTTCTGCTCTTTGTGCTGAAACTACCGCAGTACATACTACCCAGATAGCCAACATTAATGTTACGTGTTTTGAAGTTTTCATATTCGTGGTTTTAGTTAATTGAACACATCAAAGATGCTTTATAACTACTTCGTTTTCAATAGGGCAATTGTCGTATTTGTACTGTTCAGAAGAAAAAAAGTGTGTTATTTTGTTTTGAAACACTTGAAATAAGAAAGACTTACACTCTTTTACAGAGCGTACCTATCGCAGAAATAAAAAAACCGGAAGAAAAAATAAATTTCGCTCCCGGCTCCACGTAAAAACCTCAACATCTGAGATTTTCTTAAGTTTGGTTATTGATATTTTAGGTTAAAAGACCCTTCGGTAATATTAACCATAGAATCATCATTTCCGTTTTTTGCTTCAAATGTAAAAGTACCTTTAACGCCATCGTTGGTATCTTCAGAAACACTTACGCTTCCGGCAACTGTATCATCAAAAGGTGCTTGCCAAGTTTGAGAATTTGTAGGATTGTTTACATCTGCTTCTACATACACAGCATTTACAAAAATATTGGCTCCTCCACCAACATTATAAGATCCTGTACCATCATAACCTACTATTGTTAATACAACACCTTTACCATTACTATCTGAGCCTTGCGCTCGTAAAGTAGTGATACCATTTGCTTGTGTTTTTACAGCTGTAGATGCTGCTCTCATTGACTTAAAGTTATTTCCGTTAACCTTTGCTGTTACAAGACCTTCTGCTGCGCTACCGCCATCACCTCCGTCATCATCGCTTTTACAAGCAAATAATGAAAGGCTTACAAATAAAATTAGAGAAAGAGTTTTTAACGTTTTCATAATTGTTGGGTTTTTAGTTATTGAATGATACAAAGGTGTAGCAAAGCCCAACTGAAATCAATACGGCAATTGCCCTATTCTTATGTTTTACTGACAATTACACATTTCAGAAGAACGTTTTTTACCTAGAACTTAATGAATGGAAGCTCTTTTTGAAGTGTCTCTATTTTTTTCTGAAGAAGAATCTGAAACTTTTGATGTGCCTCACTCGAAGGATTAAAAGGTCGGTGTTGCAACCCGGATTGAATGCTTTCAATCTCTTTTTGTTGTGATTCGGTTTGTGAAGCAACCCAAACGTGCTTAAAACGATCCCAAATAATCGCTATTGCCAATTTATTAGGGTGTAACATATCATCATTATAAAAACGATAATCACGTAATTCATCCAGCATTATTTCAAAAGAAGGAAAGTAAAAAGCTTGATTTTTTCCATCAATTGCTTGATGTATACCAGAGAGTAAATGAGCTTTACTTTGCATATTTTCAACAAATCCATCTTTAATGTGGCGAACCGGCGAGACGGTTATTATACTTGTTACAGTAGGATTTATACTCTTGATAAGAGTAAGTGTGTTATCTATGGCTGCAGTCACATCTTCAACTGTGAGTAATTCTTTTAAAAATTTTTTCTGCGGAATCTTATGGCAATTAGCTACAATAGCATCAGTTTCTATAAAACGGTAGACCCATGCTGTACCAAAAGTAAAAATGATATGAGAAGCTTTTTCTAGGTAGTTTTTAAAAGCTTTTAATTGTGTATTGAGAGTTTGTAAAAGCTCTTTTTTATTTGATGAAGAGTGTTGCGAATGCACCTCAAAACAATGCCATTGTTCGTTATGGTTAATGAGATCAGCTTCAGTAAAAACCTCATCATTTATAGCTCGGGTAACCAATTTTTCAATAGCTACAGGATGAAAAAGTACACCAAAAGGGTTTTGAAAATTCTGAAACTTATAATACTCAAATTTTGCTCCTATATTTTCCGTAAAGCAAGAACCCATCAACACGATTTTTGAAGAATAATCAATTTGATTCTTTTCGGGTTGTAAAGGTATTTCTGTTTGTAGCTTCATGGTTTGTATTTCAAGTAAACCCAAGTTGGCAGTGACTTATAGGTAACTGCCAACTTTTATAGATTACTAGTTAGCAAATCTTATTTTAAGTATTCTTTTGCTTTATTAAGTGCATCTTGTATTCCGTCAGGATTTTTCCCTCCAGCGGTTGCAAAAAATGGTTGACCACCGCCACCACCTTGAATACATTTTCCAAGTTCACGTACTATTTGCCCTGCGTTTAAATCTTTTTCGGTTGCTAATTCTTTTGAAATATAACACGTAAGTAATGCTTTACCGTCTTGATTAGAACCAAATAACAAGAAAAGATTATCAATCTCACCACCCATCTCAAAAGCCAAATCTTTCATTCCCGAAGCATCTAGATCTACTTCTTTTGCTAAAAATTGAACGGTATCAATTGTTTCTACCTCTTTTTTTAAATCGCCTTTCAGGTTTTTGGCTTTGTCTTTAAGTAATTCCTGAATTTGTTTTTGTAAAGCTGCATTTTCATTTTGTAAACTAGCAACTGCCTTAATAGGGTTTTGAGCGTTGTTTAACGTTTTCTGAATAGCAGCATACTCATTACTTCTGTCAATAAAGTAGTTTTTGGCCGCATCAGCAGTTATGGCTTCTATTCGTCTTATACCGCTTGCCACAGCACTTTCAGATGTAATGATAAAATGCCAAATAGTTCCGGTATTTGTCACGTGAGTTCCACCGCATAACTCCATTGAATTTCCAAAACGAATTGTACGTACTGCATCTCCATATTTTTCTCCAAACAGTGCAATGGCTCCTTCATCGATAGCTTGTTGATAAGGAATACCGCGTTGTTCTTGAAGTTCTAGATTTTCATTAATACGAGCATTTACAAAGTCTTCTACTTGTTTTAATTCTTCTTCTGTTACTTTACTGAAATGTGAAAAATCAAAACGTAAATTTCTACTATGTACCATAGACCCCTTTTGTGTGACGTGATCACCCAAAACGGTTCTAAGCGCTTGATGTAGTAAATGTGTTGCTGTATGGTTTGCCGCTGTTCTAGCACGCTGTTTGGTATCTACAACAGCCTTAAATGTAGCTTCTGGATTGCGTGGTAGGTTTTTTACAAAGTGAATAATCAAGTTATTTTCTTTCTTGGTATCTACAATATAAACCACCTCACCGTTGGGAGCTTCAAGGTATCCCTTATCACCTACTTGCCCACCACCTTCTGCATAGAAAGGAGTTAAGTTAAAAACCAACTGGTATAACTCACCTTCTTTTTTGCTTTCAACCTTACGGTAACGAGTAATTTTTACTTGAGTTTCTAGTAAATCATAGCCTACAAATTCTTCTTCAGCGTCATCAATTAATTCAACCCAATCTCCGGTGCTTACTTTGGTTGCAGCTCGAGAGCGTTCTTTTTGTTTTTGTAACTCGGTTTCAAACTCTATTTCGTTTAATTCAAAACCACGCTCACGAAGTATCAATGCTGTTAAGTCAATTGGAAATCCGTAAGTATCATATAATTCAAATGCTTTTTTTCCCGAAATAGTTTTTGAGTTTGCGTTTGAAATCACATTTTCAAGTAGTATCAATCCTTGATCTAGCGTTCGCAAAAATGATTGTTCTTCTTCTCTTATCACATTGGTAATTAGGTTTTTTTCTGAAACAAGTTCAGGAAAAGTGTCTCCCATTTGTTTTACCAAAGTATTGATTAACTTAAAGATGAAAGGCTCTTTTTTATTCAGAAATGTAAACCCATACCGAATGGCTCTACGCAAAATACGACGTATCACATAGCCTGCTCCGGTATTTGAAGGTAATTGACCATCTGCTATTGAAAAAGCAACTGCTCGCACGTGATCTGAAATTACTCGAATGGCAATATCATTCTCTTCTTTCTCTCCATATTTTACGTTGGTTATGGCTTCAATTTCACGAATTAGTGGTGTAAAAACATCTGTATCATAATTACTTTGTTTTTCTTGAAGCACCATACACAAGCGTTCAAACCCCATTCCGGTATCAACGTGCTGTGCCGGTAATTTTTCAAGACTACCATCTGCCTTACGGTTAAACTGCATAAAAACCAAGTTCCAAATTTCTACTACTAGAGGATGGTCTGCGTTTACCAATTGAGCACCAGGAACTTTTGCCTTTTCTGAATCTGGACGTAGATCTACGTGAATCTCACTACAAGGTCCGCAAGGTCCTTGCTCACCCATTTCCCAAAAGTTATCATTTTTATCACCGTTTAATATTCGATCTTCAGAAATGTGTTTTTTCCAAAAGTTATAAGCCTGCATATCGCGCTCTAGCCCTTCAGATTTGTCTCCTTCAAAAATGGTTACGTACAGTTTTTCTTTATCAATTTTAAAAACTTCTGTCAATAACTCCCATGACCAAGCAATAACTTCTTCTTTAAAATAGTCACCAAAACTCCAGTTACCCAACATTTCAAACATTGTGTGGTGATAGGTATCCATCCCAACTTCTTCCAAATCATTATGTTTACCGCTTACTCGTAGACATTTTTGTGTATCGGCAACGCGGGTATTTTTTGGAATGCTGTTTCCGAGGAAAAACTCTTTAAATTGATTCATTCCTGCATTGGTAAACATCAATGTAGGGTCGTCTTTAATAACCATTGGTGCTGATGAAACAATGGTGTGTTGTTTTGATGTAAAGAATTCAAAAAATGTAGCTCGTATTTCCTTAGATTTCATGCTTGTAATTTTATTCAAAAATAGTGATTAAGGCAAAACGCAAAACAATTTCTATATTTGTAATTCGTTATCCAAAGGTTAGCGCTGCCATCAACCGCAAAAATAGGATTTTTTAACGTATGTCTAAGGTTAAATATTACTACGATAGTGAAACGCTCTCGTATCGTAAAATTGAAAAGAAAAAAGGCCGTAAAATTGGTATTTTTTTATTGAGCCTCGTTGGTGTTTTACTTGGTGGTTTTTTGGTGTTTTTAATCTACATCAACTTACCCTATGTAGAGACTCCAAAAGAAAAATCACTTAAACGTGAATTGGCAAATATGGAGCTTCAATATGAACTCTTGAATAAAAAAATGAACGAAGCCGAAACCGTTCTCGCTGAAGTTGCCGAACGCGATAATAACTTATACAGAGTATATTTTGAAGCAAATCCCATTCCTGATGAACAGCGAAAAGCAGGTTTTGGTGGTGTAAACAGATATAAAGACTTGGAAGGATTTGATAATTCAAAATTAATTATCAACACAAGTAAACGGCTAGATATTTTAACCAAGCAAATTGTAGTACAATCTCGCTCACTTGATGAGATTTCGCAATTGGCCGAAGAAAAAGAAAAACTTTTAGCAGCAATACCAGCCATTCAACCAGTAAAAAAAGAAGACTTAACTCGAGTAGCTTCAGGTTTTGGGTATAGAACAGACCCTTTCACAAAAGCAAGAAAATTTCATTACGGGATGGATTTTACATCACCTCGAGGTACACCCGTTTATGCATCTGGCGATGGAGTGGTAACACGAGCAGATAATAATTCTACTGGCTACGGAAATCACATACGTTTAGACCACGGCTACGGTTACGTGAGCCTATACGCCCATTTATACAAATATAATGTACGCCCGGGACAAAAGGTACAACGTGGTGATTTAATTGGTTTTGTAGGAAGTACCGGGCGTTCAGAAGCTCCTCACCTACACTACGAAGTATTTAAAGATGGTGAGCGCATCAATCCTATGAATTTCTACTACGGAAATCTTACTCCAGAAGAATTTGCAGAAATGCAGAAAGTAGCCCAACAAGAAAACCAATCACTTGACTAATGCATATAGACCTACCCGAAAAACGATATTATAGCATTGGCGAAGTGGCCGAAGCTTTTGATGTAAACACATCACTTATTCGCTTTTGGGAAAAAGAGTTTGATGTTTTAAAACCAAAAAAAAACGCCAAAGGCAACCGAAAATTTACTCAAGAAGACATTAAAAAACTTGAGTTTATTTATCATCTTGTAAAAGAAAGAGGCTTTACACTAGAAGGCGCAAAAACACATTTAAAAGAGAATAAACAAAAAACATTAAGCCGTTTTGAGATTATTCGTAAATTAGAAACAGTAAAAGCAGAATTGCTAAAAATTAAAAACCAACTTTAAAATCAATAAACCGATGAAAAAATGGCTTATTCCATTAGTTATAATTATTGCTATAGGAGCAATCGCAGGAATTTGGTTTGCCAATGTAAATAACAAATTGGTAACCATGGAAGAAAATGTTACTTCACAATGGGCAAATGTTGAGAGTTCTTATCAACGAAGAGCAGATTTAATACCAAATATTGTAAGCACCGCAAAAGGTTATGCAGAGTTTGAACAACAAACCCTAACCCAAGTTATTGAAGCTAGAAGCAAAGCAACTTCGGTTACGATAGACCCTTCAAACATCACACCCAATCAATTACAGCAGTTTCAAGAAGTACAATCTGGATTAACTTCTGCCCTATCAAGATTATTAGCAACATTTGAAAGATATCCAGACCTAAAGGCAAACGAAAACTTTAAAGAACTAATTAACGAGCTTGAACGCACAGAAAATCGCATTAACGTAGAACGTAATCGTTTTAACGAGCAAGCACGTGTATTTAATTCTGAAATAAGACAATTTCCTACTACCATTGCAGCAAGTATTTTAGGTTTTGAGCGTAAAGCCTACTTTGAAGCAGATGCAGGAACTGAAAACGCTCCCGATGTAGAATTTGATTTTAACAGTTAACAAACCACATAGTACATGTCTAAAGTAGAAGATTTTCTTTCGGCTGAAGCCGAAGCCGATATCATTGAAGCGATACGTAAAGCCGAAAAAAACACCTCCGGCGAAGTGCGTGTGCATCTTGAAGCACATAGCGAGATTGACCCTTTTGAACGCGCCGCCGAAGTTTTTGATATGTTACACATGAACAATACCAAGCAAAGTAATGGTGTGTTAATTTATGTTGCCGTAGAAGATCGCACCCTAGTCATTCTTGGTGATAGCGGAATTAATGATGTAGTAGCTCCAGATTTTTGGGAAAGTACAAAAGACACTATCATCAGTCAATTCAAAAAAGGAAATATGGAACAAGGCCTTATTGACGGTATTTTAATGGCTGGCGAACAACTACAAAAACATTTTCCATATCAAAAAGGTGACATCAACGAATTACCCGATGATATTTCAGTAGGATAACAAGACCTTTCGTATTGTAATAACGAGACGAAAAATCAATTTTTTAATATGCGCATACAATTTCAGAAATATAACTTCCTATTCTTTTTTATCATCACTTTATTTATTTCTGAAGCAAGTGTTGCGCAATTTGATATTCCGCCAAAACCAAGCAAACAAAGTGAACAGACCTCGCTTTATGATTACATAGATTTATTAAATGCTTCTCAACAAAGCAATCTAGAAAATAAGTTAATACGATATGCAGATTCTACTTCTACTCAAATTGTAGTTGCCATAATAAGCAGTACAAAAGGTGAAGATATTTCATTACTAGGAGCCAAATGGGGCCAAAAATGGGGAATAGGACAACAAGATGAAGACAATGGAATTTTAATTTTATTAGCCAAAGATGATCGAAGAATAGACATTAATACCGGCTACGGTATTGAATATCGAATCACCGATTTGATGGCTGAGCGAATTATTAATAGAATCATGATTCCTGAATTTAAAAAAGGTGATTTTTATTCGGGTTTAGACAATGGAGTCGATGCTATTTTTGATGCGTTAAACGGTGAGTTTAAAGAAGACAGAGAGTTTAATAAAAAATCTGGCGGTAGTGGTCAGTTTATTTTTATTGTTATCATATTCATCATTATTATTATCGCCTTAAGTTCCAAAAAAGGCGGTCGCGGTGGTGGCAAAGGTGGTCGTGGCAGCAGTTTACTTGATGTTATTATTTTAAGTAGTATGGGGCGCACCGGCGGCTTTGGCGGTGGTGGCTTCGGTGGTGGCGGCTTTAGCGGTGGAGGCGGCGGCTTCGGTGGTGGCTTTGGCGGCGGCGGTTTTGGTGGCGGTGGTGCTTCTGGAGGTTGGTAGTTTCAGTATTTCAGAAAATATGTTTTTAGGTAAAATTTCTTCTTTTAGCTTCAACGTTTATTAGTCAAACCAAAAGTTACTATCTCTAGTTTCTCCTTTTTTTCCTAGTGTATTAAACTTATAACTGAAGCCAACCATAAAATACCGTTGTAAAACTGTACTTTGAACATCTTGTATATAATCTTCGGTTGAAGTACGTCGCGCGTTGGTGTTTTGATTTAAAATATCATAGGCTTTTACAGTGACCAAACCTTTATCTTTTAAAATTGAATAAGATAAGGTTGCATTCCAGAAAATAGCATCTTTTTGAAATCCTGGCGCAATGTCTGAATTATAACTATATGTAATATCATTATTCCATTCTAGTTTTTTGGGGAAACTTGTGGTGGTTTCTAATTGAAATTGATGTTGCACATAACTTCTATCTTCAAAAAGATCTAGATTAAAAGTGTTATCATTAAATGAAATTTCATAAGAAGGTCTTATTTCAAAAAGGTTGTCCCAAGTGAAGCCTACACTCACATTGGGTGTATAAGTAATGGTACGACTTGCATACTGCACTTCATTATTAAAATTTACATTTCTGTTTCCGTTTACATATGCAGCTACTCTATATTTTATACTCTTTACACTGTCAATTTTTATAGTTTTATTATAGCCGGCATTTACATTAAAATTATAATTACCATCTACATTGGCAAATGTAGTGCTACGAACAAAGTTTTCATCAATAGTTGTTTTTGAAACCACTCGATCATTGGCAAAACTTGCATTTAGGTTACTATAAAAACCAGATTTGGTTTGAAAGTCATAATTATTCAAGCCCATATAAACGTTGTGACTGTTTGACGGACTCAAATTGGGATTACCCTGAACAATGTTAAGCGGATCTGAAACATCTACAAAAGGAGATAGTTGTGAAACTCCCGGAGCGTTATTACGTAAATAATAACCTGAATACAATCGCAGTTTTTGACTAAAGCTATAACTAAGATTTGCTGAAAGTTCTACAGCGTCAAAATCATTTGTAAAATTTATATCCCGCAACGCATCATCACTTTCAAGAGTTCGCATTACATAACCTACTTCTACACCGGTTCTCAACTTTTCTCCAGAATAACGCAAACCTATTTCGGGTCTTGAACTTTGATTGGTATTTGTAAAGTCTGTACTTTGATTAAGGTTGAAGTTTGAAAACATTTGTGACGCTTCATCAAAATCAAAAACACTTTGTTTATCTTCTCTTTTATCATATTCATATGAATATTCAACCTCCAAAAATAATTTCTTGGCTAGTAGTGGAAGTCTTACCTCTGGGCGTATTTCATATTGATTTGAGCTTTGCTCTCCATCTGTAATTTGGTTTCGGGTTATCGTTTCGGGAGTGTCGCCAAATATTTCAGTGTTTGAGTTAATTGTATTTTCAAGATCTGAATCTTCTATTTGGTTTTCAATAGTTAATCTAAAAAAACCACCTTTTGAGCCATACTTTTTGGTTGCTGTAAGTCTGTTTTCAAATGATTTCTGAATATTTTCAGAACTACGTTCTGTGGTTGACTGGTTGGTTAACTCACCATTTAAACGTCTGGTTTCTTCAGAATTTGTAAAATAAGAGTCTCCAGTATTGTATCTAAATTGTGGTCTTATATTAATAAGAAATGTCGAATCTAGTTGTGTTTTAAACTGCAAATTTGCCGCATGGTTATCGGTATTACTTTGGTTGTTTGATGTAGTATTTGAGAAGTACCGATCATCTGGAAGAATATTTTCTCTATTTCTTATTTCATCATTAAACGAATTGGCTGCAGAGTAAAAATAATCTGCTGTCAAGTCTGTTTCTTTCCCAAAATCATCAGCATAATTGGCACCTGCAGTACGAGAATTTGTAATACCTTGACCACCACCAAAACTTCTACCATCAATGTTGAATGTTCCGTTTTCATTAACTCTCAAATAGCGTGCGTTGCCAAACATTTTTTGAATTTCGCCAAAGCTAAAACCTGGTGAATTAATGTTATTACCACCGGCAAGAGCACTAATTCGTATATCATTATCAAAATAGTTGAGAAGTCCGGCATATTCAAAACGATCATCTGTCCCTACTCCACCTGCAACCCTACCAAAGATTCCTTTATTCTTTTCTTCGTCAATGGTTATATTTATTGTTTTGTTTTCTTCATCACCTTCTTCACCTGTAAATGCTTCAGACTCTGTTTTGGTATCAGTAACCTGTATTTTATCAACAATTTCTTTTGTTAAATTTCGAGTAGCAATAGTAGGATCATCCCCAAAAAAAGGTTTACCATTCACCAATATTTTATTAACCGGTTTACCATTTACTTTAATGTTACCTTGCGCATCTACCTCAACGCCGGGTAATTCTTTTAGTAAATCTTCAACATTGGCGTCTTTTTTTGTTTTGAAGGAAGCAACATTAAATTCTAGTGTATCCTTCTTTACAGTTACCGGAGCTTGAGATTTGATAAGTACTTCGTCGAGCATATTATCATCTTCGGCAAGAGGAATTTCTCCTAGATTGATGGTTTCGTTATCTATTACGATGGTTTTAAAATATGTTTTATAACCAACATAAGAGATATATAAATTAAGATTATCATCGCCGGTTCTTCCTTTTAAAAGAAAATCTCCGTCTTTATCTGAAATGGTATAAGTTACTAATGAGCTGTCTTTTACACGCTGTAAATAAACGGTTGCAGATTCTAGAGGTTGTTTTTTTTCTTTGGAAACAAGCTGTCCTGAAATGTTAAAAACTTTTGTCTGTGAAATTGAAATAGTAGACACTAAAAGAAATAACACTAAAAGAAATTTCTTCATAGGTTTAATTTGATTGATGAATGTTAGTTATACAATCAACGAAAGTAATAACTAATTGTTATAAATCAATCTAAAAACAACTTATTTCTTTCTAAGGTAAACCGTAACTGGAACCCCGGTAAAATCAAAATGTTGCCGTAGTTTATTTTCTAAAAATCGCTTATATGGATCTTTAACGTATTGTGGAAGATTGGCAAAAAAAGCAAAACTTGGATACGGTGTTGGCAACTGTGTAATAAATTTAATTTTTACGTATTTTCCCTTGTATTGAGGTGGTGGCGTAGCTTGAATGATTGGTAACAACACATCATTAAGTTTACTGGTTTTAATGCGTTTGCTTCGGTTTTTATAGACCTCAACCGCAGTTTCTATTGCTTTATAAATACGTTGTTTGTTTAAAACAGACATAAAAACAATTGGAACATCTGTGAAGGGCTCACACTCACGACGAATGCGTTGTTCAAATTCTTTTACTGTTTTTGATTCTTTTTCAACCAAATCCCATTTATTTGCAAGAATCACAATCCCTTTATTATTGCGCTGAGCCAACCAGAAGATATTTTGAACCTGACCATCAAAACCACGCGTAGCATCAAAAACTAAAATCACCACATCACAATGTTCTATGGCTCTAACACTTCTCATTACAGAGTAAAACTCTAGGTCTTCTTTTACTTTGCTTTTTCTTCGTATACCTGCCGTATCAACTAAGTTAAATTCAAAACCAAATCTATTGTAACGTGTGTCAATACTATCACGTGTAGTTCCGGCAATATCGGTCACGATGTATCGATCTTCTCCTATCAATGTATTGATAAATGATGATTTACCTGCATTTGGTCTCCCTACAACTGCAAATCTTGGTAATTCGTTTTCATCATCCTCTTGAGTATCGGGTAAGACTTTTACCAAATCATCAAGTAGTTCTCCTGTTCCGCTACCGTTAATACTAGAGAGTGTGTAGTATTTGTCTACTCCTAGCGAGTAAAACTCAACGGCGTCATTTTCACGAGTAGCACTATCTACTTTATTAACGGCCAAAAAGTATGGTTTTTTTGATCTTCTTAAAAGTGTTGCCACTTCTTCATCCATACCGGTGAGACCACTTTCTACATCAACCATAAAAATTATAGCATCTGCTTCTTCAATGGCCAATTCAACTTGTTTATCAATTTCAGCTTCAAAAACATCGTCACTTCCTTTTACATAACCGCCGGTATCAATTAATGAAAACTCTTTACCGTTCCAGTCACTTTTTCCGTAATGACGATCACGAGTCACACCGCTAACTGCATCGGTTATAGCTTCTCTACGTTGAATTAATCTATTAAAAAATGTAGATTTACCAACGTTTGGCCTTCCTACTATAGCTACAATGTTTCCCATTCAATTAAAATTTTGTGCAAATATAATGATATGCATATGATTTCGTTATATTTATATGTGTCAATAAAAAAATATAAAGTATGAAAAACGCCGTTGTAGCGCTTATTTTTTCAGTAGCCATTGTTATTTCAGCATTTCTTTTAGGAAATTCAATCATGAACAGAAACAAAGCAGATGGAACTATTTCTGTTACTGGATTGGGAAAAACCGATTTTACTTCAGATTTAATTGTATGGGAAGGTTCTTTTTCAAAAGAAAGTAGTAACCTTCAACAAGCATATAGCGATCTTGAAGCTGATAAAACTGTAATTACAGATTATCTGTTATCAAAGGGAATTACCAAAGATGAGCTTGTATTTAACGCGGTAAGCAGTCGAAAAAACATGAGAGCAAAATACAATGCACAAGGAGAATATGCCGGAGAAGAGTTTTTGGGTTATGTATTGACACAATCGCTTCAAATAGACTCTAAAGATGTTGAAAAAGTAGAAGATATTTCTCGTGAAATAACTGAGTTGCTCAATAAAGGTATTCAGTTTTACTCACAATCTCCAAGATATTACTACACCAAATTGGCAGATCTAAAAATTGAAATGATTTCTGAAGCTACGGCAGATGCAAAAGAACGAGCTGAGAAAATTGCAGAAAATTCTGGTGGCGAATTGGGTGATCTACTCTCTGCAGATATGGGAGTTTTTCAAATTATTGGTCAAAACAGCAATGAAGAATATTCTTGGGGTGGTACTTACAACACCTCTTCAAAAGAGAAAACAGCTTCTATTACTATGAAGCTTACGTATGATGCCAATTAATTTTGGTTATACCCAAAACGACGCAATTGCTTATCATCATTACGCCAGTTTTTATTGACTTTTACGTAGGTTTCAAGGTGAATTTGTTTTCCGAAGAATTTTTCCAAATCTTTCCTAGCTTCAATTCCTACGCGTTTTAATGCTGAACCTTTGTGACCTATAATAATTCCTTTTTGGGTTTCACGTTCTACCATAATCACACTTCTAATGCGAATGATGTTATCATCTTCAAAAAACTCTTCTGTATCAATTTCTACCGAATAAGGAATCTCTTTTTTATAGTGCAATAAGATTTTTTCCCTAATAGTTTCATTTACAAAAAAGCGTTCAGGCTTATCTGTTAATTGATCTTTTGGGTAAAAAGCGGGCGACTCTGGTAGTAATTCAATAATGCGTTTAAAAACCTCTTGAACACCAAAATTTTCTAATGCCGAAATGGCAAAAATTTCAGCATTTGGTACTTTTTCTTGCCATAGGCTAAGCGCTTCGGTCAATTTTTCTTCATTACCTTTATCAATCTTATTAATAAGCAACAACACCGGAATATTGGCATTTTTTATTTTATTAAAAAAAGCTTCATCTTTAAGATCTTTTTCACCCAGTTCAACCAAGTACAGTAAAATGTCAGCGTCTTCAAAAGCAGATTTTACAAACTCCATCATGTTTTCCTGTAACTGATAAGCCGGCTTAATAATACCCGGAGTGTCACTTAAAATCACTTGAAAATCATCACCATTTACAATTCCTAAAATACGGTGACGTGTGGTTTGAGCTTTGCTGGTAATTATAGAAAGTCGCTCGCCAATAAATGCATTCATTAACGTGCTTTTTCCAACATTTGGATTACCAATAATATTTACAAATCCTGCTTTGTGAGACATATAGCTGTTTTTTACAAAGGTACTTTAATTTGAATTAGTCTCATACATATCATAAATACAAAATATCGCATTTCAGGATATTAAAAAATTAGGGTTTCTTTTTCATAACAATAACAGCTCATTAACTATGAAACCTGCCTCTATTAATTACTTTTAATTTAGAAAACAAAAAAACCTAATTATGAAAAAGAATAATTTTATACTAGTACTGATGATGTGCTTCAGCTTAACGCTATTTGCACAAAATAATAAAGACAAAAAAATTATAAAAGATGCCGAAAGAGCTAAGCAAGCGTTTATTGAAAAAAATAAATCTATGGCAACTTATTTTGCTGAAGCTGATGCTTATGTGATTTTTCCAAATGTAGGTGAAGGTGCTTTTATAGTAGGTGGCGCTTCAGGTAATGGAGCCGTGTATGAAAACGGAAAATTAATAGGAATGGCCAAAATGAAAAAAATTGATGTTGGCGCACAAATTGGTGGTGAAGCTTATAGTGAAGCAATTTTGTTTAATAGTGAAGAAGCCTTTCAACGCTTCAAAGATGATGACTTTGAGCTTTCTGCCAAAGCCTCTGCTGTATTGGTAAAAGATGGTGCTTCTATTGATGCCAATTATAGATACGGTGTTGCGGTGTTTACTATGCCAAAAGCCGGTTTGAGCGTAGAAGCCTCAGTAGGTGGTCAAAATTTTGAATTTATTCCTTTTGAGGAGTAGATTGCAACTATCAAAAAACTGAAAAGCCTTGTTGTTTAACAAGGCTTTTTTTTATGTGTATGAAATTTTTAAAACAGTTAATTTTCTAATTTCATTTCCTAATTTAAAATCTACTGTTTCACCTATTTTTGCACCGGTTACCGCCCTTGCAATAGGGGCTACAAATGCAATTTTACCTTTTGTTACATCGGCTTCATCTACGCCAACAATTGTAAATTGCTGTGTTGTATTGCTATTTTGGTTTTTAAGTGTAACCGAAGCACCAAATCTCACCTCTTCTTGAGGTTGGTCTGTGGGTTGTAACATACGAGCAGATTGTAATCGCTCATTAAGAAGCTTTAACTTTCCTTCTATAACTGCAAGCGCTCTTCTGCGCTCGCGTTCATCTGTAATAGGTAATTTTTTAATTTCAGATTGTAACCTTTCTCGTTCTTGTTGAAGCTGTTTCAATCCGCTGGGTGTCACGTAATTCACTACACCATCAGGTAAAGCTGCCCTTGGTGGAATCATAGGAGGTTCTTCTTGATCGCCTTCTTTTACAAATCCTCTACTCATAACATTAAGCCCGAAAACGGGTGTTTTTTTTTAAAATACTTACTTTTTCTATTTCAATAGTCTAGATATAATATACTAAACTTTTGCTTTGTCTCTGCCTCTATCGTATAAAATTATGCTTCCGGCTACTGCGACATTCAAACTTTTTTCTGAAGGAAATTGAACTAAAAAATGTGATTTTTCTATCGCTTGGTTGGAGAGTCCGTGATCTTCTGCTCCCAATAAATAAACACATCTTTTTGGGTGATTAAAGGTATCTAACTGCACAGCTTTTTCAGTTTTCTCAACACCAACTATGCGACATCCCTTTGGTAAGTGTTTATAAAAATCTTCAAAAGTTTGATAGTGAAAATATGGAAGTGATTTTACCGAGTTATGCGTATCACTAGCTTGATTTGCATAACGATTTCCTATAGTGAAAATAAAGCTAGCACCCATGTTTTGAGCAGTACGCCATAAAACCCCTAAGTTTTCTGGAGTTTTACCGTTCTGTATTCCAATTCCGAAGAATTCTGTAGTAAAATTATTGGGCTGCATTCTTGTTTTGTTTTAAAAAGTACCTTTTAAACCTACAGTTCCTGCTCCTAACTGAAAACGCCAAGAAATTTTATTGCTAGCTTGCTTTTCAGAAAGTAATACCGCATCGGGTTTCATATTTTTATCTAGGTAATTATCTACAGCATCTACTACCACAACAGTTAAGGCAGTACTTAAAGCAACATCGGTAAGCCAATGTGCACCTGCCCATAATCTAGATACAGGCGAGACCATACCTACTGCTATTAAGCCAGCTTTTACCCATATATTATCAAATTGTTTGGATAGCGAATAAAGTGTGGTAAAAGCCAGTATTGTATGCCCCGACGGAAAAGAATGGTAGGCACCTTCACTACTAAAAGGTTTAAAAGTAAACTTACCTCCTGCTTTTGGTCTTGCGCGACCAAAAGCAGTTTTTGAAACTGTTTGTACGAGCCCTGCTGCACTTGCTGCCGTAATCATTAAAATACCTGTGCGGCGTAGTTTTTCACTTTTCGTAAACAATCCAACCAAATACAAACCTCCGGTTAAACCGTAATTATTTTGAGGACTACCAAAATAAAAACCTATATCGTGAATTACATCTGGAATTTTCTCGCCTTGCTTATTAAAATACCTATTTGCATCTTCATCAATAAGATTTAAGCCTGCAACGCCTAAAATCACACCTGACGCTATGGCAATATCGTCTTTTTGCCAATGAAAGGGTCTTGAATATACGTGTTTGAAACCTCCCCAAGCTAAAGAAGCATCGTTTTTAACTAAATCCCAGGTTGTTAATTTATTGGTTTCTAAATGTGTTTGGGTTGTATCTAGCAGAGTTTCATTTTGAGCCAAAATTGATGCCGAAAAAACGATACAACTTAGTGATAATATAATACGATGCAGCATATTTTTTTTTCAAAAATAATTTAAAATACACCTTTTAGCAACAGTTTTTACTTTACAATTCCTTTTAAGAGAACGGCAACCATGTCTTTTTTGAGAATATTTTCATCTAGCTTACCTCTCTTCTCATACCATAGATATAGTGTACGTAAGGTTGAAAGTATTGAAAATAAAATTACTTCTGGGTGCCTAGGTTCAATTTCACCTTTGTCAATACCTTTTTTAATAATCTTTCGCACGTTTTCTTCATAATCATCACGCATTGTTATAAATTGTTGCAACTCTTCATCTGCAAGATGCATCCAATCGTTATTTAACGCTGCTAACGCATCTGAATACGTAACTGTAATATCAATGTGAAAGCTAATGACTTTTTCAATTTTTTCAACAGCAGACAAATCCTGCTCAACCACTTGTTGCATTCCGGTTGTAAACTCTCTGGCTACTTTTAAAATAAGCGTAGATAGTATTTCTTGTTTTCCTGAAATATGATTGTACAAGCTTGATGCTTTGATACCCATTGTTTGAGCAATATCACGCATTGACACCGCATTATATCCTTTCTCTTTAAACAATTGAGATGCTGTTGTTATAATTTCAGATTTTCTAGACGCGGGTTTCATAAGTTGTTGCAAGATACAGATTTTACAACCGCCTTTACAAATCTGTTTTTAAGATATGAAAATATATTTAAGTAGTACTTTATTCGTTATTTTTGACACCTATGAAAGCGCAGATTGAAACAAACGAATTACTAGAGCGGTTACCGCCACATTTAAAACAATACATTAAACCACAGGATTATGACCAATACACTCCCATAAATCAAGCTGTATGGAGGTATGTAATGCGTAAAAATGTGGATTATTTGAGTAAAGTTGCGCATGAAAGTTATGTAGAAGGCCTTAAAAAAACCGGTATATCTATAGATACCATTCCATCTATGTATGGTATGAATCGTATTTTAAAAGAAATAGGCTGGGCTGCAGTTGCCGTTGATGGTTTTATCCCACCAAATGCTTTTATGGAGTTTCAAGCGTATAAAGTTTTGGTAATTGCAAGTGACATTCGCCAACTTGAAAATATTGAATACACTCCAGCGCCCGATATAATTCATGAAGGAGCCGGTCACGCCCCAATTATCGCAAGCCCTGATTATGCTGAGTATTTACGCCGTTTTGGAGAGATTGGCGCCAAAGCGATATCGAGTGCCCACGATATGGAATTGTATGAAGCTGTTCGAGAGTTATCTATCTTGAAAGAAGCTGAAGGCATATCTGATACTATGATTCAAAATGCAGAAAAACGTGTTGACGCTCTTCAACATAAAAAAGTAGAACCTTCTGAAATTGCATTAATTCGGAATTTACATTGGTGGACCGTTGAATATGGCTTAATTGGCACACCCGACAAACCAAAAATCTACGGAGCAGGATTGCTTTCTTCCATTGGAGAAAGTACTTGGTGTATGAAAGATGAAGTAAAAAAAATACCTTATTCTATAGACGCAGCCTATCAAGAGTTTGATATTACAAAACCGCAACCTCAACTTTATGTAACACCAGACTTTGCATACTTGCAAGAAGTTCTAGAAGAATTTGCCAATACTATGGCTGTAAGAAAAGGGGGTTGGCGCGGATTAAAAAAATTAATCAATTCAAAACAGTTAGGTACAATTGAGTTGAGTACCGGCTTACAAATAAGTGGTCATTTCAGTAGGATGATTCAAAATGAAGACAATGAAGTAGTTTATTTTGAAACAAATGGCCCTACCGCGCTTGCGTATCGAGAAAAGGAAGTTATTGGCCATGGAATAAGCCGTCATACCAACGGTTTTGGATCTCCATTGGGAAAACTCAAAAAAATTAATCTTGCTATTGAAAATATGGGGCCACGTGACTTACAAGCCTATAATTTTTATGATGGCAAGCCTATATCATTTGAATTTGAAAGTGGTATTACGGTTGAAGGTCTCAATGTGACCGGTATGCGAAATCTTAAAGGCGAACTTATGCTTATTCAATTTACCAATTGTACAGTAACATATAAAGATGAGGTATTATTTTCTCCAGAAATGGGTGATTTTGATATGGCCGTTGGCAAAGAGATAGTTGCCGCTTTTGCTGGAGCAGCAGATTATTTATCGTTTCCTATTTCACTTCATAAACTTAGCGAAACCAAAACAAATCAGTCAAAACTTTCAGAAAAGGATCAAACGTTGAATGAGCTTTACAATCAAGTTAGATCAATTAGAGATGATGATGAAATGGTTTCAGAAGAAAAAATAAAACGCTTAACCTCAATATTTTCTATTGTTGAAAGAGAGTTTACAAAAGACTGGTTATTACCGTTAGAAATTTATGAGTTAATAGCTACAGTAGAAACACCTATTTCAGAAAAAGTGCTTAATCATTTATTATTACTTAAAAAACAGCGGCCCAAAGTCGCTCACTTAATAGATGATGGGTTATCATTGATTGAAAATAATGCTACACAAATAAGTAATTAAAGTATGGGCTTATTAGATTTTTTATTTGGCACAAATACAAAGCAAATTAAAGCTTTTAAAAATCGAGACGCAGTAATTTTGGACGTTAGAACTCAAAAAGAATACAACTCAGGCTCCATTGAGGGGTCAAAACATATTCCTTTAAATGAGATTTCATCTTCCATTTCTGAAATAAAAAAGTGGAATAAACCCGTTATTACTTGTTGCGCAAGCGGCGTACGAAGTGGAAATGCGGCAAAAATATTACAAAATCACGATATTGAAGCCATAAACGGTGGCGGATGGAAATCCTTGAATAAAAAAATATAACAGCAATTTTTTGAAAGAAGCGCTAAAGCTTGATTTTTTCTAAATCTGTTTCGTTTTTAATGGGCTCACTTTTGTACTCCAGCGTCCATCCCATAGAATTGGTAAGAATGTAAATTTTTTGCAATTCAGAAATTAATCTGTTTTCTGCGTTTTTCACCAGTTCTGATGCTTTAATTTTTTTCTGAAGAGAGGCTTTAATCTTATTTTTAATAACATTGTAATCGTCTGCTTCAAATTGATTTAAATAATCTTGTTGTACATCATAATATTCAATATTGGGATTAATATTTAATTCTGGTTCGGGAATGTTTGTAATGGTAACCGTTTTATTTACTTGATCAATTTCAGTAGTGATTTTACTCAAATCATAAGCTATTGTGGCTTTTGCATTCACAACAATTAGTGCTTTTTTACGTGCTGAAAAAAAATCGATGTAAAACTTTTTCCAGTCTTCATAGGTAAAAACCTGAGCATAAGTTCCTTCGGTAACAATGAGTTTACCTACATTTTTTAATTCTTGTTGTATAAGAGCTGTATTGGCAGCTAGTGTTTCTTTCTCATCTTTTTTATGCTCACAATAACGTAGACCAAAGACGATAATAAGTGCTAGCACAGCACCAAGCAGAATGTTGCGCATTTTTTTATTTAAAGATACTAAATAAGTAAACCACACATACTTAAGTACGTGTTAATACGTAAATTTGTGTAAGAAATACGCTACAATAGAGTTTTTTTATTATCTTACGCAACAAATAATGTAACCATGGGATTTTTTTCAACTAACCAAAAATACCAAACAAGCAAAGAAGCTAAGCAACTGAAAAGCAACGCAAAAGAGACCAATCAAGAATTAGAAAGTATTTTATCTACCTTTTTAACAAACCAAGACAAGTTTGATTCTTTAAGTGATGAGATTCTTTCGCTTTCAAAAAAAATTAAAGAGAAACTCTCTGAAAATGAAAGTCAAGAATTGCTCAAACTTGCTGAAACGGTCTATGATCTTCAAGAAGAGTACATGAATTCTTTTAGAGTCATTGCTTCGGTAGCAGAAAAGCAACGTTTACGTGCAGAAGAAGCAGATAAGAAATATCAAAAAATTGCAAAAAAAGCAAGTCAAAAATACCAACAAGCTAGAATAGCTTAATACAACTCCTCAATTATAGCACGCTTTTTGTATCTTGAACTCCCTATGAAAGCGTTGTATCTCTTCTTCATATTTTTTAATACTGTGCTTATTGCGCAACAGGCTGAGTATGTATCAAAAACTCCGTTATCTGCAAATACCTTTGTAGGTGTAGATTCATACGATAATATGTATTTCATCACTAATATGGAACTACATAAAACAGGTGTTGATGGTGATTTTATGTTTAATGACCTGCAGCTTGGACCTCCCACATCTGTAGACATTATCAACCCATTAAACATCGTTCTTTTTTATGAAAACACAAATACAGTTGTCCTTCTAGATAATAGATTAAATGAAATTGAACGAATTAATTTTAACAACCTACCTGATTTTTTTAATATCAACAACGCCACAAATGCTGGTAACAATAGACTGTGGGTTTTTAATGTAGACACACAACAACTAGAACTATTTAATTACCGAACGTTAAAAAACTCACTTGTTTCACAACCTTTTCCAGGTAATTTAATATCTCAAACCAGTAATTTTAATTATTGTTATTTACTTACAGACAACAAATTGAGAGTGTTTAATATCTACGGAAGTCTACTTTCTGAAATAGAAGCCAAAGGTTTTAAAAAAGTAATTCAGCAAGATGAAAAAGTATTAGGCCTCAAGAATAACACCTTATATTATCTAGCCGAAATAAGTGAAGGAAGCGCAAAAAAATATCCCGAAGCCGTAAAAATTTCAACCCCCGAAATAACCATAAAAGACTTGCACCTTACACAGGAATTCCTGTATATTTATGACGGAAAAAACATCCATACTCTAAAACTAAAACAACCTAAGAAGTAAAAAATATGCACGTTGCAATTGCAGGAAATATAGGCTCCGGAAAAACAACCTTAACTCGTTTATTGGCAAAACACTACAAATGGAAGCCTCAATTTGAAGACGTGGAAGACAATCCTTATCTAGATGATTTTTACAATCAAATGGCTCGTTGGTCTTTTAACCTGCAAATTTATTTTTTGAACAGTCGTTTTAGACAAATTCTTGAAATTCGTGAAAAAGGCAAAGATGTTATTCAAGATCGCACCATTTATGAAGACGCCTACATTTTTGCACCCAACCTACACGCAATGGGTTTAATGACCAATCGTGATTATGAAAACTACCGGTCTCTTTTTGATCTTATGGAAAGTGTAACCGAAGGTCCCGATTTATTGATTTACCTACGCAGCTCTATACCCAACTTGGTAAATCAAATTCACAAACGCGGTCGTGATTATGAAAACTCGATAAGCATAGATTACTTAAGCAGATTAAATGAGCGTTATGAAGCCTGGATACATGATTATGACAAAGGCAACCTTATCATTCTTGATGTAGATAATTTGAACTTTGTTGATGATCCAGAACATTTAGGGCAAGTAATAAGTAAAATTGACGCCGAGCTACACGGATTGTTTTAAAACGTAGATTGCTATTTAATCTTCAAAACTTAACATTTCCAAAACACCTGTTTTATACCAAATTGATTTTCTTTGGTAGAAATTGATTTTTGAATTAAAGAAATACCCATCAATGTGGGCATTCCATGGCAAAACTATATAACACAAAATATTACCACCGCGATTTATCTTGGTTACGGTTTAATCACAGAGTGTTGCAAGAAGCAGCAGATAAACGAAATCCTTTATACGAACGCATCAAGTTTTTAGCAATATTTTCATCAAATCTAGATGAGTTTTTTAGAGTGCGTGTGTCAGATATTCGACAGATTAAAGAAATCGAAAAACCTTTCAGAAAAAAACTCATTACCAAGCCCAATAAGGTTTTAAAAGAAATAAAAAAACAAGTTGAGCTGCAACAAGAAGAATTTGGTGATATTTTCAAAAATCAAATTGTTCAAGATTTAAAAAAAGAAAATATTTATCTTATTGACTATAAAGAGTTTTCTGCCACACAAAAAGAAATAGCCAAAACCTATTTTGAAGATACACTTAAAGAAAAGATTGAGGTAAGTTATAATCAATGTTCTGCAAACGAGACCGTATTTATAGAAAATGAAGCCTTATATCTCACAGCACAGTTAAACAATGAGTCTTTTAAACTGGTTAAAATACCTGAAGACGAACCTCGTTTTTTTACATTTCCGAAGCATAACGGGAAACATTTTATCACATTTATCGATGATATTTTAAAATATAACCTAAGGCAAACCCCTCAAAAGGAAGAAAACATCACATTTTATTCAATAAAAAAATCTCGTGATGCCGAGCTGTATATTGAAGATGAGTTTTCTGGAAATGTGATGGAAAAAATAAAAAAATCACTTCCCAAACGTGATACCGGACAACCAACAAGGCTGCTTATTGATAGCAAAATGCCAAAAGAGTTTCAAGAAACCTTAAAAAATGCTCTAGAAGTATACAATACAGATATAGTAAATGGCGGTGTATATCATAATTTTAAAGACTTTTTTGAGTTTCCAAACCCTACATCAAAAAACTTATCTGTAGAAGCGTTACCACCCTTACCACACCCGGTTTTGTCAGATTGTGATTCTGTATTTAAGGCTATAGATGAAAAAGATCAACTTATTCATTATCCGTATCAAGATTTTGAACCAGTTATCAAATTACTAGAAGAAGCCGCAGACGACCCAAAGGTTACTACAATAAAAATGACAATTTACCGTGCAGCAAGTGAATCAAGACTTAATGATGCCATTGCCAAAGCTGCCAAAAACGGAAAAGAAGTTGTCGTTTTTATAGAAGTAAAAGCTCGTTTTGATGAACACAACAACTTAAAATGGGGAAAAATTTTTGAAGAAAATGGAGCCCATGTTATTTATAGTTTCCCCGCGATTAAAATTCACTCAAAAATTTTATGTATTGAACGGGAAACCGATAAAAAAATTAAACGATACGGGTATATAGCCACGGGTAATTTTAACGAAAATACAGCAAAGGTATATACTGATTTTGGCATTATGACTGCCGAAAAAGAAATTACAGAAGACCTTGACAAACTTTTTCTAGTATTACAGGGTAAAATGATTATTCCTAAACCAGATAAATTACTTATTTCTCCTTTCACCTTGCGAGATACATTTGAAGATTTAATAGAAAACGAAATGGAACTCGCTAAAGCGGGCAAAGACGCTTATATTATTGCCAAAATGAATAGCCTGCAAGATAAAGATATGATCAAGCTCTTGTATAAGGCAAGCAATGCCGGTGTAAAAATAAGGTTATTGGTACGTGGTATTTGCTCACTTGTAGCAGGTATTAAAGGGCAAAGCGAAAACATCTATATAACCAGTATCCTTGATCGGTTTTTAGAACACGGACGGATATATATCTTCGGAAATGATGGTAACGAGAAGATGTACATTGGTAGTGCAGATTGGATGAAACGTAACTTAAGCCACCGTATTGAAGTGGTAACACCTATTTTAGATCAAGACCACCACAACACAATCAGGGAATTAATAGAGATTCAATTAAACGATAATGTAAAAGCACGAATAATTGATCCCGACCAGAAAAACGAATATGTAGAGCACAGTAAGCCCGAAGTTAGGGCGCAGTATGCCACCTATAACTATTTTAAGTCTATATAAACCCTTGCGTTTTTGCGTGCTCGATAGCTTCTTTACTATCTTCTACCAATAAAGCAGGTGTTGTATCATAATTTAAGAACAAACTTTTAATACGCTTCATTTTCTTTTTGTGTTTCACACTCCGTAAGTAGATTGCCTTAATTTGTTTTGGGTATTTTTCAGCTATTTCTATATAAATATCAGCATCATGCTCGCCACTGTCACCAATTAAAATAAAACTTTTATCTGGGTAGGTTTTTAGAATGTTGAGAATTTCTTTCTGTTTTTGTGGTTTCTCTTCTTCTTTTTTTCTTCTGAAAGGAGTTGGAAAGCTTCTCAATAAAACCGGCCCTTTCGGAAAATTATTTGCTTTTAAAAACAATTCTAAATATCGGTATAAATTCCAAGGGCTGTGGCTTACATAAAATAATGGGTTTGCTTCATCTCCAGTCTTTCCTTGATGCAACAATTGATAAAATTTTGAAGCACCTTCTAGGGGTGACCTACTTTCCGCATTTCTGAAAAAAGTATTAAAAACTAGTTTTAATTTTAAAAATGAAGCAACGCCTGTATGTATTATAGTATCGTCAATATCACTAATAACTCCAAATTGACTTTTTTCTGAAGGAATAAGCATCTCGCCGGCAAACCGGTTTTGATTGTTTATAATTCTATTTGGGAATGTTTCATCAAAAGAAATTTCATATTGCAACCAACCTTCTTCGTTGGTAAGTTTATCTAAACCGGGAATGTGCTCCTTAAACTTGAAGTACCCCCTTTTATCAGTTTCAGTATAATAAACCGAATCATCTGGCAATGTTATTTTAAGCTTAGTAAATGGTATTTCATCGGTTTCAAAGCGTTTATACGTATTTTTTATCAAACTGAAAATTCCATTTTTGGAAAGATCGATGTTTTCATCTTCTAAGGCTCTTCCTCGTATGTAGAATTTATCGCTCTTTCCATAGCTTTGAAAAGTAATTATTTGTAATGGATCTTTTTTGAATAGCCCCATATTACAACACCCAAGTTTCCGGCCACAACCACATTAATAATAAACCTGCAGCAATGGATATACCAAATGAGATTGCAATCCATTTTGTTAATTCTTTTGTTCCTAAGACGGCTGCCATAATACCTTTAAAAAGTAAGTTTGAAAGAGATGCTAAAAGGATTAAACGCCATCCTGTTTCGGTATTCAAACCTCCGCCCTTCATAGTTTGTGACAAAGAAAGTGTAATAGCATCTACATCTGTCAATCCACTTATTATTGCTACAATATATAAAGCTTCATTACCAAATTCTTCTTTTGTAAATGCTACAGCTAATAAAATAAAACCATATAAAAGACCGAAGATTAATGCACTTTTAAATTGAGCGGGATTTTTAGGCTCTGGCATTTCATCATCTTTTTCGTCATTGTTAAACAAATAAAATAAGCCTACGCACAACAATATCATTATTATAAGCTCAACTATGATTGGTAACATTATTTGAGGAAGTTTTTCGGGGATGACCACCCCTACTTCTATCAATACCCTTACCAATGCAATGGCAGAAGCCGCGGTTATAACAAAAGCTGCTATTTTTCCAATATTCTTGGCATCTTTAGTTTTTCGTGCATAGCTTACTGTGGTTGCAGTACTACTAATTAAGCCTCCTAAAACCCCATTTGAAATAACACCTACTTTTTTACCTACAAATTTGTAAATAAAATATCCTATTACACTTATACCTACAATAAGTGTAACCATTAACCATATATTTTTCGGATTTATAACATCTAAAGGGCCATAGGTTTTATTTGGTAGTATTGGTAAAATAACCAATGAAATTCCAGCAAATGTCATGATTGCTGCTAAGTCTTTGTCTTTTAAGTTTTCAATAAAATCGTGAAGATGCTTCTTTACGTATAATAGTACAGCCATAACACCACCGACCACTACACCTATTACTTGATCGCCAAGTACTAAATAGCCCCCAATAGCAAACATAAGCAAGGCAGCAACCTCGGTGGTTTGACCTATATCGGCTTCATTTAACTTTTTAAGCTTTATTATATTGGCGGTGATAAGTAATCCCGTGACAGCCAAACCCATAACCGGAAGTATAAATGGATTGTCAAAATCCCTACTTAAAAAACCTGACACAACACCAAGAATGGAAATAAGCGTGAACGTTCTAACGCCAGCCATTTTATTATCGGTCCGTTGACGTTGTAACCCAACCAACATACCTAAGCCAAAAGCTATTCCCAATGTTATTAAATCGTCGTAATTCATTATTTGAAAGATACTACAAAAACATAAAAAAACCCTGACTATTAATCAGGGTTTACATTTATTTTAACAAAGAAAAGTAAGCTTTAACTTATTCACGAAGTGCTTCAATCTGCTTATTAACTTCCTCTTCTGTGCCGGTAAAAGTTTTTTCTTCAGTGGTTGTTTTGCCATCTTTTGTTGTTTTGATGGTCACATCTGCAGTTGTTAATGTATCATTTGATGATAAACTAACCATAATTTCTTTTGAAACTTCTTTTACTTGTTTTGCTTGATTATCGGTTAACAATGTTTGGTTTCCATCTTCATCAATCATATACATTTCTTCTGAAACATTTTCTCCTTCAAGTTCATCGCTCATACCATGACCACCCAATATCGGTGCAATTACTAAACCTACTAAACAAGTTAACTTAATTAAAATGTTCATAGACGGTCCTGATGTATCTTTAAACGGATCACCTACTGTATCACCAGTAACTGCTGCTTTGTGAGCATCACTACCTTTATAAGTCATTTCTCCGTTAATTTCTACACCTGCTTCAAATGATTTTTTTGCGTTATCCCAAGCTCCTCCAGCGTTATTCTGAAATATAGCCCACATTACACCACTCACACAAACACCTGCCATATAACCGCCTAATGGTTCTGCACCAAATAACAATCCTATGATAATTGGTGTTACTATAGTTAATAAACCAGGTAGTATCATTTCTTGCAATGCTGCTTTTGTAGATATATCAACACATTTACCATACTCAGGAGTTCCTGTTCCCTCCATAATACCTGGTATTTCCTTAAACTGTCGACGTACTTCTTGTACCATTTTCATAGCAGCTTTACCCACAGACTTCATTGCCATGGCAGAAAATACAACCGGGATCATTCCTCCAATAAATAGCATAGCTAAAACATCGGCTCTAAAAATATTGATTCCGTCAATTCCGGTAAAAGTTACATAAGCGGCAAATAATGCTAATGCTGTTAATGCAGCAGAAGCGATTGCAAACCCCTTTCCTACTGCTGCTGTTGTGTTTCCTACAGAATCTAAAATATCGGTACGTTCTCTTACGTGTGGTTCTAGTTCGCTCATTTCGGCAACACCACCTGCATTATCAGCAATAGGTCCAAAAGCATCAATTGCTAATTGCATAGCTGTGGTAGCCATCATCGCAGAGGCTGCTAAAGCCACACCATAAAAACCAGCTAATTCATACGATCCATAAATTGCTGCTCCAAAAAGGAGTACACTCCAGAATGTAGATTTCATTCCTACTGCCAGACCAGCAATTATATTGGTAGCAGCACCTGTTGATGAGTTTTGAACGATATCCATTACTGGTTTTTTACCTAAACTTGTATAATAAGCCGTTACAAATGAAATCAATGCTCCAACTGCTAATCCTATACACGCTGCCCAAAAGACATTGATACTTGCTATATCTTTAACACCTTCACCAAAAAACTTCATATTCATAGTTTCAGGTAACATCCAGTCTATTAAAAACCAACTTGCAATTAAGGTTATGATAATTGCGGTCCAGTTACCCATATCAAGAGCTTTTTGCACTTGAGGTTCTTTTGCGTCGTTATTTTTAATTCCAACTAAAAAAGTTCCGATGATAGAAGCTAAAATTCCAACTCCAGCTATTAAAATTGGTAACAGGATTGGTCCCATATTACCAAAAGCATCGGTAAATTGACCATCTATACTCATGTCTCTTATTACATAATTACCCAATACCATAGCAGCTAAAACTGTTGCAACATAACTACCAAAAAGGTCGGCACCCATACCCGCAACATCTCCTACGTTATCTCCTACATTATCTGCAATTGTAGCAGGGTTTCTAGGATCATCTTCAGGAATACCTGCCTCTACTTTTCCAACTAGGTCTGCACCTACATCGGCTGCTTTGGTGTAAATTCCTCCTCCTACACGAGCAAATAGGGCAATACTCTCTGCTCCTAGAGAGAAACCAGCCAAGGCTTCTAAAACAATTGTCATATCTGCATAAAAATCACCGCCTTCTATAAGAAATTGACTTGTAAAAAATAAGAAGAACAAACTAAGCCCCAGCACTGCTAGACCTGCAACACCTAGCCCCATCACTGTACCGCCTCCAAAGGAAACTTTAAGGGCTTGTGGCAAACTGGTTTTTGCAGCTTCAGCAGTTCTTGCGTTGGCTTCAGTAGCTATACGCATACCTATATTTCCTGCAAGAGCTGAAAAAATGGCTCCAATAAAAAATGCTGGAACAATCATCCAACTTGTTGAAGGAACCAAAGTTGAGATTATAAATAATAAAATGGCGGCAATTACAGCAAAAACTGCCAATAATCTATATTCGGCACTTAAAAAGGCAAGCGCTCCTTCTTTAATACTTTTTGAAATTGATTGCATACGCTCACTACCGGCGGGTTGTTTTTTTACCCAACTCATTTTTACGAGCATAAATAAAAGACCTAAAATGGCCAGCACTATGGGAATAAAGATGATATTCTGTTCCATTATTTAATTAATTTTAGATTGGTTTTAAAAATTCAGAACGTAAATGTAAGTAAATAGGTTGGGATATAAAATATTTAAAAATTTATGCCTATCCCTCTATTTTTTCACAACAAAAGTGCATATATATTCCATTTAAAACAACAACGAACAGAATTATTAATTGAATTAAAAAAAAGAAAGCAACAATCAAAAACTGATTGTTGCTTTCTCTAAAAGGTTTATTTTTAACTTTATTTTTAGCGGATACTTACCTCTTGAAATGGCACATCACTCGCTCTAAATCTATCAATACATTTAGCCACAATATCTTTGGCTTCGTTTACATCACCCCAGCCGCCAACATCTACTCTTTTTTCTTCTAGATCTTTATATACTTGAAAAAAGTGTTCAATTTCTTTAATAAGGTGTGGATTTAATTCGTTAAGATCATTCACGTTATTTGCAATAGGATCGCTAATTGGAACACAAATTACTTTTTCATCTGGCCCTTTTTCGTCTGCCATATGAAATACTCCAATAGGTTTTACTTCAATTACACATCCCGGAAAGGTAGGTTCTGTAACAATTACTAATACATCTAATGGATCACCATCTAGCGCCAAGGTTTCTGGCATAAAGCCATAATCTGCCGGATACATCATTGAAGAAAAGATCATACGATCATAGCGAATTTTCTTTAATTCAAAATCGTATTCATACTTGTTTCGGCTTCCTTTCGGTATCTCTATTAATACATCGAAAGTCTGTACTTTATCTGCAGTCATTTTTAAAATTAATTTAGTATCATATTTTAGCCAGATAAACCGGCTTTTATTGGGGGTGCAAAAATAACGCTTTTAGGTGGTTATTTCTGAAAAAAGAAGTTTAATTTTTCATTAATATTTAAGTTATTACAAAGCTCTTTAAATGGTTACTAAGTAAGAAGCCTTAAATTATTACATTTGCAAGCATTGATTTCTTTATGAAAAAAATTTTTGCCTCTTTATTGCTTCTTTGTTTGCTGTTACCTTCAGCAGGTACCTATGTATGGCTTTCGTTTCATAAAAAACAACTTAAAAAAGAGGTAAAACATAAAATTATAGCCGGTCTAGATAAAGAAGACCTTGTATATCTAAAGTTTTCCAAAGTAGATGCTCAAAAAAATCTTGAATGGAAACACTCAAAAGAGTTTAAGTACAAAGGCCAAATGTATGATATTGTTGAAACCAAAATAACCAAAGACAGCATTGCATACTGGTGCTGGTGGGATTATGAAGAGACAAAACTTAATAAAAAACTTAATAAAGTTTTAATTGGTGTTTTTCAAGAAGATTCTACTACACAAGAAAAACATAGAAGATTAACCTCATTTCACCAACAACTATTTTACCAAAATCACCCTGTATGGCAGATCGCTTTGCCAAAAACAACCTCAACAAACAGCAATATTAAATATATAGAACTGTTTTACAAATCAATCTCAATCCCTCCTCCAATAACACCTCCACGGTTATCCTAAATACATAAACAACGCTATTAAAAAAAGTTAGTCGGCCATCAACTTGTGATTGCCGAAAACTGTTTTATTAAACATGTAATAACCGTAAAATGAAAAAAATTATATTTTTTATGGTGTTATTTGGGTTTTCCCTTTCATTAAAAGCTCAAATAGTCACCATTCAAGACCAGGAGACCAATCAGCCGCTCGAACTGGTCACATTAATAAGCAAAGACACTAATGCTTATGCCACTACAAACTCAAAAGGAAAAGCTGATATTTCGGCATTAAAAAATGCTGAATCAATTGAAATAAGAACGTTAGGCTATAAAACTTTGATAAAAAGTTATGCTGAAATATCTTCTGAAGATTTTCTACTTTATTTAGAACCATCAAACATTAGTATGGATGAGGTAGTTGTTTCTGCAACAAGATGGAATCAATCTACATCAAACGTTCCTTCAAAAGTAATTTCCATTTCGCCTAAAGAAATCACCTTACAAAATCCACAAACAGCAGCAGATTTACTGGGAGTTTCTGGCAAGGTGTTTATTCAAAAAAGTCAACAAGGCGGCGGAAGCCCCATGATAAGGGGCTTTGCTACCAACAGATTGGTTTACACAATTGATGGAGTGCGAATGAATACCGCAATTTTTAGAGGCGGAAATTTGCAAAACGTTATTTCTTTAGATCCATTTGCTACAGAGCACGCAGAGGTTCTTTTTGGCCCGGGATCTGTAATTTATGGAAGTGATGCCATTGGTGGTGTTATGAGTTTTCAAACCCTTACTCCCCAATTCTCTTTGGATGATGAACCGTTTATTTCAGGAAAAGCAATCACACGATATGCTTCAGCAAACAATGAAAAAACAGGACACCTAGATGTTAATGTAGGTTGGAAAAAATGGGCCATCACAACTAGTATCACTTCAAATAATTATGAAGACTTAAAGCAAGGAAGCGAAGGTCCCGATGAGTTTTTACGACCTTATTTTGTAAAACGTCAGGATAGCATGGATGTAGTGGTAGCAAATGAAGATCCTCGCGTGCAAAATCCGTCTGGATTTTCTCAAATTAACTTTATGCAGAAGGTAAGGTTTAAACCAAATGAAAACTGGGACTTTCAATATGGATTTCATTATTCTGAAACTTCAGATTATGGACGCTATGATAGGCATCAACGTATGAGAGACGGAGCACCACGATATGGAGAATGGAAATATGGACCACAAAAGTGGATGATGAATAATTTGAACTTTACTCACAATAAGAAAAACAGCCTTTACGATCAACTTTCAGTACGATTGGCAGTACAAAATTTTGAAGAAAGCCGAATAAGCAGAAACTTCAATGATCCAAGTCGTGAAACCAGAGTAGAAAAAGTTGATGCATACTCAGCCAATATTGATTTTACAAAATCGTTAGGCTCCAGACACAAATTATACTATGGCTTAGAGCTAGTTACCAATGATGTAAACTCAACTGGAACAGATACCAATATTGACACAGGCTTTAGCCAAGCAGGACCAAGTAGATATCCAGAAGCCACTTGGAGTTCATACGCTGCCTATGTTTCAGATCAATTTACCATCAATGATCAAGTTTCCTTGCAAGGTGGTCTTAGGTATAATTTTATAAAATTGGATGCTGAATTTGACACCCGCTTTTATCCATTTCCGTTTGAAACCGCTTCATTAGAAAATGGAAATTTAACCGGAAGTCTTGGTGTTGTTTACAGACCTGCAGACGATTGGGTGATAAGCTCAAATGCTTCAACTGCTTTTAGAGCTCCCAATGTAGATGATGTAGGTAAAGTATTTGATTCAGAACCGGGATCTGTAGTAGTACCCAATCCCGATTTGGAAGCTGAATACGCTTACAACATTGATTTGGGTGTAGCAAAAGTATTTGATGATGTTGTTAAAGTTGATGTTACAGGATATTATACGCATTTAAAAAATGCTTTGGTACGTCGAGATTTTAAATTAAATGGACAAGACAGTATTGTTTATGATGGTCAATTAAGTAAAGTTCAAGCCATTCAAAACGCAGCTGAAGCTAATGTATATGGTGTTCAAGCCGGTATTGAAGTGAAGCTGCCAAGTAATTTTGGTTTTTCTTCAGACTTTAATTATCAATACGGAGAAGAAGAACTAGATGACGGCTCAAAAAGTCGTTCTCGTCATGCAGCACCTTGGTTTGGTGTTTCTAGGCTAACGTATAGTGCACAAAAACTAAATATGCAGCTTTATTTAAATTATAGTGGAGAACTAGATTTTGAAGATTTACCTGAATCTGAAAAAGGTAAAACCGAGATTTATGCAATTAACGAAGAGGGAAACCCCTACGCTGCAGGTTGGTACACTCTTAATTATAAAGCTAGTTATCGTTTAAATGATATGTTTACTGTAACCGGAGGGCTTGAAAATATAACTGATAGACGGTACCGTCCTTATAGCTCAGGAATTTCGGGAGCAGGACGAAACTTTATTCTTTCGCTGCGAGCAGACTTTTAATTCTGAAATAATTAGTAAATTTAAAACTGTCATCTTTTTAGATGGCAGTTTTTTTATTGGCATGCTTAAAAAGAAAATCCAAAAACACCAGTAACCCCAAATTCTCGAGCCCCAGGATTATCTAAGTAATTTCCTCGGAAATTAAAATCAATTCTGAAAATTCTAAAAATATTACCTACACCTACACTCCACTCCCAGTAGATATCTTCTGGAGCTTGATACACAATATTTGACGCATTGAGTGCTTTGTTATCATCAGATATTTGTCCATAAACAGCTCTAAAACCTATTACTTCTCTAAGGTCTAAATCGCGTAAACCAGGAATTCTACCAAAAATACGACCTCCAAAATCATGTTGCAGATGTAAAGATGTGTATGTATCGGTTACAAACTCATAATAATCAAGATTTGTAAAAGCATTATATAAACTAAAGTACGTTTGATTACCTGGCACCGGACTTAATAACCCGAGCGGTACAGGATCAAAGATTTTACCTGCTTCAATTGTAGAAAGTAATCTCCCAAATCCACCAATATTCCACGGCTGTGTATATAGAGTTTGAAGCTTTTTATATTCAAAATCTCCATCCAGAATATCTTTAAGACCATAGGTATAACCTAGATAAAAACTGGGATAATCTCCATCATTAATAATGGTTCTTTCTACGCCATAACCAGAAGTTTTACGCTTAGGAGTATAGAAAAGACCTAATTCTATTTCGGGTTGAGAAATAGTACTTTTTACACTTCCGTCTTCAGCAAAATAATCTAAGCTAAATGTATCTGTGGCAGAGCGCAATTTTCTATGAGAGCCTGTAACCCGAACGGTAAAATTTTTGGCAGGTTCAATTTCAAACCCGGCTGTTGCGAGTTTTATACGAGTTAAACGGTCATTTGCACCTACAGAAATTAATGATGAAGAAGCCAAACTTCTCCCCAATACATCATTACTTGTAGTTAAACTAGCACCTGTTTGCTCAACGTCTTTTCTATACCCACTGAAAATGGATAATCTTGACTTTCGGTCTAAAAGTACTTTTCCTGATATTCCAAATTTGAATCGTTTGTCTTTAAAACCATATGCTCCAAAGGTTTCTATTCGCCAAGGATCATTTTGGCTAAAGTAGGTTCTACCACCTAGTCTAATTCGTAATCCTTCGGCTTCATTAAAACCAAAAATGGAAAAAACCGGACCAACATCAAAGTTATCTACTTCATAATAACCCGTAGCCAAAGTAGCTCCAAGGTTATAAAGTGTTTTAAAGCGAGGTACCGTTTTAAGAGTGTCTAAAAGGCGATAAACACCTTTTTCATCTTTATTTAAGGCTTCCATACGGTTTTGTTCCCAAAAACTATCGGGTCTATTATAAACCGCTTCATTATATGGGTTGGTTTGTTCACCGTAAAAACTTTTATCTTTTTTTATATCAAAGTTATAATTATCATACAGCGTTGTTCTTTTTCCGTAGATACCTTGTGCTTCTTCTTTTTTTCTGAAACTGAAATCACTCAAAAAATGATCTCGAGTTATTAAAAATATACTGTCGTTTAACACTTCAAACTCTTGCTCTATATACACTTCTCTCACCCAATTAAGGTTTGCACTTTTTGAAGCTTGTAGGTTTATTTCTTTGATAGCCCAAGTTGTATCGTTTACCCAAAAATCACCTTTAAAAGTTAGTTCGTTTTTTCTACGAGGGTAATAAACAATGTTGTAGCACCACTTGTTATCACGATAAGCACTGTCTAAAAGAACATAATTATAAACGTCAATACCTGTACGAGATAAAGGGCTTGTAAAGGCCTTGTCAAAAAACTTTAGGTAATTATCATAGACATTATATTCTTTATACAGATCTTTTACAAAAGCAATCAGGGTTTGATTGTTTTCAAAACCCGAGTTTTTATTTCCTTTTAATACTTCTTTTTCTTCATTTAAATCATTGTCACCATATACCTTTGAATAGGCTTCATTTATAAAAATAGGCAGGTAAGAGTTTCCGGTAACTTTTGATGTGTCAATTTGATCCCACATAAATTCCATTCCTTTAAAAATTTTACTTTTTATAAGGGTACTATCAATGGTGTTAAGGTCAAATTCTAGTTTTTCATATTTATCGTAGCTGTACTGTTTGAATTTTTTTACTCCATTTTCACGCCTATTTTCCCAAATTTTACGAAGAATATCAATAGCCGGATTGTTCTCTTTGGGCTGTTTACCACTTACAATCACAACTTCATCAAGAGCTGCAGCTTCTTCTTCAAGCGTCACCTCCATTTTGTAAGAGTTACGCTGTGTTAATGCAACCTCTTTACTTTCAAAACCTACAAATGAAAAAACTATTGCATCAAAATTTTGATCACTTTCTAGGTAAAAACGACCGTCTTCATTTGATATCGTCCCTTCGTTTGAAGCTTTAAAAACTACATTTACAAAGGGTAATGGAGTACCAGAAGCATCTTTAACCGTACCACTTACCTTTGTTTGCGCAACCAAAACTGAGGTAATTAATAAAAAAAATGAAATAATTAATTGTTTCATAGTAGGTTCTTTCAGCTAGATTTTGTGGACAAAAAAACCTTGCATTACGTAAACGCAATGAAAGGTTTATATTGGTGTATCAATAGTAAGATACACGTTATATTATTTGTAAAGTACTTTTTTTACTGCCTTTACTACATCACTTGGTCCTGGCAACCATTCTTTTAATAATTCTGGTGAATAAGGTGCCGGTGTATCTCCTGTATTTATTTTTACAATTGGTGCATCTAGGTAATCAAAGGCTTGACTTTGCACTTGGTATGTAATTTCAGTTGCTACGTTACCAAAAGGCCAAGCTTCTTCAAGAATTACCAATCTATTTGTTTTTTTAACCGATTCTAAAATAGTGTCATGATCCATTGGACGCACGGTACGAAGATCAATTATTTCACATTCTATTCCTTCTTCGGCTAAATCTTCTGCTGCTTTGTAAGCTGCTTTTATAATTTTTCCGAAAGAAACAATTGTTACATCTGCTCCTTTTCGTTTTACTTCAGCAACGCCAAGTGGGATTAAGTATTCTCCTTCTGGCACCTCGCCTTTATCACCATACATTTGCTCACTTTCCATAAAAATCACTGGATCGTCATCACGAATGGCACTTTTCAACAATCCTTTTGCATCTTTTGGATTACTAGGCACCACAACTTTAAGTCCTGGGCAGTTAGCGTACCAACTTTCAAAAGCTTGTGAATGTGTTGCCGCTAATTGTCCAGCTGAAGCAGTAGGTCCTCTAAAAACAATAGGAATATTGAATTGCCCACCACTCATCTGGCGCATTTTTGCTGCATTATTGATTATTTGATCAATTCCTACTAACGAGAAATTAAAAGTCATAAACTCAATAATAGGACGATTACCGTTCATAGCTGAACCAATACCTATACCTGAAAAACCAAGTTCAGAAATTGGAGTATCAATTATTCGCTTAGCCCCAAATTCATCGAGCATTCCTTTACTGGCTTTATAAGCACCGTTGTATTCGGCAACTTCTTCGCCCATTAAATATATAGTATCGTCGCGACGCATCTCTTCGCTCATGGCTTCGGCTATCGCTTCACGGAATTGTAATGTTTTCATCTGTTATAACGCTTTTCTTTCTGAAAATTATGTCAAGACGACAAAAATAGTATATTCTAAATGCGAATTAGTAATTTTTATCAAGTTTTAACGGAAATTTATTATGCGTGCATAGCATTTTTTGGAAATATATGCCTATCTTCGTAACCCGAAAAAATAATACTCAAAAAAGATATAAAGTATATGAAAATTTTAGTGTGTATAAGTCACGTACCAGACACTACCTCAAAGATTAACTTTACAGATAACGATACTAAATTTGACACAAATGGGGTACAATTTGTGATCAATCCAAATGACGAATTTGGTCTTACTCGTGCTATGTGGTTTAAAGAAAAACAAGGCGCTACCGTACACGTTGTAAACGTTGGTGGTACAGACACAGAACCAACTTTAAGAAAAGCCCTAGCCATAGGCGCAGACGAAGCCATTCGTGTAAATGCAGAAGCTACAGATGGCTTTTCAGTTGCAAAACAATTGGCCAATGTAGTAAAAGAAGGCGAATATGACCTTGTACTTGGCGGCCGTGAATCTATTGATTATAATGGCGGTATGGTTCCTGGAATGATTGCTCAATTAACCGGAGCAAACTTTGTAAACACTTGTATAAGTCTTGAAATTGATGGTGATACTGCTACGGCAATTCGTGAAATTGACGGTGGTAAAGAAACAGTAAAAGCCAAACTACCATTAGTTGTAGGTGGACAAAAAGGTATTGTAGAAGAAAGCGACCTTCGCATCCCAAATATGCGCGGTATTATGCAAGCTCGTAAAAAACCTTTAACGGTTAAGGAGCCTGTAGAAGCAAATGCTGAAACACAAACAGCAAAGTTTGAAAAACCAGCTCCAAAAGGTGATATCAAATTGGTTGAAACTGTTGATGAATTAGTTGATTTACTTCACAACGAAGCCAAAGTGATATAAACAAGTTTTTCGAAATCACTTCGGAAATATCTTAAATTGAAAAAATTATAAATTTCATTCTGATGCTAATCAGAATTCAAAATATAAAAAAATATGTCAGTACTCGTATATACAGAATCAGAAGACGGAACATTTAAAAAAATTGCTCACGAAGCTGTTTCCTACGCAAAAGGAATTGCAGACAACATGGGTACACAAGTAACTGCAATTGCAATTAATGGAGGTGACACCAGTGTATTGGGTAAATATGGTGCCGATAAGGTATTAAATGTTTCAAACGATAAACTATCAAAATTTAACGCAGAAGCATATGCAGATGCCGTTGCCAAAGCCGCAGAAAAAGAAGACGCCAAAGTTATAGTTGTTTCTAGTAGTGCAAATAGCAAATTTATGGCACCTCTATTGGCTGTAAACCTAGAAGCAGGTTATGTACCCAATGTAACCGAACTTCCAGAAAGCACAGAGCCTTTTAAAGTAAAACATAGTGTTTTTACTAACAAAGCTTTTTCTATTACCGAAATAAAAACCGACGTTAAAGTGGTTGGTCTAGCCAAAAACGCTTACGGAGTTAAAGAAAATGAAGCTGATGCAACTACCGAAGATTTTTCACCTGAACTTTCTTCTGAAGATTTTTCTGTTGAAGTAGTTTCTGTTGACAAAGCAACCGATAAAGTAACCATTGCCGATGCTGAAATTGTAGTTTCTGGTGGTCGCGGTCTTAAAGGACCTGAAAACTGGGGAATGATTGAAGAAATGGCAGATATTCTAGGTGCCGCTACAGCTTGCTCAAAGCCTGTAAGTGATATGGGATGGAGACCTCACAGCGAGCACGTAGGTCAAACTGGTAAACCCGTTGCATCAAATCTATATATCGCTATAGGAATAAGTGGTGCCATTCAACACTTGGCAGGTATTAACGCTTCAAAAACAAAAGTTGTTATTAACAACGACCCTGAAGCACCTTTCTTTAAAAACGCAGACTACGGTATTGTAGGTGACGCTTTTGAAGTAGTACCTAAGCTGAATGAAAAATTAAAAGAATTCAAAGCACAGAACGCATAATTTTTGTTACTTTGTGCCTAATATAAAAGGCTGTTTAATTAAGGAAACTTCCTTTTTTAAACAGCTTTCTTTTTTATTTTACAAGGGTATAGTACCGTTAAACACAACCCTTTAACATTAAAATTTTAATTTTTAATGAGTCTTGTAAGACTGAGCATAAAAGGAATATCTTATAGCCAAACGCAAAATGGAGCTTACGCTTTAATTTTAAGCGAGATGGAAGGTGAACGCAAATTACCCATCGTTATTGGGGCTTTTGAAGCACAATCTATCGCCATCGCTTTAGAAAAAGAGATAAAGCCTCCGCGACCATTAACCCATGATTTGTTTAAAAATTTTGCAGACAGGTTTGAGATTGTAATCAAGCAAGTTATAATTCACAAATTAATAGATGGCGTTTTTTATTCTAGCATAATTTGCGAAAGAGATGGTCTTGAAGAAATTGTCGATGCCCGCACCAGCGACGCTATTGCTTTAGCTCTTCGGTTTAACGCACCAATATTTACTTATAAAAATATACTTGACAAAGCCGGAATTTTCTTAAAAACTACTCCAAAAAAGAAGAAAGAAAAAACTTCAGAAAGCGAAGATTCAGTTTTAGAAGAATTAATAGGCGGTGAAGATAAAGAGTCTGTTGCTCCTTCAAAGCAAAATTTTGGCAAATTCTCTATCAAAGAATTAAATGAAATGTTGGACGAAGCAGTTGCTAATGAAGATTATGAAAGAGCAGCCAGCATACGTGATGAAATTTCAAAACGAGAGGAATAAACATCACATTTTTAATAAATCTTGTATTATGTATAACTCTATATTTCAGAAGTAATTAATTGTAAACTATGCGAAATTTTTTATTAATTGCTTTATGCTGTTTATTCACAACAACACTCTTTTCGCAAACTATAGAGAATGATTGGCAGTTTAGCGAAATTAAAAACCAGGGAACTACCCCACTGTTCAATCTAGACCCAAATCAAGATTACTTAAAAATTAACGATGGAAGGTTTGAATATCGTTTACAGAGTAAAGACTCCATAAAAGCTTCTGGAGATTACATCTATCAAAACAACTTACTTGTATTTTTTTATGACACTCCCAAAAATACAATACGTCGCTATCGCGTAAAAACGCTAACCGATTCTTCACTTGTCTTCTCAAAAAATCAAGTTCAGTATCATTTTAAAAAACCACTAGCTAACAAAATAGAAGCAACAACAGAAGAGATACCGTCTGAGTCACTTTCTATCTCAGAGGCCGATGGTGAAATAATTCCTGCTCAAGGTTTTTCTTTTACTAGCTTATGGCGCGGGGTTATCGGGATGGCTTCTTTAATTTTTATCGCTTTTTTATTTAGCTCAAACCGAAAAGCCATTAATTGGAAAACAGTTGGTATAGGTCTTGCCTTTCAGCTCATTATTGCTATTGGCGTATTAAAAGTATCATTTATACAAAGCATTTTTGAAGCCATAGGTAATGTTTTTATAAGCATATTAGAATACACTCAAGCAGGAAGTAAATTTTTATTTGAAGGGCTTGTAGTAGATATGGATACATTTGGTTTTATTTTTGCTTTTCAAGTTCTCCCTACCATCATATTTTTCTCTGCCTTAACCTCGGTATTATTTTATCTAGGTATCATTCAAAAAGTAGTTCAAGCCCTTGCTTGGTTATTATCAAAAGCACTAAAAATATCTGGAGCCGAAAGTTTAAGTGTTGCAGGAAACATTTTCTTAGGACAAACCGAAGCGCCTTTGTTAATCAAAGCGTATTTAGAGAAAATGAGCAAGTCTGAAATTTTACTTGTAATGATTGGCGGTATGGCTACAGTAGCAGGAGCTGTACTTGCAGCCTATATTGGGTTTTTAGGCGGAGACGATCCTGTTTTGAGGCTTACATTTGCAAAACATTTATTAGCAGCATCTGTAATGGCAGCTCCCGGTGCTATTGTAATTTCAAAAATTCTATATCCTCAAACTGAAATTGTAAAAACCGAAGCAAAAGTTTCTTCAGAAAAAATTGGTTCAAACTTATTAGATTCTATAGCAAATGGAACTACCGAAGGTTTACGACTAGCAGTAAACGTTGGTGCAATGTTACTAGTATTTGTTGCTATGATCGCAATGGTGAACGGAATTTTAGGAGGCATTGCCGGATTTGACGGCTTTACTATAAAGGCTTTAAAAATCAATTGGCATTTTACCTCTATTAATGAATATATTGCACTATATACGCCTTATGACAAGCTATCCTTAGAATTTTTATTAGGATATCTATTTGCTCCCCTTATGTGGCTTATAGGTGTATCTAGTGAAGATATGATGTTAATGGGGCAACTATTAGGTATCAAATTGGCCGCTAGTGAATTTGTAGGATATATTCAATTAGCAGATTTAAAAAATGTTTCAAGTGACCTACATTTAAAGTATGAAAAGTCAATTATTATGGCTACCTATATGCTATGTGGTTTTGCCAATTTTGCTTCAATAGGAATACAAATTGGCGGAATAGGTTCACTTGCCCCAGGGCAGCGTAAGCAATTATCTAGGTTTGGAATGAAAGCTTTAATTGGTGGAACCATCGCTTCACTAATTTCAGCAACTATTGCAGGAATGATTATTGGATAATTTGCTAAATAGTTAATAACTATTAATAACTGAAAAGGTTACTAATTTTAAATTAAACGTTCCTTTTTTTACATTTAGCCATTAAACTTTTTGACGATGAAGCAATACCATGATCTCATAAAACACGTTCTAGAAAACGGAACCGAAAAACACGACAGAACCGGAACCGGCACCAAAAGTGTTTTTGGATACCAAATGCGATTTGACCTTAGTGAAGGTTTCCCAATGGTAACCACAAAAAAACTACATTTAAAATCAATTATTTATGAACTGTTGTGGTTTTTAAATGGTGATACAAATATTCAATACCTTCAAGAAAACGGAGTGAGAATTTGGAATGAATGGGCTGATGAAAATGGAAACTTAGGACCCGTGTATGGTCATCAATGGCGCAACTGGAACAGCGAAGAGATTGATCAAATTTCTGAAGTTATTGAGACTTTAAAAAATAATCCAGACAGTCGCAGAATGTTAGTAAGCGCTTGGAACCCGAGCGTAATGCCAAACACAAGCGTTTCATTTTCTGAAAACGTTTCAAACGGAAAAGCTGCTTTACCACCCTGTCACGCATTTTTTCAGTTTTACGTAGCAGACGGAAAATTGTCATGCCAACTATACCAACGCAGTGCAGATATATTTTTAGGTGTCCCATTCAACATTGCTTCATATGCATTATTAACAATGATGATGGCACAAGTCTGCGGTTATGAAGCTGGTGATTTTGTACATACCTTTGGTGACGCACACATATACAGCAACCATATGGATCAAGTTGAACTTCAATTATCAAGAGACCCTAGACCACTTCCAACTATGAAAATAAATCCAGAGGTTAAAGATATTTTTGGCTTCAAATTTGATGACTTTACTTTAGAAAACTATAATCCGCATCCACATATAAAAGGTGCGGTAGCAATTTAAAAAAATACTTTTTATGAAAAATGCCCTACTAGTTCTTTGTATTTTATTCTCAACAACACTATTTGCCCAAGAAGAATGGGGTGATGTTAAAAAAAATGTTGTTACACTTAAAGAAATCCCGCCTGTATGGCCTGGCTGTGAAGAAGGAAGCGCTGCAAAACGTGACGCTTGTTTCAATAATATGCTAGCTCAGCACATTGCCAAGAACTTCAAATACCCACCACAAGCTTATAAAAAAAATGAGCAAGGTCGTGTAGTTGTCAAGTTTATTATTAATGAAAAAGGATTGGTAGAGATTAAAGATGTAAGTGGTGGTACAGCTGCTTTACAAGAAGAAGCCAAACGTAATATTATGGCTATGCCAAAAATGAGCAAACCGGGTATGATGGGCGGCAAACCTCGAGCTATAAAGTTTACGGTTCCTATTACGTTTAAAACCGGTAAATAAAGATTTTTCCCTTTAACAATCCCTAAACATCTTTCAAAAAAAGAAATGGTATCTTTAAAGTGTCGGCAAAAACCCGGCACTTTATTATTATGATTACAACAGATACCCTAGTTTCCTTTTTTGAGGAAACTCGTCAACATACCGAAACTATTTGCAAGCCTCTTGAGATTGAAGACTATGTAGTTCAGCCCATTGTGGATGTTTCACCTCCAAAATGGCACTTAGGTCATACTACATGGTTTTTTGAAGAATTTATTCTGAAACCTCATAAACCCGATTACCAATTATTTCACAAAGACTTTGCCTTTGTTTTTAATAGTTATTATGAAGCTGTTGGCAAACGCGTGATACGCAATAATCGCGGAAATTTAACTCGCCCAAGTGTAGCAAAAGTCTATGACTACCGCCATTATGTTACCCATGAACTAAAAGAGTTTTTAACGGCTGGACAGCTATCTTCAGAAATTGAAGAAATTTTACTAATTGGTATTCATCACGAAAAACAACATCAAGAATTATTGCTCACCGATATTAAATATATCCTCGGAAACAACCCGTTGTTACCAAAATACAATGATTCCTTTGATGAAAACCCTATTCAGAATTTTAAACAAGAATGGATAGCAGTTTCAGAAGGTGTTTATGAAATTGGTCACAATGATTCCGAAGCATTTTGTTATGACAACGAATTAGGAAAACATAAAGTTTATTTACACAATTATAATATATCAAATAAGCTTGTCACCAACGCTGAGTATATTGAATTTATAAAAGCGGGGGGTTATAAAGACCACAATCTTTGGCACGCTGAAGCCTGGGACTGGGTTAAAGAACACTCAATCTCACAACCCCAATATTGGCATAATATAGATGGTGAATGGTATCAATACACCTTGCAAGGTCTTCAAAAAGTATTGCTAGACGCTCCTTTATCTCATATTTCATATTTTGAAGCATTTGCATTTGCTCAATGGAAAGGTTGCCGTTTACCTACTGAGTTTGAATGGGAAGTTGCAAATGACAAGTTTGATTGGGGAAGCCGTTGGGAGTGGACTGAAAGCGCTTACCTCCCCTATCCCGGCTATAAAAAAGCACCCGGTGCTATTGGTGAGTATAATGGTAAGTTTATGGTTAATCAAAAGGTATTGCGTGGTGGCTCTGTAGCTACTTCTACAAAGCACACCAGAGCTACCTATCGTAATTTTTTTCAAACAAATCTACGTTGGCAATTTACAGGTTTAAGGTTAGCCAAATAATTCCGACTTTTTATATATGACTACACAAACAAAACTTAAACTAGACACTCCTTTCAAAAAAGAAGTGTATGAAGGCCTAACGGCATTTCCAAAATACTTGTCTTCAAAATATTTTTATGATAAAGCGGGAGATAAGTTATTTCAAGATATCATGGCAATGCCAGAATATTACTTAACAGATTGTGAGTTTGAAATATTAGAAACGCACACGCAACCCATTGCTGAGTATTTTCGCGGAAAAGAAAATGGGTTTGATCTCATTGAATTGGGCGCAGGCGACGGAAAAAAAACCAAAATAGTATTAAAATATCTTTCAGAACAGAATTTTAATTTTATTTATAAACCAATCGATATAAGTCAAAATGCTATTGACAGCCTTTCAGAAAAGCTTAAAGATGAATTACCAAATGTAACTGTTGACCCTGAAAAAGGTGAATACTTTGAAGTACTAGAACGCTTAAAAAGTTATAACACCCGTAAAAAAGTAATTATTGTTTTGGGCTCAAACATTGGTAATTTAATGCATCCACGAGCCATTGATTTTCTTTCAAAGTTAAAAGACACTATGCAAGAAGATGATATGCTTTTTATGGGCTTTGATCAAAAGAAAAACCCAGAAACAATTTTAAATGCCTATAATGATAAAGCAGGAATCACAGAGGCTTTTAACAAAAATATATTAATTCGAATTAACCATGAGCTCCAAGCAGATTTTGACATAGATAAGTTTATACACTGGGAAACGTATAACCCAGAAACAGGTACCGCAAAAAGTTTTTTGGTAGCTGAAAAAGAAATGAAAGTGACTATTAAGGAGCTAGATCTTACAATCAATTTTAAACCTTGGGAAACAATACACACCGAAATTTCACAAAAATACACCGATAGTGTTGTTGATTGGTTAGCAAATGAAGCCGGTTTAAAAATAAACACTTCATTTACTGATAAAAAAGGGTATTATAAAAACTATGTATTTCAACGAAAAAATGTGTAATTTTCAACAAAACCAATAGCAATGAAATACCTAACCCTCTTTTTGCTGTTATGCTCTTTATTCTCTTGTGAGGATCCTATGAAAAAACACATGGCTACAAAAGACCTTTCACACGATTGGGAAAACAGAAAAGTAAACACTACCACTCCAGATAGCTTATTAACCAAAGGAAGTACGTATTTACCTATCTATTCAGAAATTTATCAGCAAAACAAAAGTTTTACATTCAATTTAACCACCACAGTAAGCATTAGAAACATTAGCCTACAAGATACTGTTTATATTTATACAGCAGATTATTATGACACCTATGGCAATAAAATAAGACAATATCTTGACCACCCGGTATATGTGCAACCTATGGAAACCATTGAAATTGTTGTTAATGAAGAAGATAAAGGAGGCGGTACAGGCGCAAATTTTGTCTTTGACTGGGCAACAAAAAAAGGAAAACTTGAACCGTTCTTTGAAGCTGTAATGATATCTACAGCCGGACAACAAGGCTTGTCATTCACAACTCGCGGAATTAGAAAAAAATAAAACACATGAAAGCCATTTGGAATGATACCATAGTAGCAGAGAGTGATGATACTATTGTTATTGAAAACAATCATTATTTTCCTCCGGAAACAATAAAGAAAGAATTTTTTAAAAAGAGTGAATCACACACTCATTGTCCTTGGAAAGGGCAAGCATCATATTATAACCTTGAAGTAAATGGCGAAAAAAACCGAGATGCAGCATGGTTTTACCCAGAAACATCCCATGCCGCCAAAGCTATTGAGGGTTATGTAGCTTTTTGGAAAGGAGTTAAAATAGTAGAATAAATCTTTCATTGAAGAATAGACACTATTTTTTCTAAATCTTCTTCAGAATTGTAAAAGTGGAATCCTACACGAATACCGCCACCGCGTTGTGAACACACAATGTTGTTATCCTGTAGTTTCTGAAACATAGCCTCATCCCCCTTTAGGTTATGAATCGTTGAGATATTTGTTCTATTTATAACAGTTTCACTTAATAAATTCAGTTCTTCAAACGCTTTTTTGGCTTTAGTATTAAGGCTAAGTATTTTTTCTTCAATTGTATTCACACCTATTTCTTCCATAAACTGAAGTGATTGCCTTAAACTCCCAAAATTAAATGCATCAAGATGGCCGGGCTCAAAATTTTTAGCAAACGTAGTTTCTTCAGGAGTGCTGTCAAATCCTGCTGCCGAATTAAATCCTATTGTATTAGGAAATACCTTTTCTTTAACCGTTTCTTTAAAAAGAAAAAAACCGTTTCCGTAGCCTGAGAGCAACCACTTATAAGTACTTGTTCCAAGAATATCGATAGCACTTTCTTCAAAGTTAAAATGTTCGGTTCCTAGATATTGAGTTCCATCTGCAATGAGTAGAATATCTGGATGGTATGCTTTTAGTTCGTTTAAAAACTTAAAATCTATTTTTATTCCATTAAGCCATTGTACAATACTAAATATAAACACATCTGGCCGATGTTTTGAAATGGCAGCTTGTATGTTTTCTTCAACATTGCCCGTAGTTTTTGCAATACAAACATCAAAATCACGCATTTGTACTGGCCAATTAACAGAAGGATAATCGTCTTGTAACAATAAAACTTTTTGTTTTTCAGGCAATCCTTCCAATACGGTATTTAAACCAAAAGAAAAATTAGGAACCAGAGCCGTATATTCTTCAAAACCTGAAAAAAAGTGAGCTACTTTTCTCTTTACATCTGCAAGTAGATCAAGTGTGTTTCCATAGTTATTTCCGTGGTTTAAAAAATCTGCTTCCTTATTTTTTCGCCAGTTGTATAAAGGTATTGACAATAAGCCAGATGCCGGAGTGTTTAAATAGGTTTGATTGTTTAATGCGGGAAAGTGTTTTCTAAAATCTTGCATAAAATAGTATTACCCATTAAAATTAATTATTTTTATGGTAGCAATAAAAGGAACTAACTATGTTTTCAAAATCTAAGAAAACTGAACGAATTGATTCAGAACAACGCGAACAGTATGAATATGCACGTAGACGTATTAAGGAGAAAAAAAACTTAATGCGACATTTTATTTTCTTTTTGGCAGGATCTATTTTACTTCTTATTATTGATTTGGTTCTTAAAAAAGGTGCCGATTTAATTTTTCCTAATTGGTCTGTATGGGTTGTTTTAATTTGGGCATTTATTCTATTAATTCACGTTTTTAATGTTTTTGTAATGAGCAAATTTATGGGCAAAGAATGGGAAGATAGACAACTTGAAAAACTAAAAGCTAAACAAACAAACCGTATTAACGAACTTGAAAAAAAAGTACATAAAGACCTCCAGCTTCCCAAAGATCACGAAGTAAAAAAAAAGGAAAACAACAACCCCTTACCTCCAGACGTTCAATGATTACATTAATTGCTGCAGCCGGTGAAAACAACGAACTAGGAAAAGATAATGACTTGGTATGGCATCTCCCCGATGACTTTAAACGTTTTAAAAAACTCACAACCGGTCATCATATCATTATGGGGCGAAAAACATTTGAATCTTTTCCCAAACCACTTCCTAACCGTACACATATTGTAATTACTCGCAACAAGAATTACCAAAAAGAGGGTGCTGTTGTGGTTCACAGCCTTGACGAAGCATTACTGAAAGCTCAAAACGATCCACAACCATTTGTTATTGGCGGTGGCGAAATTTATAAAGTAGCCATAGATACTGCTGATAAAATTGAACTAACCAGAGTTCATGGAACTTTTGAGGCTGACACCTATTTTCCTAAAATTGATATGAACAAATGGCAACTAATTTCTGAAGAAAAGCACCCAAAAGACGATAAACATAATTACGCATTTTCATACCTAACTTACGAACGAAGATAGCTTGCAAATTCTCAACAAAATAGCAGAAGAAAATAACCTAAATTTACTATCCTTTAAACCTCTTGCAGGTGGTGATATTAATGATGTCTATCTACTAAAGTGTACGTCTCAAAACTATGTAGTAAAAATAAATAGCGCTTCAAAATATCCGGAAATGTTTACCGCTGAAGCAAAAGGACTGAATCTACTCACTACTTCAAAAAGCTTTAAAATTCCTAAGGTATTAAATTATGGCTCTTTTGAAGATACTTCTTATCTACTACTAGAAAACCTAGAAGAAGGCAAAAAATCTAATGATTTCTGGAATCAATTTGCTGAAAAATTAGCCAAGCTTCACAAAACTACAAATAGCTATTTTGGTCTCGACCATGATAATTACATAGGAAGTTTACATCAATACAATTCACAAGAAACCTCAGCAGCAGATTTTTTTATTAATCAACGTTTACAGCCACAGTTTAAACTAGCCTCCCAGCACGGTTTTCAGTTTTCAAGTTTAGATTCTTTGTATAAAAATATAATATCACTTATACCTAATGAACCACCTGCCTTGCTTCACGGTGATTTGTGGGGTGGTAATTATATGGTATTACAAACTGGCAATCCCGCTTTGATTGATCCTGCTGTTGCTTTTGGTTCACGTGAGATGGATCTTGCAATGATGCATCTTTTTGGTGGTTTTTCAGAAGAAGTTTTTAAACTATATAATGAGATATTTCCTTTAGAAAATGGTTGGAAAACCCGAATCTCACTCTGGCAATTGTATTACCTATTGGTACATCTCAACCTTTTTGGTAGCGGTTACCTATCTAGAGTACAGCAAATAGTTAAAATGTTTAACTAGTACATTAACAAACAATTGAAAATACTTTAATAAAAAATTGACGCTTTTTGGACTGTAAATCTTGTACCTTGAAAATAAAAAAATAATTATGAGTACAGAAAATTTAACCAGCGACAAAGCAAAATCAACTTTAAAAGATATGGTTAATGATATTAAAGTTGCCATGTTTGCCACAAGATTAAATCAACAACCCCTTAGTGTCGTGCCTATGCACACAAAAGAGGTTGATAAAGAAGGAAATATTTGGTTTTTAAGCCGAAATGATAGTGATCATAATAGTGATTTACTTAAAAGTCCAGAAACACAACTATTATACAGTGATCCCGGATCGATGAAATTTATTAGTGTATATGGAACATCTGAAATAATTACAGATCAAGCTGTACTAGACGATTTATATGATAGTAAAGATAACGCTTGGTTTGATGGTGAAAAAGATCCCAATTTAACTGCTATTAAATTTACACCTAAAGAAGCAGCCTATTGGAATAACGACAGTAATAAATTGATTACTTTTTTTAAACTTCAAGCAGCTGCTGTAACAGGTGACAATAAAGATATTGGCACTTCAGGCAAAATGGATTTATAAAAATTGAGAAGCAATCCCCTTTTAAATATGAAAAGGGGATTTTTATTTTTACTTTTGAACTTTAAAAACTACCAACTATGAAAGCATATGTATTCCCCGGACAAGGTGCTCAATTCTCAGGAATGGGTAAAGACTTGTATGAAAACTCAGATAAAGCAAAACAACTTTTTAATCGAGCAAACGATTTATTAGGCTTTGACATTACAAAAATTATGTTTGAAGGTTCTGCAGAAGAGTTAAAACAGACCAATGTCACACAACCTGCTATTTTTTTACATTCAACTATATTAGCAAGTGAACTAGGAGACTCTTTTAAACCAGATATGGTTGCCGGTCACTCATTAGGTGAATTTTCAGCTTTGGTAGCCAACGGAACATTATCATTTGAAGATGCACTTATTTTGGTTTCACGAAGAGCGCAAGCTATGCAAAATGCTTGTGAAATTAAACCATCAACAATGGCTGCAGTATTGGGTCTTGAAGATCACGTAGTAGAAGCTATATGCGCTGATATTGATGGAACCGTAGTTGCAGCAAATTATAACTGCCCAGGTCAATTAGTAATATCTGGAGAAACTACTGCTGTAGAGAGTGCTTGTGAGGCATTAAAAGAGGCAGGAGCTAGAAGAGCATTATTACTTCCGGTAGGTGGCGCTTTTCATAGCCCATTAATGGAACCTGCACGCGAAGAGCTGGCCGCTGCCATTGAACACACAAATTTCTCAAATCCTATTTGCCCGGTATATCAAAACGTTAGCACCTTTGCCGTGACTGACCCAAAAGAAATTAAGAAAAATCTCATTTTTCAATTAACGGCACCGGTAAAATGGACGCAAAGTGTTCAAAATATGATTAAAGATGGAGCCAATCATTTCATAGAAGTTGGTCCAGGTAATGTATTACAAGGTTTGGTTAAAAAAATTGACCGTTCACAAACTACCGAAAAAGCAGAGGTTTAATACAAAACCACCAAGTCAACCTATCATTTATGAAACAAGTAGACTACATAGTTGTTGGCTTAGGAATTGCCGGTATAAGTTTTTGTGAAACTTTGCGTAAAAACAATAAAAGCTTTCTTGCTTTTGATAAAAAATCTAATTACTCCACCCTTGTTTCAGGTGGAGTTTTTAATCCCGTAGTTTTAAAACGTTTTACAGCAGTCTGGAAAGGGCAAGAATTTTTAAAAAAAGCCATTCCTTTCTATACATCTATTTCAGAAAATCTAGACGTTGAACTACTTGAAAAAACCTCGATATTTAGAATATTTAATTCTGTTGAAGAGCAAAACGATTGGTTAGTTGCCGGCGATAAAAACAACCTCTCCCCTTTCCTTTCTTCTGAAATCATAAAAAACCACAATGAAGCAATACAAGCACCTTTCGGGTTTGGTAAAGTAGAAGAAAGTGGAAAAGTAAACCCTTCAATTTTTTTGAGTTCTTATAAAAAAATGCTTCAACAAAATAATCAACTAATCACTGAAGCATTTGATTATGAAAAACTTCAAATAGAAGAAACTTGTGTTACCTATCAAGATATTAAAGCTAACAAAGTTGTTTTTTCTGAAGGTGCTTCGGCTATAAAAAATCCGTATTTTCCTGTAGAAAATTTTGTTCCTAATAAAGGTGAATATTTATTTATTAAAGCTCCCAAGCTTAAAAATGAAGTAATACTTAAAGGTGCTTTATTTATTATTCCGCTAGGTAATGATGTATATAAAGTGGGTGCAACTTACAGCCGAAATGACCACACAACACACACTACAGAAGAAGCAAGAAACACAATACTTAAAAAACTTGACAAAATAATTTCTTGTGACTTTGAAATTATTGATCAAATTGCGGGCGTACGTCCTACTGTTAAAGACAGAAAACCTCTTATTGGCAAATTACAGCACGATGCTATTTACTTTTTTAATGGTTTGGGCACACGAGGCATTTTAATGGCTCCTCTTTTGGCAGAGTGGCTTTATAACTTTGCAGAGAAAAACGGTGACTTGCCTAATGAGGTTAATATAAAAAGGTACACAAATTAATCTGCCTTTTCTGGATTGTATTTAAAGAAAAAATTAATCCAAATATTACGTGACAACCTTAAGATTATAGGAAAGAAAACTACTAACGTTCCCGAAATAACAAAGAAGGTGTGCAACCTACCCAACCCTATAAAGAAATATGAAATTATAAATGCAGCTACTGCAAATGCAACTCCTACTGCATAACTAACATACATGGCACCGTAAAAGAAAGAGGGTTCAATTTTAAATTTTGTTTTACAATGCGGACAGTTGTCATGCATATTTAATGTTTCAGAAAAAATGTACGGGTTTTTATTTTTATACATTTTACCAGTATGACACACAGGACATGTTCCCGTAAATATGCTATATAATTTTGAGCCTTTCATAGTTATTTTTTTACCACTACAAATTTAAGCATCTTTGCAAAAATTTACTGTTACAATTGTTACATTCATGCTAAACATTCATAATCTTTCTGTTTCTTTTCAAGGTGAGTACCTTTTTGAAAAAATTACCTTTCAACTTACACCAGGTGATCGTGTAGGTTTGGTAGGAAAGAACGGAGCCGGTAAATCTACTTTGCTTCGTATTATAGCCAATGAGCAAGAATATGACGAAGGACAAATTGCAACCGATAAAGAAGTTACCATTGGTTTTTTAAAACAAGATATAGATTTTACAAAAGGAAGAACGGTTCTAGAAGAATCTTACGAAGCTTTTACCAATATAAAATCACTTGAAAAAAAACTTGAGTACATCAACACACAACTAGCCGAACGAACTGATTATGAAAGCGAAAGCTATAACCAATTGATGATTGACCTTAATGATGTACAGCAACAATATGAAATTCACGGCGGTTATAATTATCAAGGAGAAACAGAACGTGTATTACAAGGATTAGGATTTAAAAGGGATGATTTTAACAAACCCACTGAAACGTTCTCAGGCGGTTGGCGTATGCGTATTGAACTAGCAAAATTATTACTTCAAAATAATGATATTTTACTGCTAGATGAACCTACAAACCATTTGGATATTGAATCCATTCTTTGGCTTGAAGAGTTTTTAAAAGGATATGCAGGAGCTGTCGTTGTAGTGTCACACGATAAGATGTTTTTGGACCACGTAACTACTAGAACTATTGAAATATCTTTAGGAAAAATATACGATTACAAATATCCTTATTCTAAGTACTTGGTGCAACGTGCTGAGCTACGAGAACAACAACTTGCTGCACAGAAAAACCAACAAAAAGAGATTGAAAACACAGAAAAACTTATTGAAAAGTTTAGAGCCAAAGCAAGTAAAGCTAGCATGGCACAATCACTTATAAAAAAACTGGATAAAATTGATCGTATTGAGGTTGATGAAGATGATAATAGTGTAATGAGTTTGTCATTTCCGGTTTCGGTAACACCGGGAAAAGTTGTGATTGAGGCAGAAGACATATCAAAAACCTATGGCAATAATCACGTATTGAGTCACATTGATTTGAGAGTTGACCGGGACAGTAAAATTGCGTTTGTTGGTCAAAACGGCCAAGGAAAATCTACACTGGCAAAAATAATCGTCGGCGAAATTGAGCATCAAGGTAAGATGAATCTAGGCCACAATGTACAGATTGGCTATTTTGCTCAAAATCAAGCAGAGTATCTTGACGGTTCAAAAACAGTAGAAGACACAATGATTGATGCTGCCGATATGAAAACACGACCGCGTGTAAGAGATATTTTGGGTGCTTTCCTTTTTAGAGGTGAAGAAGTAGATAAATATGTTAGAGTGCTTTCGGGAGGTGAACGCAATCGCTTGGCATTGGCAAAACTTTTATTAGAACCATTTAATGTATTGGTGATGGATGAGCCCACCAATCACTTAGACATAAAATCTAAAAATGTACTTAAAGAAGCGCTCAAAAACTTTGAAGGTACTTTAATTTTGGTATCTCACGACCGTGACTTTCTTCAAGGAATGACCGATAGAGTCTATGAGTTTAAAGACCAAAAGATCAAAGAATATCTAGGTGATATTGATTATTTTTTAGAACAAAGAAACCTAGAGAATTTACGTGAAGCCGAAAAACGTACCGTTTCAGAAAAGAAAGAAAAACAAAAAACCTCATCTGGTAAGGAAGATTATGAGCAACAAAAGAAGTTAAAATCGCTTCAGAATAAATTAAGTAAAATAGAAAGTAATATCAGCAAGCTTGAAAAACAAATTAAAGAACTTGATGTTGAGCTGGCTGTAAATTATGATGAAACCATTGCTCAGCCCAATTTTTTTGAGGGATATCAAGCCAAAAAGAAAAAGCTTAATAACCTTATGGAAGAATGGGAAGTGGTAACTTTAGAGCTAGAAGAATTAAAATAATAGTTTCATTAAATTTTAAAACAAATTGAAAGAACATTTTTTTCAATGTCCTTATTGCTGGGAGCAAATATCAATGCTTCTTGATCCTTCTGTGACAGCTACTTATGTAGAAGACTGTGAAATATGTTGTAATCCTATTGAAGTTTCGGCTACGTTTCAAAGTGGAGAATTGGTTGCTTTTTCAGCAGAAAGCATAGAACAATAAATTTTAGTATCTTTATAAGAGTAATCACTTGTTATAAACAATGTTATCCAATTTTAGCTTTTCAGATAGTACAGTTGGTTTTCTTATAGAAGGCAAGTTTGACACAGAAACTGTTAATAAGCTTCTTTCAGATATTGAAGCAAAATTAAAAGTTTATGATCAAATCAATCTTTATATAGAAGATGTGGGTATAAAGTCTTTTCATCTTCCTGCTTTAATTAAAGAAACCATCTTTAAGCTTAAACATAAAGACCGTTTTTATAAAGTAGCATTGGTAAGCAACCGAAAATGGATACACGCCTGCGGAAGCATCTCCTCATTATTCACAGATTCTATTACACAAAATTTTACTTCAGAAAATCGTTTAAAAGCAATGACGTGGATTGCAGAAGGCTAGTTAATTTTTTCCACCTGTAAGACCGCTCTTAAGTCCTTTTGAAACATTTAGCCACAAATAATTGAAAAAGGATTTTGTTTTATCACGGGTTACTTCACCAGATCCTTTTCTGAATTGTTGATCACTTTTATTACTATCTTTTGAAATAAAAATATTGGCAATAGCAGATAGAATTCCGTTTTTCTTATTTCCCTCCTTATTAAGAACCGATACTTTAAATTGATCATAATTTATCTTTAAATCAACTTGTGATCTCGTGTGATTACCATCTATGGTAAAATACGTTTTATTAGCTTCTCCTTCTAGCTGCACCTTAAGATTAGGAACGGTAAAACTATTAATATCTGGTGCTTGCAAGCTACCCACATTGGCTTTGAATAAAAAGCGATCATTGGGGTCATTAACATCAAAAGTCCATTGGGTAGTAAAAGGCGTATTTTTCATGAAAACGGCATCAATTGCAATGGTTGTTTTAACAGGGTCTTTGTAAGTATTACTCACGTTACTTATTGATGCATTAAGGTTTTTAAAGTTTATTTTTCCTCCTTGATTGTCTTTCTTTACTTTTTCGGTATATACAATTTCTGCATTATTGATTTTTATAGAATCTAAAGTTAAATTAAACGAAATGTCCCGAAGCATTTTACTGTACAAAGGTTTTATGGTAGTATCATCTGCCAGTAATTTGTTGCGATAAATATCTAAAAAAGGGTTTTCAAAAAATATTTTATCTCCGGTTATTGATAATATTCTTTTTTTGAAACCAAAATCTACATTTTTAACTACAAGTGAGTCTACATTTAAATCAAAATGATCTCGTTCTTTGCGTAACAAACGTGCATGCTCCTGTCTTGAATATTTTGTAAACAAATGCACTCCTTTAATCGTTACATCATTATCTTGAAGGTTTAAGTTTTTTACGGTAGCATTTTCAAAATTGCTTACTTTTACAAAAATTGTATCGGTTGAAGCAGTATAATCTCCATAAGCTATTGGTAGCCGTTTTTTTATTAAATTTTTATTGGTTGTAATAGAATCAACCTCCATAGAAAAGTGTTCGGTAAAAAGCAAGACTGAATCTTTTGTTCCGTCATAAATAGTAAGCCTAGCATCATTAATTTTTAACTTATCCAAAAACAATGGTCTGTTCATTTTAATTACGCCACTTTTTACATCTTTTCTTTCTTTATTCAGTTTATGCTTATGATAAACTATGGTTGGGCTAAGTATTTCAATCTCGTCAACCTGTATTTTATGATTGATGAGGTAGTTCCAATAGCTTATATCTTCAATAATTAATTTTTCTGCCGAAATTTTTGTATGCGTTTGGTTGTCATTTTTGTTTTTAATGAAAACTGTAGGACTGGTAAGTGTAAGTGTACCTTCGGTAATGTTTAATTGAAGGTTGTCATAGGATTGAACTATATGATTAGGTAATCTATTTTTCAAAAATTGTTCTACCTTATTTTTCAGAAAATAATTGATAGCTACAATACTTCCTATTACAAGAATAAGTGTTGAAAATAAAAGGATTAAAAAATATCGAGTCTTTTTTGTCATCATTTAAAAGTACAAAACGCAGAAGTTTAAACGAAAACTTTATGAAAAGCTGTTAAATTTTATTGATTAAACACTTGCTAGATTAAAAATCCTTTGTATCTTTGCCGTCCACATCGCGGGATAGAGCAGTAGGTAGCTCGTCGGGCTCATAACCCGAAGGTCACAGGTTCGAGTCCTGTTCCCGCTACTAAGAAAAAGCTTCCGAAAATTCGGGAGCTTTTTTTTATATAAAAATGTACCATTCTTTGACGTTTTTTTTACTACAAACAAATTGAATGATAAACATTTCATAAACTAAGCAAAGCGTTCATATTCTTTAATTTACTAATTTTGCACGATGAATTCAGAACTACGTTCACTACGCAATCATATTGAAGAAATAGTTAAATTAACCGATGAAGAATGGAAGTTTGTTTCTTCACATTTTGAATACAAAAAACTTAAAAAACATCAATTTTTAATTCAAGTTGGTCAACCTGTAGATTATGAGTTTTGGATTATTGAAGGATTAATAAGAGCATATAATATAGACGAAAAAGGAAAAGAACACATTCTTCGATTTGGGATGGAGAATTATTGGATAAGTGATCACTATGCATTTCAGTTTCAAATACCTGCAACCATATTTGTAGACTGCCTTGAAGACTCTAAGTTTCTTTGTTTAAGTTTTGAAAATCGTGAATTGATTTGCAATGAGGTTCATGCAATGGCAAATTTTTTCAGAATTAAAGCCAATTATGGTTATGTGAGTTTGCAACGCCGAATCCTTTCATTGTTAACCCAAACTGCAGAAGAACGTTATGATGGTCTATTGGAAAAATTACCCAAACTCATTCAACGAGTACCCAAAAAACTACTAGCCTCCTACTTAGGTGTAAGTCGTGAAACATTAAGCAGACTGAAAGGTTAATTTTAATATTAAACTCAACATCCTATTAAGTTAATCATCTTGCTTTTAGGGTTTTCAAGAAAAGTATTTCAATTATTTTAGACAAATGAAAAAAGCTTTAGTTTTATTTGCCCATCCAAAATTTGAAAATTCACGTGCCAATGCAGCCTTGGTAAATCGTTTAAGTACAAAGCACCATGTCACATTTCACGATTTATATGAAAATTACCCTACTTTTCATATAAATGTAAAGAAAGAACAAGAGCTACTTCAGCAACACGATATTATAATATGGCATCATCCGTTTTACTGGTATAGTGGCCCTGCTTTATTGAAGCAATGGATGGATATGGTGTTAGAATTTAATTGGGCTTATGGTCCTGAAGGGAATGCCTTACAGGGCAAAACAGTGTTTAATGTAATTACAACTGGCGGCTCAAGAGAGGTTTATTGTTCTGAAGGTTACAATAGTTTTACTGTCAATGAATTTTTGCGTCCTTTTCAACAAACCGCAAACTTGTGCGGCATGAAATATTTACCACCATTTGCTTTGATGGGGTCCCATCGATTATCTGATGAAGACTTAATCACCTATGCCGATCAATATGAAAATTTAATTGATTTATTACAAGATGATTTTCAAGTTGAAACTTTATCCAACTGTTATTTCTTAAACGATTTAGCACTATTAAATAAATAATTATGACGGGATCCTTACTTTTTGAAGCTATCGTTTTTTTATCTGGAGCTCTTGTTTGTGTATTTATTGCAAAAAAGCTAGGTCTAAGTTCAGTATTGGGGTATTTAATTGCCGGAGTACTTATTGGTCCTTATGTGCTTGGCTTTATTGGTGAGGAAGGTGAAGATATATTACATTTTGCTGAATTTGGTGTAGTGGTGATGTTATTTTTAATTGGCCTCGAAATTGAACCAAAAAATTTCTGGAAAATGCGTAAATCCATTATTGGTATGGGAGGCATTCAAGTAATATTAACCGTCACACTTACCTATTTACTATTTACATTTTTAGGTTTTGATTGGCAGGTGGCGCTGGTGATAGGAATGGCAGTTTCATTATCATCAACTGCTATAGCTTTACAAACCATAAAAGAAAAGGGATTAATGGATACCACATTTGGTATTAGCTCATTTTCTATCTTACTATTTCAGGATATTATCGTTATTTTTATGTTGGGTGCTTTACCATTATTATCAAATGGTACGCAAGATTTATCTTCAGATGCTGGACACGGTACAGCTTCACTTATAGAAAATCTTCCTATTGGCCTTCAAACTTTAGCTATTATTGCTTCGGTTGTTTTAATTATTTTGGTAGGAAGTTATTTAATCGTTCCAATCTTACGCAAAGTAGCCAAAACCGGAGTTCGTGAGTTGCTCATTGCTGCTGCATTTTTAATTGTTTTTGCTATTTCATATTTAATGGAGTTTGTAGGTCTTAGCCCTGCGCTTGGTGCCTTTTTGGGTGGCGTAGTATTATCTACCAGCGAATTTAAACACGAGCTAGAAAGCACGCTAGAACCTTTTAAAAATTTGCTGTTAGGCCTCTTCTTTATGGCGGTTGGTGCAAGTATTAACTTTATTGTCATTGCAGAAAGCCCTTTAACAATTGGTGGTCTTCTATTTACTATAATTATATTAAAGGCCGCTGTACTGTATGTAACAGGACGCATTTTTAAATTAAAACTAGATCAAAAACTACTGCTTACATTTAGTTTGGCACAAGTTGGTGAATTTGCCTTTGTACTGCTTTCGTTTGCATTTCAGCTCAATATACTTAAACCAGAACAGATGGATATGATGCTTGTGATTACAGCGGTATCTATGTCACTTACACCTATATTGAGTGTTATTAATGAACGGTTTATTCTACCAAAAGTAGGGACCAAAGAATCTATAAAACGTCCTATGGATCATATCGCAAAAACACAGAAAGTAATTCTAGTGGGGTTTGGGCACTTTGGGAGTACAGTAGGTCGTTTTTTGAGATCACACGGTGTAGAAGCAACAATCTTAGATATAGACTCAAACCGAGTAGATTTTTTACGAAAAATGGGCTTTGATGTGTATTATGGCGATGCAACTCGATTAGATTTACTGGAATCTGCTGGGATAGCTCAAGCCAAACTTCTTATTTGCGCTATTGACAATCCTTCAGTAACCAAAGAAGTGGCTAAGCTAGTAAAAGAAAAATATCCTCATGTAGAATTATTGGTGCGAGCAAAAAACAGATATGAAGCTTATGAGCTGTTAAATTTAGGTATCGAAAACATCTACAGAGAGACTTTAGACACATCATTATCACTTGCAAGCGCTGCTCTTCATAAATTAGGATTCAGAAAATATACATTAAATCGTCAAGTACAAAACTTTATTACCTATGACGAAGAGAGTTTAAGAAGGCTTGCAAAGGAACCCAATCGTGATGAAAACTACATATTTAAAGCACGTCAAGAACTAGAACAACAAGAAGACCTTCTAGAAAAAGATTTAAAAAGAGGTATTGTCACCTACGATAAACACTGGGATGGAGAACACATAAGAAAATCACTCCATCAAGATGAAAACCAAGATTTATAAATGCAATTCACATTTAAAAGATGAAAACACCCGCTGAATATAAGCTCTATGACACAATTATTATTGGTGGAGGACAGTCTGGATTGTCTGTTGCCTATTTTCTAAGACGAAAGAAGCGCAACTATATTATTTTGGATGATCGAAAAAAACCAGGTGGAGCTTGGCAAGAAACCTGGGACAGTCTTACGTTATTCTCTCCTTCTACTTACAGTTCACTTTCTGGATGGCAAATGCCAAAAGGGAATCAAGAATATCCTTCAAAAAATGAATTTTTACAATATTTGCAAGAATATGAAACCCGCTATAATTTTCCTATTGAACGAAATGTTTCTGTAAAAAAAGTAATTAAAGATAATGATGCCTTTAAGCTTGAAACCAACAATGGTATATATAAAGCCAAAACCTTGGTGAGCGCCACAGGAACTGCCAGAAACCCTTATATCCCTCATTATCCGGGTTACGAAAAGTTTGAAGGTAAAAAAATACATTCTGTAGCCTATAAAAATACAGATGGATTGCTTGGTAAAAAAGTATTGGTAGTTGGCGGAGGCAATTCTGGCGCTCAATTATTAGCCGAAATTTCTAAAGTTGCCAATACCACTTGGGTAACTCAAAAAGAACCAACTTTTTTACCTGAAGAAATTGATGGACGCTATCTTTTTAATCAAGCAACAGCTCGTTATTTGAACAAAGAGGATAATAACTTTAACAAAACAGCTTCTTTAGGTGATATTGTACAAGTTGAGACAGTACGTGAAGCTTTAAAGCGAGATGTGTATCAATATCATTTACCTTTTGAAAGGTTCTATGAAAAAGGTGTTATATGGAAAAATAGAACGAAAGAACCGTTTGATGTTGTAATTTGGTGTACAGGTTTTAATGCATCTCTTGATCATTTGTCATCACTTACTATTTCAGAAAATAATAAAATTGACACCAAAGGCACACGATCAATTAAAGAACCTAATCTTTGGTTGGTAGGATATGGAAACTGGACCGGATATGCTTCGGCAACTATTTATGGAGTTGGTAAAACTGCAAGAGAGACGGTTGCAGAAATTGAAGATACACTTGTCAATATGTAATTTTTATTGGGTTAAAAATATTTTCTTTCTTAAAAATGTGACATACATCACTTTATTTATGTGACCTATCGCACATAAAAACTGTGCGCTTGATCATCTTTCAGTATCAATTAAACCTCTAATTTTGCATCAAAATAAAAGATTAAATGAAATCAATCATACACACAACATTACTTGTCCTTTTTTCACTAACGATAGGTAATGCACAAAAGCAAGAAACTATGAAAAATCCAAAAATCGCAATGATTCTTTCTAGTCATGAACAACTAGGAAACACTGATAAAACAACCGGTTATTTTTTAAGTGAGGTTACTCATGCTTATGAAGTTTTTAAAGAAGAAGGTTATGACATTACTTTTGTAAGCCCTGAAGGTGGTTTACCTCCGGTTGACGGTTTTGACCTAGAAGATCCTATCAATAAAAAGTTTTGGGAAGATGACGCATTTCAAGAAAAACTAAAAAACACCTATAAACCTTCTGAAATAAAAGCAGAAGAATATGATGTAATTTATTATGCAGGTGGTCACGGTACTATGTGGGATTTTCCTAACAACGAGGAGCTTTCAAGCATTGCTACTACTATTTATGAAAAAGACGGGATAGTGAGTGCAGTATGCCACGGCCCATCTGGATTGGTAAATATTAAACTTTCTAATGGAAAATACTTAGTTGATGGTAAAAATCTAAGTGTTTTTACCAATGAAGAAGAAGAGAACGTAGGCTTAACAGAAGTGGTGCCTTTCCTACTAGAAGACAAGCTACAATCACGTGGTGCAACAATAATTAAAGCCGATATGTGGCAAGAAAAAGTAAGTGTTGACGAACGCTTAGTTACAGGGCAAAACCCTGCATCTGCCGGATTGGTTGCAAAAAAAGTTGTTGAGCTAATTAAAAACAATTAATAAACCTACTAATTTTAATAATTGTGTTTTAAGTTTAAAAAAAGCCTTTTTCGAAAGGCTTTTTTTATTGGAGAGGAATTTTAATTACCGTCTCTACCCCTTTGTTATTTTCTTTGTTTCTCACTTCAAAGAAGTAATCATTTCCGTAGAGGTTGTGCAACCTATCGTTAATATTTGACAACCCAACTCCCTGTTTTAGTAAAAGATGATGTTTTTTATTTAAAAGAGCACCGTCATTTTCAATCACCATTATCAATTGATTTTTTGAAGAAGAAATGGTAATATGCACTTGTAAATCTGTATGATTATAATCATACCCGTGTTTTACAGAATTTTCAATAATAGGCTGCAATAAGAGACTGGGTACTTTTTTTGATAACAAGCTTTCATCTATGTCTTTGGTAATGGTTAATTGTTCAGAAAATCTAACTTTTACAATATTTATGTAATGATCTACAATACGAAGTTCTTTCTTTAAGGTAATTCTATTGTTTTCATTATCATATAATATTTCTCTAAGAAAATCACTTAAATCTGCAATGGTGTCTTTTGCCTTGTTTGCGTCTAAATCTGTTAAAACAGCTATTGAGTTGAGAGTATTGAACAAAAAATGTGGTTGTAATTGTGATGAGAGCATTTTCATCCGGGTATTGACCAATTGCACTTCAAGTTTACTTTGTTTTTTCTCAGCTTTTTTTACTTCTTTTACGTAGTAATAGGTGTAAATCATAAACACCATCGCAAAATAGATTAGAAAATTTAAATCTATAACATACATAAATCTAAACATACTCCCTTCTATATCATATTCAGCAAATCGTAACTTTCCTACAAGAATTAAATAAAAATCAAACAACAACCGTATCACCAAACCAATTAAAAGAGAGAACACGATATGTGTTGAAATAATTTTTACCCAAGAATAGTTTTTTCTTAAAAACCGTTTGGTGCTTATTGCTATCAAGGTCATATACCCTACTACAATGATAAAGTCAAACAACAGATTATCTACTAAAAACTGTTTCCAAGAAATTACATCCATTTTTTCCATCCCTATTGATTGCATATAAATTGTTTTTACAATCAAAACAACATCAAAAAGAGCGTAAAAACCGGCTAGTAAAAGCACCAGTTTTACATCTATATATTTACTATTTGGGATAGAAAGTCTCATTATATGCCTAGTTTTTCTAAAAATTCTTTTTTATGAGATTTGCTTATACGCACCAATGTATCATTGGTCATTTTTGCATCAATTTCTGAAAAATCTGAATGTATAATCTCTTTCACGTGAGCTATATTCACAATACTTGATCTATGAATACGTACAAATGAATGGTTTTCCAAAAGTTGGTGCAAATTGGTTAAAGACTCTCTTAAAACATACTTTTTTTCTTCTGTAAAAAGCTCAGCGTAACATCCTGAAGCTTTTATATACATTATATTCTCCGGACTTAACAAAACTGTCTTATTACCTTGTTTAACGGGCAATTTGAGTTGGTTGATTCCATTTTCAGACTTTAATTTATAGAGATTAAAAAGTTCAATAATTCGTTTTTCAAAATTTGAATTGGCTTCATTCTTTGATATTTTAAGAACCTTTTCTATGGTTCTAAAAAAACGTTCGTCTTTAAAAGGTTTCAGTAAAAAATCAAATGCATCAACGTCAAAGGCTTTTAAGGCATAGTTATCATAAGCAGTTACAAAAATGACTATGGGTTTTGATTCTGTTTGTATTTTTTGAAGCACTTCAAAACCGTTCATATCTTTCATGTTAATATCTAAAAAAATGAGATCAGGTTTCAGAGTGTTTATTTCTGAAATTGCTGTTTTACCATTTGAGCATTGACCGCTCACTTCAACTTCGGGAACTTTATTAAGTAATCCCAAAACCCTCTTGCGAGCAAGTTCTTCATCATCTATAACGAGTGCTTTCATCTTGTTAAGGTACTGAAATTCTTTAATTTGAATTGAATTACCGGTATTGAAATAGTTCTTTTTAAAAATAAATACCGTTTTAAACAGCGGTTAATAAAGGTTTTATTAACTAATAACAGACCACCAGCTTCTATACCCAATGGCCTGTTATTTATTAAAAATGGAAGGTTTTAATTAACGGCTACACCTATTCCTTGATCTCTTGCGTCAATTTTTAGGCTTTGTCTTTTATTGCCATTTTCTAGTTTTACACGATAAAAAGCTTTTACAAGTAAATCACCTTTTGTTTTTGCATTGTATTTTGTTTTTACCAAAGTCCATCCTTGGTAGGTACTATGCATATCTTGACGTAATGCTAATGGTAAAACAACATTTTTAAAATTTTGCTGGGTTTTTAAAAGGTTGCCGTTTTGATCAAAATCTGCTTTTAAATAACCGTCTTTACTTTTTAAAGTAACAATATAAGAGTCAAATTTTTTGTTTTCCGACGCATCTATTACTTTTTGAATGTCAAAATGAGCATTCATAAATGCAATTGGGTCTTCTGCAAATTGACCGTTAAAACGTTCATTTACGTTGTATGAAAAACTATCTTCTTGTTCAATTGTTGATAGGTTAAAAGGTGCGTAAGTTAATTCTGTTGGGTCTAGTTCCATTACTTCTTGCGCACTCAAGATTGTTACACTTAAGCATAAAACTGCGCTAATTATTAAAGTTTTCATGATGAATAATTTTAAGGGTTTAAAGGTTTTATAAGTTGATAAATCATTGTACAATTTGATTTTATTAACTCTAAATTACTCAATATTAATACTTAAAATTTGCAAATGATGTGAACAGCTAAGTTTTGCTATTAAAATCCTTAAAAAGTGAAGTGAATGTATGGACAGTGTAAAAAAATGAGAAGACTACATAATGCGTCGTGCTTCTACAAAGGCATTGTTCCAGTAATTTTCATCAAGCGATGAAATGATTACACCTCTAGAAGTTGTAGAATGAATAAACTTGAGTATGCCTCTTCTAGATTCAACAACCAAACCTACGTGATTAATGTTTCTATGAGTTTTGCTGGTTTGAAAAAACAACAAATCACCTTCTGCAACGTCTCTTAAAGAAATACGTTTTCCTTGTTTGGCCATATCACGAGAGACTCTTGGTAGTAGAATATCTTCATTTTTAAAAGAAGTATATATCAACCCTGAACAATCCATACCCCGTTTTGTAGTTCCGCCAAATTTGTAACGAGTACCTTCAAACGTTTTTGCAAAACCTACAATTTTTTGAGCTTTATTAGGCCGTACTACTTCTTTACTATTACTACTATTACCTATTACATTTTTATTTTTTGACACCGAACGAGAAGAACCACAGGAAATCAATGTAATGGCAAGACCTAAGATTAGTAAAAACTTTTTCATAGTAGATTTGGTTTCACTAAAAATAACTAATTTTTTTAAAAATTATTTTTATAATGCTTCAATAATTAATTGAGCTGTTTTTTTACTAGCTCCTTTTCCTCCTAATTTTTGCTCAAGGTCATAATAGTCAAGAAATAAAACCGCTCGATTATAATCATCCAAAATGTTTGTCAATTCTTCTTTTAATCGTTTGGTGGTAAAGTCTGTTTGAATCAACTCTGTCACAGCTTCTTTATCCAAAATTAAATTGACCAATGAAATATAATCTAGATTAATAACGCGTTTTGCAATTTCATATGAAATGCGACTTCCTTTATAACAAACCACTTGCGGGACCTTGTATAAAGCTGTTTCTAGCGTTGCCGTGCCTGAGGTAACTAATGCAGCGTGTGAAATGCTCAACAAGTCATACGTTTTATTCAATAGTAAATGCACATTTTGTTTTTTCAAAAAGGGCTTGTAAAATGACGCATCTTGACTTGGAGCACCAGCAATGACAAATTGAAATTCAGAAAAATCTTCAACTACGCTTAACATTACCTTGAGCATTTTTGAAATTTCTTGCTTTCTACTTCCCGGAAGTAATGCAATTATAGGACGATCATCTAGCTGGTGTTGTGTTTTAAAAGAAGCTGGATCTACTTGTGTACGTTGTGCAATTTCATCAATTAAAGGATGCCCAACAAAATGAACCGGAAAGTCGTGTTTATTTTCATAAAACTCCTTTTCAAATGGTAAAATCACATACATATGATCAACATCACGTTTTATTACTTTAATCCGGTTTTCTTTCCACGCCCATATTTGAGGCGATATGTAGTAGTGTGTTGCTATTTTCTGCTGTTTTGCCCATTTGGCAATACGAAGATTAAACCCGGGATAATCAATAAAAATAATTGCGTCTGGATTAAAACTTTCAATGTCTTTTTTACAGAAAGAAATATTTTTGAGTATCGTGCGAAGATTAAAAAGAACTTCAACAAATCCCATAAAGGCCAAGTCGCGATAGTGTTTTACCAAAGTACCGCCAACGGCTTCCATTAAATCACCTCCCCAAAACCTGAAAGTTGCTTCAGGATCTTGAGCTTTTAACTCTTTCATTAAATTGGCTCCGTGTAAATCTCCGGATGCCTCGCCTGCTATGAGGTAATATTTCATGAATTATATATTTCTGAAAAATAACATCCTAACAAAAATAAGGTTTAATTGCAACTTTGGATAGCATTGGTATACTTTGGTTTAGTCACGGTGACTCTATAATCTTTACAAAAACTTTGAAATCAATATTAATAAAGCGGCCAAAACGGTTGCCATAACCACTCCCCTAGCTCGATATACTTGATTTTTTTTCAGAAGAATGAAAAATGCACATAAATTTAAAATAGCACCTAATGCTATAATGTTTCCTAAAACATCTTGCTCGATTGCAAATTGAATGGTTTTTTCAAAAGTTTCTTCAGAAAAGAAAAAAATGTATAAATAGCTTCCTGCTAGGTTGGCCACAATACCTATAAAAAAACCAATAAACAATTCTTTTGTTAACTTACTCATCTAGACTCCAACTGTTTAAATCTTTTATAGCGTGATGGGCAGTAAGATCAAACTGTACCGGCACAACTGAAACAAAGCCATTTGCCAGCGCCCATTCATCTGTGTCTTCCCCTTTGTCTTCATTAATAAACTCACCTGTTAACCAATAATATTCTCTACCTAAAGGGTTAACACGTTTATCAAATTGTTCTTCCCAATGTGCATTGGCTTGTCTACAAACTTTTATACCTTTTATTTTTCCTTCGGCCAATTTTGGGAAGTTTACATTTAACACAACCCCTTTAGGTAATCCGTTTTCAAGTGTTTGCTTAGCAATTTTTTTGATAAACTTTTTGGTTGGTTCAAAATCTGCATCTAGAGAGTAATCAAGTAATGAAAAGCCTATGGATGGTATCCCTAATGTACCAGCTTCAACAGCTGCACTCATGGTTCCACTATAAATTACATTAATTGATGAATTACTTCCATGGTTCACACCACTCACGCACAGGTCTGGTTTGCGTTTTAAAATTTCATTTACCGCCAATTTTACACAATCTACAGGAGTTCCGCTACTACTGTATTCTTCTTGTGGTTCATCTTTATGAACTTTTACTGCATCACAATAAAGCGTATCGTTGATAGTAATTGCGTGGCCCATTCCGCTTTGCGGTGAGTCTGGTGCTACTACACAAACGTCTCCAATTGTATTCATAACTTCTATTAGCGCTCGTATTCCGGGAGCAGTAATTCCATCGTCATTGGTAACTAAAATAAGTGGTTTTTTCTTTGTCATAACGTGAATTTGAAAACGTAAAAATACAATTTTATGATGGGGTATACTTTAAGAAATAGTTTCATTTTTCTTGAAATAGATAATATCATTGCACCCCGAATTCAATTTTCGTAATTTTGAAGAAACAATTCTTTTCAAAATATAGTATGCGAAAAATACAAATGGTCGATTTAAAAGGCCAATATGAACATATTAAAGATCAAGTAAATCAATCTGTTCTAGAAGTTATTGATTCTACAGCTTTTATTAATGGTCCTGAAGTACAACAATTTCAAAAGGAACTAGAAGAATACTTAGATGTAAAACACGTTATTCCTTGTGCAAATGGTACCGATGCGTTACAAATTGCTATGATGGGTTTAGGGTTAAAACCCGGAGATGAAGTTATTACAGCAGATTTTACTTTTGCAGCTACTGTTGAAGTGATTGCTCTATTAGGCTTAACCCCTGTTCTAGTTGATGTTGATCCTGTAAATTTCAATATTGATGTAGAAGCTATTAAAAAAGCAATCACACCAAAAACAAAAGCTATTGTACCTGTTCATTTATTTGGTCTAGCTGCCAATATGGATGAAATTATGCAAATTGCTAATGACAATAACTTATATGTTATAGAAGATAATGCACAAGCCATTGGCGGCACGTATACCTCAAAAGATGGTACAAAAACAAAAACAGGGACTATTGGCCACGTAGGTTCTACTTCATTTTTTCCTTCAAAAAATTTAGGTTGCTATGGAGATGGTGGTGCTATTTTTACAAATGACGATGATTTGGCTCATACTATAAGAGGAATTGTTAATCATGGAATGTACGTAAGGTATCATCATGATGTTGTGGGCGTAAACTCAAGACTAGACTCCATACAAGCGGCAGTTTTACGTGCAAAGCTACCTCATTTAGACACCTACAACGCTTCAAGAAGAAATGCGGCAAGGAAATATTCAAAAGCTTTTAATGGCATTGAAAATATCATTATTCCTACCGGGTATTGCGAAGCCGAAAACGCTGTTTGTGATGTATGTGATTGTCACGTGTTTCATCAATATACACTTCGGGTTTTAAATACAGATCGAGATGCTTTGGTTAATCATTTAAATGAAAACGGAATCCCTTGTGGTGTTTATTACCCAATTCCTCTTCATCTTCAAAAAGCATATAAAGATGAACGCTATAATGAGTCTGACTTTTCAGTAACCAATCAATTGGTTAAAGAGGTTATTTCACTCCCTATGCACACTGAACTAGATGATGAACAAATTGAATATATTACCACAACTGTAATCAACTTTGTAACTAACTAATGAAAAAAATATTAGTTACCGGCGGTCTTGGTTACATTGGTTCTCACACCGTTGTTGAACTTCAAAATGCAGGTTTTGAAGTAGTAATTATAGACAATTTATCAAATTCATCACTCGATGTTTTGGGAGGCATTACCAATATCACCTCTCAACCTCCTACATTTGAACGTTTAGATTTACGAAATAAATCGAAGGTAACAGAATTTTTCAAACTCCATAAAAACATAGAAGGAGTTATACATTTTGCCGCTAGTAAAGCTGTTGGTGAGAGTGTAAAAAACCCACTTCTATACTATGAAAACAACATTAACACCCTTGTTTATTTATTGCAAGAATGCAAAGCACACAAGATAAACAACTTTATTTTCAGTTCATCTTGCACTGTTTATGGCGAACCAGACAGCCTGCCTATTACAGAAACTGCACCTGTAAAAAAGGCGATGTCTCCCTACGGAAATACCAAACAAATAAATGAAGAGATTTTAATTGACACTTGTGCGTCCTCTCAACTACAATCTATTGCTTTACGGTATTTCAACCCTATTGGCGCCCATGAAACAGCAGAAATAGGCGAATTACCTATTGGTGTGCCTCAAAATCTTGTTCCGTTTATTACACAATCTGCAGCCGGAATAAGAGAACAACTATCTGTTTTTGGCAACGATTATAATACTCCAGATGGAAGTTGTATAAGAGATTACATTCACGTTGTAGATCTAGCAAAAGCCCACGTGGTTGCACTTCAAAGATTACTAGAGCAAAAAAATAAAAGTTCGTTTGAAGTTTTTAATATAGGAACGGGACAGGGAAACTCGGTTTTTGAAGTTATCAAAGCATTTGAAAACGTTACCGGAAAGAAATTAAACTATAATGTTGTGGAAAGACGCTCTGGTGATGTAACTGCTGTTTATGCAGATACAACAAAAGCTAATGAAGAATTAGGCTGGAAAGCAGAAAAAACCATTCAACAAGCATTAGCTTCAGCTTGGAAATGGGAGCAAAAAATCCGAAATAAAGCGTAACTTTAGTTTTTCTTATTCACTTTTTAAACTTCAACTTATGAAAACAAAGTTCGTTTGTATTCTTTTCGTGTTATTTTCAGTATTCGTTCAAGCACAAAAAACCTATTTACATTGTGGTAAAATGGTAGATGTAAAAAATGGCGTTGTACTTAATTCAAAAACCATTATTGTTTCAGGCAATACAATTGAAGCTATAAAAGACGGTTTTATCATACCTGATGACAAAGCATCAAAAATAATTGACCTGAAAGATAAAACTGTGCTACCAGGTTTAATTGACATGCACGTACATATTGAAGGTGAAACAAGTGCTGATAATTACTTAAAACCATTCACATTAAACGAAGCAGACGTTGCTTTTAATTCTGTTGTATTTGCTGAAAAAACACTTATGGCAGGGTTTACAACTGTAAGAGACCTAGGTGGAAGCGGTGTCAATGTAGCCCTTCGTAATGCCATAAATAGTGGTAAAATAACAGGACCTAGAATTTTTACTGCAGAAAAAGCTCTTGCCTCAACCGGCGGTCATGCAGACCCTACAAACGGTAGAAAACGTGATTTAATGGGCAACCCTGGACCTAAAGAAGGTGTTTTAAACGGTATAGAAGATGCCCGAAAAGCCGTTAGACAACGATATAAAAATGGAGCAGATTGGATTAAAATAACAGCAACCGGAGGTGTGTTAAGCGTTGCGAAAAATAGTAAAAACCCTCAATTTACTGAAGAAGAAATTCAAGCTATTGTCGCTACAGCAAAGGATTATGATATGCAAGTTGCTGCTCACGCTCACGGGGACGAAGGGATGCAACGAGCCATAAGAGCGGGTGTAAAAACAATTGAGCATGGTACACTTATGAGTTCAGAAACGATGGCTTTAATGAATGAAAAAGAAGCATATTTGGTTCCTACAATAAGTGCAGGAAAATACGTAGCCGATAAAGCAAAAGTTGATGGGTATTATCCTTCCATTATCGTTCCAAAAGCTCTTGAAATTGGTTCTCAAATTCAGAATATGTTCAGCAGGGCTTATAAGAAAGGTGTTGGTATTGCTTTTGGCACAGACGCTGGAGTGTTTCCTCATGGAGAGAATGGAAAAGAATTTGGCTATATGGTTGAAGCAGGTATGCCACCAATAGAAGCAATACAATCTGCAACAATTACTAATGCAAAGTTGCTAGGTGAAGCTAAAAACCTTGGCCAACTAGAAGCAAATTTTATAGCAGATATCATTGCCGTAGATGATGATCCTATAAAAAATATTAAAACTTTGGAATATGTGGTATTTGTGATGAAAAGTGGTGTTATTGAAAAATATTAACCATACTTATTTACAATTAATGAAAGCTCAAGTATTTTCTTTATTACCACATTATTAATAACTTTTGTTTGTCATAGTCAAACAAAATTTGAAAAATATTTTATTAAAACGATGCTAGATTGCAATTAGAATTAGTTCTAAATATTCAAAGAAATTAAACTTAGAGTTTCACTCCGTGGATTGAGTTTCAAAACCTATTTAAGATTTTAAAAAAATTTATAAAAACTTTTGTAATCTTGAACTACACTCTATTTTAAGAGATTCCGGAGGTTTAACATAGTATCCTTGCATAAAACCTTAAGTCTTTGTTATTTTGTACTTTAACTTTAAAACAAAGTGATGAAATTAGTTTCAGTGAAACGAAAAACAAAGAGTGAAAAACGATTTACCGAAAAAATGGGAATGTTTACTGCGAAAGTGGTGTATGTAAAAAAACGATTTTTAAATATCCCCTTTAAAACATTACACAAATACCGCGAAACCTATTACGGTAAAGTAAAAGATTGTGAAGATTGCCAAATCACGGCATAAAAAATATAATAACTTTTAAAATTAAAAAGCCCTCTATTTTCTATAGAGGGCTTTTTAATTGTAATTGTATGTTTATCGCATTAATAGTTCCAAAGATCAATTTCCATGTTACGGATGCTCTCTTCGATTCTATCTGATTCTAATAATTGCATAAGCGCATTATCATTAATGTAATCACGTACACCTCGATCTCCTTGTACGTTATCTTCTTTATAAATCATAGCTTCAAATCGCCTAGAATTGAGCAAATGATCGTATGAAATTGGCTGTGACGTGTTTTTACGGTTAAAAGCTTTGGCATTATGCAACACATCTCTTGCTGCCGGAAACCAAACCCAGAACAACTCAACCTTACTATCAATATTATCATCAGGGAACGCCTTTGAACGGGCTTCATTAGCTACTGGACAAATTCCTAACAACCTATATTTAAGTTCGCCTTGACGCTTGTCTATGTACCATATACCACGTATGCGCCATTCTTCAAGATCTCCTGCATCAAGAGTAAATTTTCTGATGTATTGAGGATCAACTGTTCCTTCAGCATTAAATTGTTCAATACCAAGATCTGTTGTATCGCTATACACCAATGAAGCACTTAAATCATCAAGTGTTCTCTTTTCAGTAAAATAAGAGTCTGCATACACATGCTCTATATCTCCATTTTTTATTCCTGAAACAAGTACATCATATAATGATCTACGCTCTGAACCAATGTTATTTGTATCAATAGGATAGTACAATGGAAAGTTTACTCGCTCATCAAGATCTATAATTTCCCAAGTTGTTTTTGACCATAATACATCACGCTCATCTACGTAACCATAAGGCAAAGGTTCATCATTATCATAGGCAATTTGTGCCTCGGTCTTCTTACCTATATCATCCGGAGTTTCGGCATTTAATATATTTACTTGTGCGGTAGCACCAAAAGATATTAAAAGACCAAAAAGAGCCGTAATAACATTTTTATTGTTCATATTCTTTACTTTTTATTCTAGTTTGTCAACTCAATAAATACAGGAGCCGTTTTCTTTAACTTAACATTACTTCCTGAAATACTGGTGTTAATATCATAAATCTGTACAGCTTCACCACGTTTTGCTCTTCTTAAAGCAGCTTTTGCTTGAGCATTTAGTTTGGTTCCACTTACTATCACTGTAGGTTGACCAGAGACTTTAAAGCTAAAGCCTGTTACACGTAAGTTAAGGTCAAAATCAAAATCTTCTAGAATAGCACTAATACTAGCTATTTCAAGGCCTTGACGTTGCATTCTTACAATACCGGTTTCTCCTCGTACGGCACCTGTTGGTGCAGGTATTCCTTTAATACGGAATTCTTTAGGAGTTCTAATTGGCTCACCATCAGGTAAAGTACCACTAGCGGTAATAGTAACTGTAGAACCTGTAGTAGGCCGCATAACATATTTACTACCAGACACCTTACTTAAACCAGGTGCAGATGCATTCACCTTATTATCTGGGATACCAGGAATAGAAACCGTCATAGGGTTATCTACACCACGATAAACTACATTCATTTTATCTGCTGAAATTACAGCTGAATTAGGCTTAGATATGGTTGAAAATGTACTTTTTACTGGCACTTCAATATCTTTCCCGTCTTCTGCAAAAATCAAGTTACCTTCAATAGTATGGTCACCTGCACTTCCCGCACTTATATTTAATTTTACTTTACCACCCTCAAAAGAATATTCGTTTTCTTTTAATGGTCTTCCATCTAGAGTTAGTTCTACTCGAGAGGGTTTAGTATTAGGGTCTGTTCTACCTAAAACGATACCTCCATCAAACTCTTCTCCTGCGTAATAAGCAGATTTTGATGTTTCAAGAAGAGTATTATAATTAGTAAATGACAAAGCAACTTCTTGTTGACCAGCTAACATTTTTGATAAAATCTCGCTTTGGGTTGTTTTGATATCATTCTGCATTTGAGTTAGTTTAGTTCTGGATGCAACTAACGGGAATCCTTCAAAGTGATAATTTAACCACGGTACTTCAACACCGTCACGACGTTCTACTGGTTGTGTTTTAAATTTAGCTTCTACATCACTAGCGATACTAGGATAAGAATCTCCTATAAGACTAATTACTCCTTCTCGATATGCATCGATTTTTGAAATAAAAGTCTTTCCTTCTGGCGATAATTTATCGCCTTGAAATAATTTTTGATCTAAATAATCAGATTTATCTTGAACTTCATAATCTTCAGTTTCATCAGGTTTTAAGGTTCCAACCATACCTGTTTTTAAATCTGAAAGATAAGTGTCTAATTCATTAGACATTGAACTTATTTGATCAGCCTTTTCTTTTACAGCACCGTACTGTTCTGCTTGTTCACTAGCTTTTGTTGCTAGGTTATTCATAAACGCAGTGTTTCTAGCTTCGGTAGCTGTATTTGAATCTGCTAATCGTTCATTTAAAAGCCCAAAAGCTGATAATACTTCTTTGGACATATTTAATGCCAACATTGCGATGAAAATCAGATACATCAGATTAATCATCTTTTGTCTAGGTCCTAGTTTTCCACTTGCCATTTGTAGTCTTTTTTAAAGATTAATAAATTTAGTTGAAAAAACTAGATTAGTTTCTATTCATTGCTGAAAGCATTCCACCGTAGACTCCATTAAGTGAAGAAAGGTTTGTAGCTAAATGCTCCATTTGTTGTTTTAATTGAGTAGCGTTCTCTGCTACTTGCTCATTAACTTCAGCTTGACGGCTTGTAGATTCTACTTGTACTTTATAGAGGCTGTTTAATGATTCCATTTGAGCAGCGGCTAAAGCCATCTCCTCGCTATATTTTTTGGTAGAGCTCATTGCTTCTGCAGTTGGAGCCATTCCTTTTGCAGCACCTTCAAAAGAACGAATGCTTGTACTTAGGCTGTTCATTAATTCTGAATCGATACGTGCTTCTTTTAGCATTTCATCTAGCTTCTTAGATAAAAGCCCTTCTGCATCTTTAGGCTGCTCTTCTTTCTTTTTCCCTCTTGATTGACCTCCAGCCAATTCTGGGTAAACCAATGACCAGTCTAAATCGTCATCTACAGGTTCAAATGCTGAAATTGCAAAAATAATTGCTTCAGTAATAAGACCAATTGCTAAAAGGATACCTCCATTAAGAGGGCCAAGTTCCCAGTGAAGTATTTTAAATAAAGCTCCTAAGATTACAATAGAAGCTCCAAGGCCATAGGCCATGTTAAACAGTTTCTTTGATGATTTTGACTGTGCCATAATTAAAAGTTTTTAGATTAGTTTAGTTAAGTTATGATTTTAAATATCGTTATTTTGGTATTACAAGAGGGGCTTATCTTCCGTCACCAAAATCATTGTTTAAAGTTACATCTGTACCCATGTAATCTTGTACAGTTCTGAAACCAATATAGCTTCTTGCAGAATCTGCATATTCATAATCACGAGTACTCACTTGCAAGAAGTAAGCTACATCTTTCCAAGAACCACCACGTACTACTTTTCTCATGTTATCAGGATCGTTAACATTAGGGTTCATAGTTGAGGTGTATTCATATGAAGCAGGGTCATAAGAAGAGGCTACCCATTCACTTACATTACCTGCCATATTATAAAGGTTATAATCATTAGGCTCGTAAGCGTCTGCTTCTACAGTATACAAGGCTTGATCTGCAGCATAATCACCACGTAAAGGTTTAAAGTTTGCCATAAAACAACCTCTGTCATTTTTAGCATAAGGACCTCCCCAAGGATATGTAGCAGACTCGAGACCACCGCGTGCAGCGTATTCCCACTCTGCTTCACCTGGAAGACGGAATGAATTTACGTGTTGACGATTTCTTGATTTTTGATACGCATTTTTATACAAAGTTCTCCAAGCACAAAATGCTTTTGCTTGTTTCCAACTTACTCCTACTACCGGATAGTCTCCGTATGCTTCGTGCCAAAAGTAATCGTTGTGCATTGGCTCATTATACGAGTAATTAAAGTCTTTGATCCAAACTGTTGTATCTGGATATATTTTTACTTCTTCTTTCTTTATGAAGTCTTTTCTGTTTTTACCTTTTGCTTTTGCTGCAGCACCAATATCCATATAAGTATATTGAAACTTCAACTTATCTACATCAATTGTACGCTGACCATTGTAAGCTTCTTCGGCAGGGATATACATCGTATCCATAACTTCTGAATAATACTCATCAGGAAATTCTGATGTATCCCAAATGATATCAATATCATTGTTTATTTTTCTTCCGGCATAGAAATCTTCACCCATCCCGTAATAGTTATCATAGTTGTATTGTTCCCAAGGAGTCATTTCTTCACTTTCTTGGTCAACAAAGGCAAATTCACCAATACCACCATCACCAGGTGTAGCTCCTACTTCATCTGCTAAAATAGCCAACTTAAGGCGCACTGTTGAGTCTCGCACCCAATTTACAAATTGTCGATACTCTGCATTGGTAATCTCAGTTTCATCCATATAAAAAGAGCGGACTGTAACTGTTTTGGTAGGCGCGTCATTTACGGCTACAAAATCGTCATCCGCTTTACCCATGATGAAAGATCCACCTGGGATAAGGGTCATTCCAAACGGTTTTTCGGGATGCCATTTTTTACCTTCTGCCCCTATTAATTCACCCCGGTCTCCGGAATTACAGCTGTATAGAAAGGCAACAATCGCAGTTAATGCAATAAACTTCTTCATAGGTATCAGGTTAAATTTTCGAGATTTAAGGGCGTAAACCTATTTATAAAATTTTTAAAAAGCAACATATTTCTTAAAAAAACCTTAACTCTCGTTGTTCTTAGTTTGTTAGATTATACTTCATTCTTTCGGCGGGCTTTATACCACCTTTCCGGAATTTCTTGATTCGTTGCACTCAAATAATCGCCATAAGTGCAAGGTAATAACGTTGGTGTTTTTAATTTATTATTAACACCTGAAATAAATGGCAGCTCTATCCACCATCTTCCGGTTTTATTACTCTTTTTAAATATTAAAATGTCATCTTCAATAGGCACTTTATATGTATTGTAATCTTTATCATTCTCAAAACTACCTTCTTGAACTCTAAAATTAACTCCTTCTATAAAATACCAAAGTATTTGTGCAACTAGCATAGCGCCGGTTTCTGCAGTTTTAAAATCTTTTAACTCATAGATTCCAAAAGAACTTACTCTATTGCTAATACCTGCATATCGAGCTATGGCACAAATTTCTCTTCCGTCAAAGCCATTAGGACTTGCGCTATTCTTATAACTCATTTCTGCACTTTTTATTGCTGAAATATCCATAGCCACAATATCGGCATCTCGTAAAATAGGCTCTACAACGGTAATATCTTGAGTTACTTCACCCAATCTATAGGCGTCAAAATACAATTTTTCCATTAAAGCAATCTCTTCTGGAGCGTTAAAATAAGATTGATAGCCTAACAAACTGTAATTAAAAAGGTTATAAGGCTTGTCTACGATGATTTTTCCTACAAAAGATTTATTGCTAATGGGTTTTTCGGCATCGCCTAGATCAAACTTAGTATCAACATTTGCCAAGTTTATCATACTTCCGTGTGAATCATATGCTCTGTAATGGGCATATAAAAGATCTTGACTCCCACCAAGAATTAAGGGAATAATCTTTTTTTTCAGCAAAGCTTCAATTACAGTTTTTACGGCAAAGTACGTATCTTGAACTGTTTCTCCTTTTTCTATATTACCTATATCAATAATATTGTATGACCAATTACCCGGGTAGAGCGCATACAAAGCTTTTCTAAAAGACGAAACAGAAACTTCTTCCCCCAAATAATTTTCATCATTTCGGTTTTCAAGAATTCCTAAAATGGCAAATTTTACATTTTTTAAATCTGGGAGATCACCTGTAACATGGTGTGTTTGTATCTGTTTACCTAAAACACCTTCTGGTAAAACCTCCTTGTGTGCGATTACTGTTTTTGAAATCGGCGAGAGAAACTCTATCATTATTTTTTCTTAGCTGATGTTTTTTTCTTTTTTCGGGTTTTCTTTTTTGGCGCTTTTTTTTCTAAAATATCTTTTGCTTCTTCAAGCGTAATTTTATCGGCTTTTGTACTCTTAGGAAGCTCAACTTTTGTTTTACCTTTAATCAAATTGAAACGCCCCCAACGTGCTTTTTCTAGTCGTATACCTTCATCTGGCCATTCATTGATCAATTTATCAATTTCTTTTTGTTTTTTGACCTCTATCAATTCAATAATATCTTCTTCTGAAAGATTATCAAAATCATACTTCTTGTTCACGTTGATAAACATACTATTCCATTTAATAAATGGACCGAAACGCCCAACCCCTTTTTGAACCGGAAGCCCTTCATACTCATATATAGGTGCGTCTGCTTTTTTCTTTTCTTCAATCAACTCTTTGGCTTTTGCCATATCAACATCTAGAGGGTCCATACCCTTGGGTAATGATATGAATTTTTTACCCCAACGCACATAAGGTCCATACCGGCCATTGTTAGTCTCTACTTCTTCTCCATCATATACACCTAGGTCTTTAGGAAGTTTAAATAAATCTAGCACTTCTTCTAGAGTAACTAAATGCAATTGTTGATCAGGACGCAAACTGGCAAATTGTTTTTCCTCATCATCTGGAGCGCCTATTTGAGCCATTGGTCCGTATTTTCCTAATCGCACCAACACGGTTCTACCACTTTCTGGGTGTTCTCCCAGGATGCGCTCGCCGCTTTCGCGTTCTGCATTTTCTTGAACGTCTTCTACGTGTGGATGAAATTTCTTATAAAAATCTTGAAGCATTTCTTTCCACTGCTCTTTTCCTTCGGCAATGTCATCAAAGTCTTCTTCTACTTTTGCCGTAAAATTATAGTCTAGAATATTTCCGAAGTGATCTACCAAAAAGTCATTAACTACCATACCTATATCTGTTGGGACCAACTTTCCTTTATCACTTCCTACAGTTTCTGTTAAGGTCTTATCTTTTACGGTGTCACTTTGTAATGTTAATTGAAGATACTTTCGCTCGGTTCCTTCTACGGTTCCTTTTTCAATGTAGTTTCTACCTATAATTGTTGAGATGGTAGGCGCATAGGTTGATGGACGACCTATACCTAACTCTTCCATTCTTTTCACAAGAGAGGCTTCTGTAAAGCGGTACGGAGGTCTTGTAAAACGTTCTGTAGCGGTGATATACTTATTATCCAATGTATCTCCTTTGGTAAGCTTTGGCAACATACCATCTTGTTCTTCATCTTCGGTATCGGTTCCTTCTAAATACACTTTTAGAAAACCGTCAAACTTTATCATTTCACCGTTGGCACTAAACTGCTCTTCAACTTTTTCTTTACCAAGCACGTCAATTTTAACATTGGTGCGTTCTAACTGAGCATCGCTCATTTGTGATGCTATGGTTCGTTTCCAAATTAAATTATACAAACGTTCTTGATCACGGTCGCCACTTATTGTGTGTCTTGACATATCGGTAGGCCGTATCGCTTCGTGAGCCTCTTGTGCTCCTTTAGACTTTCCTTTGTAGTTACGAGGTTTGCTATATTTATCACCGTAAGCCGAACTAATTTCCTTTTCGGCAGCTTTTTTGGCGTCATTAGAAAGGTTAACACTATCAGTACGCATATAGGTAATTAAACCTGCTTCATACAAACGTTGTGCAATGGTCATCGTTTTTCCTACCGAAAAGTATAATTTTCTTGATGCTTCTTGTTGAAGCGTTGATGTGGTAAAAGGCGGAGCTGGTGATTTTTTTGCCGGCTTTTTGGTAAGGTCGGCTATTTTGTAATTGGCACCAATATTCTTCTGAAGAAATGCTCTTGCTTCTTTTTCGGTTTCAAAATTCTTTGGAATTTTTGCTTTAAAAGTGCTTCCGTCTTCTGTTTTAAACTCTGCATCTACTCGATAGGATGCAACCGGTGAAAATGCTTCAATATCACGCTCGCGCTCAACTATTAAACGCACTGCGACACTTTGCACACGACCCGCAGACAGACCTCCTTTTACCTTTCGCCATAAAACTGGTGAAAGTTCATAACCCACCAAACGATCTAAAATGCGTCGCGCTTGCTGTGCATTTACAAGATTGTAATCAATTTTACGAGGGTTTTCAATTGCTTTAAGGATTGCCGTTTTTGTGATTTCATGAAAAACAATACGTTTTGTTTTATCGTCTTTCAAATCTAGTTCTTCGGCCAAATGCCACGCAATAGCTTCTCCTTCTCGGTCCTCATCACTTGCAAGCCAAACGGTCTCAGCACTTTTTGCTAATTTTTTCAAGTCACGTACCAAGCTTTTTTTATCACTTGGTACTATATATTTAGGAGTAAAATCTCCTTCGGTATCTACACCTATTTCTTTTGACGGCAGGTCTGCAATGTGCCCAAAACTAGAAGCAACCTTGAACTCTTTCCCGAGAAATTTTTCAATGGTTTTAGCCTTTGCGGGCGACTCTACTATCACTAAATTCTTTGCCATATTCAATTTTGTTTGGGGTACAAAAGTATGTGATTTTTTTTATACCATAGTTTTGCTTCATAAATTTAGCCTTCTGTTAACACGGTATGTTTCCAAAAATCAAGAGATTACAATATATAAATTTCAGCATATGTTACAAATAAATTCTGAAGTAATAAGATCAAGATACCTTGCCGCTATTGCACTAGCAGCTATAAGTTTACTCTTTACGCAATGCAGTTCTCTGGAAGATGTTTCTACTTTTTCAACCCAAAAAAACATTCATGTTATAGTTGAAATACCAGCAGGAACCAACGCAAAGGTTGAGTATAACAAACAACTAAAAAAACTAAAGATTGATCAAGAAAATGGTAAGGATCGCATTATAGAATACCTCCCCTATCCTGGCAACTACGGATTTATCCCTTCTACATATTCAAACCCTGAAAAAGGCGGTGATGGCGACCCTCTTGATGCTTTGGTTATATCATCCCGCTTGCTTTCGGGCTCTGTAGTTGAAACCATTCCTATTGGTGTTCTTAAAATTTTGGACAACGGTGAGCAAGATTATAAAATAATTTGTATTCCGTCAGAAAAAAAACTACAAACTGTTTCTGCAGCATCGTTTGATGAATTTTCAGAAAAATATCCAGATGCGCTTACAATAATCGAACTCTGGTTTTCAAACTACGACCAAAAAGATACTGTCATTGTTAAAGGTTGGGGTGATGAAAAGGAAGCCCTTTCTGAAATAAATAAGGTTTTAAAATAATAGAACTATATTTCAGAAACTGGTAATGCATCATCAAAACCAACCGCATCTTTATAAACATAATAAAGTGGTATATGCACAAAGGATGCTGTTATAAAAACACCAACAAAACAAAGTAACACACCTAGTTGCGCTATAATTCCTGAAAGAAAAATGAGCCCAAAAATGATTATCCAAAATTTATTACCAATCTTAAAACTTGCTTTTATAATTTCAGAAACAGACAGTTTTGGATTAAAAGCAAATACAACAACGAGCATTTGCAACGGGACCATAACATAAAACAAAGGCAAATAACAAAGTAGTGCAGCTAGCAACGCAATTCCGGTTGCAGCTAATGAAAGTACAAATAGTTTGCTGAAATTACCTTTTAACATTGCAAAATAACCTCCAGTATCTTGAGGTGTTCCGGTATCAACTTTTTGAAGCACCTTAAAGAAATGTGCCGTAATTGCATAAGCAAACACTTGCGAGATCATTATCAAAGCCATCAACAACAAAAAGTAACCTATAATTACCGGTAACGGATATTCAATAAACGGATTAAATTCTTGTCCGTACTGGTTTTCATTAGCTTGTATAAAAACAGGAACCAAAGGCACATAAGCAAAAATGAAAATAGGGATAGAAACCGCAAAAGTTACCAAAACGTGTAAAGTACCTTCAACCCAAACTTTTTTAAAAAGGTCAAAACTTTTTGAAAAGACATTCCCAAAATCTGGAGTTGATGCGTGTTCAATTTTTTTAAACAGTGGATGTTCCATTAATAAGATGATTAGTAGTTAATCTGTAAATTTATAAAAAAGAAGTCTGCCATTTTGACACAAACTCTTTTTTAATTGTATCTTTGTCAATCAAAATTTTTTTAAAGAACAGAACAATTAGTTAGTACGAAGTATGGAAGAGAAAATTATTGACGAAAACAAACAAGGTGAGGCTTTAGTATTAGAACCACAAAAGCAAAACGCTCGAAAACTCTATATTGAAAGCTACGGTTGCCAAATGAATTTTAGCGACAGTGAAATTGTTGCTTCCATTCTAGCCAAAGAAGGATTCAATACTACTCAAAAGCTAGAGGAAGCAGACTTGGTTTTGGTCAACACATGTTCTATTCGGGATAAAGCCGAACAAACCGTAAGAAAACGACTTGAAAAATACAACGCTGTAAAACGCGAAAACCCAGGAATGAAAGTTGGCGTATTAGGCTGTATGGCAGAACGCCTTAAAAGTAAATTTCTAGAAGAAGAAAAAATTGTCGATATGGTAGTGGGGCCAGATGCCTATAAAGATCTACCCAACTTAATAGAAGAGGTAGACGCCGGTCGTGATGCTGTAAATGTAATTTTAAGTAAAGAAGAAACTTACGGTGATGTAGCTCCGGTACGCCTGGGCGGTAATGGCGTTACGGCTTTTGTAAGCATCACAAGAGGTTGTGATAATATGTGTACTTTTTGCGTGGTACCTTTTACAAGAGGTAGAGAACGAAGCCGTGATCCACAAAGTATTGTTGCCGAAGTTAATGACTTAGCCGAAAAAGGGTATAAAGAAATTACTTTGCTAGGGCAAAACGTAGATAGTTATTTATGGTATGGTGGAGGATTAAAGAAAGACTTTAACAAAGCTACCGACATTCAAAAAGCAACTGCAACCAATTTTGCAGGCTTATTAGACCTAGTAGCTACAGCACAACCCAACATGCGTATTCGTTTTTCTACTAGCAATCCACAAGATATGACCGAAGATGTTTTGCACAGTATGGCAAAGCATAAAAATATTTGTAATTACATTCATTTACCTGTTCAAAGTGGTAGCACCCGCATTTTAAAAGAAATGAATCGTCAACACACTCGCGAAGAGTATTTTGAATTAATTGATAAAGTAAGAGAAATCATACCAGACTGCGCCATTTCTCAGGATATGATAACCGGTTTTCCTACAGAGACAGAGCAAGATCACCAAGATACATTAACATTGATGGAATACGTAAAATATGATTTTGGATTTATGTTTATGTATTCAGAAAGACCGGGTACAATGGCTGCTCGTAAACTTGAAGATGATGTGCCGGAAGCAATCAAAAAACGTCGCTTAACTGAAATTGTAAACCTACAACAACAGCACAGCGCATATAGAACCAAACAATTTTTAGGTAAAACCGTAGAAGTTTTAATTGAAAAGGAATCTAAGAAAAGTAATAAAGAATGGAGTGGTCGTACAGAGCAAAATACCGTAGCTGTATTTCCTAAAGAACATTATAAAGTAGGTGATTTTGTCAATGTAAAAATTAACGATTGCACAACAGCAACCTTAATTGGAGAAGCGGTTGGATATTCAGAAAATAATTAGAAAATCATTCTATGGCCCCTAAAGAGAATCAAAAAACATAGTATTATAGACTCGGGTGTTATTTGAACAACCTGAAACCCAATGTAATATATGATTGGGCGTTTTATGGAGATTTTCGAGGCTGTTATAAACTTTATTTACTAATAAAAATGGAAAGCATACAAGCAACAAAACAACGGTTCGGGATTATTGGGGATGACCCAAAACTAAACCGTGCCATAGAAAAAGCTATACAAGTTGCCCCAACCGATATTTCGGTGTTAGTAACTGGTGAAAGTGGTGTAGGTAAAGAAAGTATCCCAAAAATAATTCATGCGCTTTCACATAGAAAACACGGTAAATACATCGCTGTAAACTGTGGCGCAATTCCTGAAGGAACAATAGACAGTGAATTATTTGGTCATGAAAAAGGAGCTTTTACAGGTGCAACCTCAACCAGAAGCGGTTATTTTGAAGTAGCAGATGGCGGAACCATTTTTTTAGATGAAGTAGGCGAACTTCCATTGCCTACACAGGTACGTTTGTTACGTGTTTTGGAAAATGGCGAATTTTTAAAAGTGGGTTCTTCAAAAATTCAAAAAACAGACGTTCGTATCGTAGCTGCAACCAATGTGAAAATGGCTGAAGCGATTCAGAAAGAGAAGTTCAGAGAAGATTTATACTATCGATTAAGCACTGTAGAAATCAACATTCCACCCCTTCGAGATCGAAAAGATGATATTCATTTGTTATTCAGAAAATTTGCGGCAGATTTTGCTCAAAAATATAAAATGCCAACTGTACGATTGGACGATGACGCAGTTGATTTATTGTTAAAATATCGCTGGGGCGGAAACATTAGGCAACTTCGCAATATAGCCGAACAAATTTCAGTTTTAGAACAAGATCGCACCATTTCACACGATACCTTAAAACATTACTTACCCGATGTAGGCAGTAACCTTCCGGCAATAATAAACAATAAAAAAGAAGAAAGCAGTTTTAGTAATGAGCGTGAAATACTTTACAAAGTTTTGTTTGATATGCAACGCGATGTGAACGATTTAAAAAAACTCACGCTAGAACTTATGAAGAGCGGAAACGCGAGTAAAGTAAGAGAAGAAAATTCATCATTAATTAATAAAATTTATGATGAAGACAACAACCACGAAGAGCATTTAGCTTCTATTGTAGAAGATGATGATGAGAGTGCTTCAGATGTAGAAGTATTAGGAATTCCTTCTAATGCTTCAGAAAACGATTCTGAAGAAAATAAAAGAAGCGATAAATACGATTTTGCTGAAGAAATTGAAGAAGAAGAAAGTCTTTCACTTCAAGATAAAGAATTAGAGCTCATTAAAAAATCACTAGAAAAGTATGGCGGAAAACGTAAAGATGCAGCCGAAGAACTAGGAATTTCTGAACGTACACTCTATAGAAAAATTAAACAATACAACTTATAATTAGTAGATTGGTCACCAGCTATGAAAAAAGTAAAACAATTTTTACTACTATCCATCACCACAATTTTATTGCAAGGGTGTGGTGCGTATTCTTTTACCGGAGCAGATATTGATTACTCAACCACCAAAACATTTCAGGTAAATTTATTTGAAAACAATGCACCCATTGTAGAACCGGGTATTGCTCGTGATTTTACCATTCAATTGCAAGATTTAATGTTAAATCAAACCAGTCTTGACTTAGTAAACAATAATGGTGATTTGGTGTATGAAGGTGAAATTGTAGAATACTACATTGCTCCTATTACGGCTACCTCACAAAGTACAGCAGCACAAAACCGCTTAACAATAGCGGTAAACGTAAGATTTTACAACACAAATGATGAAAGCAAAGATTTTGAGCAACGATTTTCATTTTACTTTGACTATGACGGTGCCGCACAGTTAACAGGCTCAGATCTAGATGAGGCATTAAACATAATTTTTGAACGTATTACACAAGATATTTTCAACAAATCACTCGCAAATTGGTAGTATTTTGAATACAAAAAACTATACAGATTTACTTTCAAAACCTCAACACATTGATAAAGAGGCGATGGATCAATTGGCAGTCATTATAGAAAAGTACCCCTATTTTCAAAGTGCACGCGCGCTTCAATTGAAAGCTTTAAAAGCTCAAAACAGCTTTCTATATAATGATGCTTTAAAAAACACTGCTGCTTATACTACAGACCGCGACATACTTTTTGAGTTTATTACTTCTGAAACATTTTCTCAAAATGAAATTTCACAAATCATTCAACAACACGATCCTGAAATTCATGATATCGAAGTAGTTTCAGAAAACGTTTCAGAACAAACTGCAATTGAGCTTGACAATCAAATGAAAGCTGAAATTAAAAAAGCTGAAGCTATTTTAAACCCAGATTTATTTGAACGAAAATTTGGCTCTGTAGAAAAATTGGCAACCTCTACCACAAGCTCAGAAATTGAAAAAAATAAAGCCGAAGAAACTCTTGAGCTTGATAAGCCACTCAATTTTACCAAAAATGATACGCATTCCTTTAGTGAATGGTTAAAACTTACTCAAGCAAAACCTATTGATCGATCCAAATCACAAGAAAAGAAAGACAACTCATTTTCAGAAGAAAAGAAAGAAAAAACAACACCTTCACATCAAGACAGGAAGTTTAAAATGATTGATAAGTTTATTCAGGAACGACCAAAAATTAAACCTGCTCAACAACAATCAACAAAAGAAAACCTCGCAAAACCTTACACACAGGCACCTGACGCTTTAATGACCGAGACATTGGCAAAAGTTTACTTGCAACAAAAAAATTATAAAAAGGCCATTCAAGCATATAAAATATTAATTTTGAAAAATCCCGAAAAAAGTGGTTTCTTTGCAGACCAAATTCGTGCAATAGAAAAAATAATAGACACACAATAATATGAGTACGTTTACAATATTTATAGCTTTAATCATTTTTGTCGCCTTTTTATTGGTGGTAGTAATTATGGTACAAAACCCAAAAGGCGGTGGTTTATCTTCAACTTTTGGAGGTGGCGGTGGCCAGCAAATGGGTGGTGTTAAAAAAACAACCGATTTTCTAGATAAAAGTACCTGGACATTGGCCATTGTATTATTAGCTTTAATCTTATTAAGCAATATCCCAATTATGGGCGGTAGCGGTGCAACTGCAACCGATACTTTTGGTGATGAGCCTGTTCAACAAACACAAATGTTGGACCCTACAACAACCGACACCGATACAACCGGTCAAGGGAACTAAAAAAATATTTCTTTACACAAAATTGAAAATGTCAGCTTGTCATAAGCTGGCATTTTTTGTTTCAATCTGTCAGTAACAAAGGCAGTGGCACAATTTCTGCCTACTATCTTGCACATAAAACTTAATAATAACAACTAAAAATAATATTGAAAATGGCAGTAAAAATTCAACCACTTTCAGACAGGGTTTTGGTAGAACCCCAAGAAGCAGAAACGAAAACCGCAAGTGGAATTATCATTCCAGATTCTGCAAAAGAAAAACCTCAAAAAGGAACGGTAGTAGCAGTAGGTAAAGGAAAAAAAGACCACGATATGACCGTTAAAAAAGGAGATACAGTTTTATACGGAAAGTATTCTGGCACCGATTTAAAATACGAAGGTAAAGACTACCTTATTATGCGAGAAGATGATATTCTTGCAATTATTTAATATATCATAAAAACAAAACTTCGTGACTTCTATAAGTAACGTAGTTTAATTTTTACACATTAAAGTATAACCAAAACTTCACCTAAGAAGTTTAAAATTAAAGCATTTTAAAATGGCAAAAGATATAAAATTTGATGTAGAAGCACGTGACGCGATTAAGCGTGGTGTAGATGCATTGGCAAACGCAGTAAAAGTAACTTTAGGACCTAAGGGACGTAATGTAATTATTAGTAAATCATTTGGTGCTCCACAAGTAACAAAAGATGGAGTTTCAGTAGCAAAAGAAGTTGAACTTGAAGACGCTCTTGAAAACATGGGAGCGCAAATGGTTAAAGAAGTTGCTTCAAAAACCAATGACCTTGCTGGTGACGGTACTACAACAGCTACTGTTCTTGCTCAAGCAATTGTAAAGGAAGGACTTAAGAATGTTGCTGCAGGTGCCAACCCAATGGAACTTAAAAAAGGAATTGACAAAGCAGTTGATGCTATTGTTGCCGATCTTGAAAAACAAACCACTAAAGTTGGTAACTCTTCAGACAAAATAAAGCAAGTTGCATCTATTTCTGCAAACAACGATGAGCAAATTGGTGAATTAATTGCCAAAGCTTTCGGTAAAGTTGGTAAAGAAGGTGTAATCACTGTTGAAGAAGCAAAAGGTACAGAAACATATGTTGACGTTGTAGAAGGAATGCAATTTGACCGTGGTTTCTTATCGCCTTATTTTGTGACCGACAGTGAAAAAATGCAAACCGAATTAGAAAATCCTATGATTCTTCTTTTTGATAAGAAAATCACTAATATGAAGGATTTACTTCCTGTTTTAGAACCTGTTGCACAACAAGGAAAACCATTATTAATTATTGCTGAAGATGTTGAAGGTGAAGCATTAGCTACACTTGTAGTTAATAAATTACGCGGAAGTCTTAAAATCGCTGCTGTAAAAGCTCCTGGTTTTGGAGATAGAAGAAAAGCAATGTTAGAAGACATCGCCATTTTAACAGGTGGTACAGTAATCAGCGAAGAGCGTGGTTTTACACTTGAAAACGCTACTGTAGATATGCTAGGATCTGCTGAAAATGTAACTATCGATAAAGACAACACAACCATCGTAAATGGCGCCGGAAACAAAAGCGACATCAAAGCGAGAGTTGGTCAAATTAAAGCTCAAATTGAAACCACAACGAGCGATTATGATAAAGAAAAACTTCAAGAGCGCTTAGCTAAACTAGCTGGTGGTGTTGCAGTACTATATGTAGGTGCAGCTTCTGAAGTTGAAATGAAAGAGAAAAAAGACCGAGTTGATGATGCGTTACACGCTACTCGCGCCGCAGTTGAAGAAGGTATTGTTGCCGGTGGTGGTGTAGCACTAGTAAGAGCTTTAAAAAAGCTTGAAAAGTTAACTACAGATACGCTAGATGAATCAACAGGTATTCAAATTGTATCAAAAGCAATTGAGGCACCACTTCGTACTATCGTAGAAAACGCAGGAGGCGAAGGCTCTGTTGTGATTAACAAAGTACTTGAAGGCAAGAAAAACTATGGATACGATGCTAAGAGAGAAGCTTACGTAGATATGCTTAAAGAAGGTATCATTGATCCTAAGAAAGTAACTCGTATAGCACTAGAAAACGCAGCCTCTGTTGCCGGAATGATATTAACCACAGAATGTGCTTTGGTTGATATTAAAGAAGATAACGATGGCGGCGGAATGCCTCCAATGGGTGGCGGCGGAATGCCAGGTATGATGTAATCATCCATTATAAATACGTAATGACATTGTCATTCAATCATAAAAAAGGTCTTCAATCAAGTTTGAAGACCTTTCTTTATTTTATTTATAAAACAAAAACCACCTTTTTTAAGGGTGGCTTTCCTCATTAAGTTTCTAACTATTTGAAGGTTTATCCGAAATAAACCTAATACAAATTACTTCTTCTTTCCAGTAATTTGTGGAGCCTTTTTAGCCTGATGTTTTTGAGGCTGCGCCTTTTGAGACGACGGCTTACTGTTTGACTTTTGTCCCATAATAATAGTGTTTAAGAACGTAGTAAATGTACTTCAGAAAATGATGCGTGATACTGCGTTGGCTAAAATTTAACTAAAATATTTTAGTTAAATTTTTTAATAGAATTATTGAGCTAAAACACTATTCAAAAACAATATCTACACCTTTTATTTATTTGGTATCTTCAGAAGAAGTATATTCATAAATAGCAACATTGCCGGCTAAATAATTGAGAATATAAAGATTGTTATTGCGTACATAAATATCTGAAGGAGATTGTATCTTTTCTGAAATTTCTTGAAGCAGATCACCTTGATGTGTATAAATTAAAACACGGTTATTTTCAAAATCTGTCACAAACAACCTCTCATCTGTAACGTATAACCCCATAGCTACGTTTAGATCATCATCATTTCCTATACTAGTAAGCAACGCTCCCTTTTTATCATACACTTGCACCCTATTATTATATCCATCAGCAATCCAAATAGTATCTTGTGTTATTTGAACATCGGTAGGTTGATACAAGGCTTTTGAATCGTTTTTACCTATCTGAAGCCAATCAACACCATTGTTTGTAAACAAAACTTGGTTATCATCAAAATATGAAATAGCCATTTCATTTTTAAAAACTGAAACAGAAGATGGAGCTTTAAGAGAATCTTTTATAGGAATAACAGAACGCTCTGCTCCAGATGTAATAGTGATACGGTTTTCTTTAAATTCAGGAATGAGTAAATTTTTTCCATCTGTTGCAATATGCATAGGACGGCTAAATGAATCAAGAGTTCTTACGGCTTCATTATTTTCGGCTAAAGAGACGATACGGTTACCTACACCATCGCTTATCCAAATGGTGTTATCTATTTCGGCAATACCCAATGGACTAACACCTTCTAATTGAACAGTTTTTAAAAACTTCCAGTTTTCTTCTGGTTGTTTCTTTGACTCTGAACAAGCAAGTAGTAAAAATAAAGCAAGGATGCTTAGGCCTATATTTTTCATAGAAAAAGGCTTTAAGGTTATTTTTAAAAAAGATTTGTAAGTGTTTCTGGGTTATTGAATTTCTGCATCTACGCGACCGCATTTTAGCATTCTATCACCAAAATAAGGATTCATAATATCTTTGCTTTCACTCAACCAATATGCACCTTCGTTATTAAAAGCCATTGGGCAGTATTGTTTATAGATTGTACCAGATTGTAACGCATCTTTCATTATATTTTCAACCTCAACAGTTACATCAACAAAGGCTTTGCGTTGCTCTTCTACGTCACTACTTTCAGATATTTTTTGCGTTGCATCTAAAACATTTTTATCAACCCCAAAGTTTGCAAATGCAGTCATCAAGTTTGAAGCTTCTTGTGAGGCTTTTTTGGCATTTGTATTTACTAGTGCTGTTTTAAGGTTAATATATTGATTAAAAATTGATGCTTTTTTTTCATCTTTAAACTTTGCATCTATGTTTTCAGACTCGTACACTTTAGCTTCTTTAGTCTCTACAGTTTTTACTTCGGGCTCGGTTTTCTTTTTATCATCTGCACAAGAAAAAAGAGTAACTGCAACTAATAATATGGATAAAATTATGCTTTTTTTCATGGTTTTTTATTTCAAAAAATTATGTTTTCCAAAGATACAAAATTGCTTTATGCTTTCTTCTGAAAATAAAACGCAGGAATCAAAATAAGTAAAAATAAAGGCTGAATTAAAAAACGTCTCACATAAAACAAAAGCATATAATCTCCCGGTTGGTATGTGTTAATTAAAAAATTATAAAAACCTGCCAAAAGCAAAAAAAGAGCTACGTACAAAAGAGTTGATAGCTTTACTATTTCAGCCTTTTTAAACGCAAACCAAAGAATGAATAAAGACAAAATGGTGTTTATAAAATATCGAAAGGCAAGATGTACCATTAATTTTGACATTTTAAAATCTGGCAACATTGCATTTGAATAGTCGTGTTTAAAAAATTGAATCAAGGGATCATAAAAAAGAGTTTCTTCAAAAAGCCTAACACCTATCAACAAACAAAACCCTACAACACACAATATGATGCGAATCGCTTTATTCATTATTCCTTTTTTTAACAGTCACATTTTTAACCCAAAATAACCAAAGCAAAAAAACCATCCCATAAATAATCGCAGGAAAAACTATTTGATGTAAAAAATCTGTATGCTCAGGATAATGGTACAATGCAATTGTAAGCAATGCAACTCGCAAAATATTTACAGCATAAATAAGTGCTATTCCGGCAAAAATAAAAAGAGCGGTTTTTTTAAATTTTTCTGAAAATGATACAACAAAAGCTACAAACAGAATTATAACACTTACAGCATTGCACCCTTCAACCACTTGTGCCAAAAAAACATCATCAATATACAAACCCATAGACGCACCCGGAACAAATGCTTGCATCGATGCGTTATACCCAAACGATTCAATTACAGCCGTAGTTTGTTTGGCAACAAGGTGTGTAATAAAATCTGGATAATACACTTCACTTTTTCCGTAATCTAGGTACAAAGAATATAAAAATATAAGCACCAAGTAAGTTCCTAAGAACAAAAGAATAAACTTGATAACAGATTTATATTTCAGAAAAAGAGTTTTCAAATACAATATATAATTTTAACAAAAATAAAGCATTTCAACTTGGGCTTTATGCAGCTTTTGAAATACTTTTACCACAAAATAAATCACTATGTCTTTTGAAGCTTTAAAACCCAAAGTAACTACAATTTTAGCAAACGAAAAAGAATCTGTAAAACAACGCCTTACAGAAGTTTGTGAATTACTACAAACCTCATTAGGGTATTATGATTGGGTAGGCTTCTATTTTGCAAATCACGATCAAAAAACATTACACCTTGAAGCCTTTGCCGGTGAACCTACAGACCATGTAGTGATACCATTTGGAAAAGGAATTTGTGGTCAAGTAGCAGAAAGTAACGAAAATTTTGTAGTTGCCGATGTAAAAGCTCAAAACAATTATATTGCTTGCAGCATGTATGTTAAAGCAGAAATTGTTATTCCGCTTTTTAAGGATGGAAAAAACATTGGGCAAATAGATATTGATTCACACACAGAAGATCCTTTTTCTTCTGAAGACGAGCGTTTTCTTGAATGGGTCAATCAACAAGTAGCTCAAATTTTATAGCTTACATACCCGTTCTAATTGCCTCAACCGGATCTAGTTTTGAAGCTGAAATAGCCGGAAGTATTCCTGAAATTAATCCAATTCCTGCTGAAATTGCAGTACCAATAAACATATTCCAAGGTGATAAAACAAATTCAAAGTCACCTGTAAATTGTGAGGCTAATAATGACACAAAAAAGACAAGCACTAGGCCTATCAAACCTCCAATAACTGCAAGTATAACAGCTTCAAATAGAAACTGTAATAATATAAACCGGTTTTTTGCACCCAATGATTTTTGAATTCCAATTAAATTAGTTCGTTCTTTTACACTCACAAACATAATATTGGCAATACCAAAGCCACCAACTAGTAACGAAAACCCACTAATTATGAGGCCTATAAAATTCATTTGTCTGGTAATATTATCTATTAAATCTGCAAACCCTTGTAGTTGATTTACAAAAAAGGTATTTACTTCACCAGGTTTAGTTCCTCTTTTTAAACGAAGTTTTTGCTCCAGTAAAGCTATAAACTCTTCATTATCGATATCTTTCTCGGGTTTTATCACAATCTGCGGAAACGTGCTTTTATTATTATCGCCATACATGCGCCTAACAATATTTACCGGCATCCAGATTGACGTGTCTTTTGAGCCACCAAACAAACCTGCTCCTTCTTTTTCTAGTACGCCAATTACATTAAACTTTCTACCATAAATGCGTACTTCTTTCCCAATGGCTCTTTGGCTTCCGCCGAAAAGCTTTTGAGCAATTTCATACCCTACAACTACAACCATAGACCCGCTATTGGATTCGGCGCCATTAAAAAAACGTCCAGTATCCAATTGCAGCGCTTCTATGTAATAATATGTATCTGTTACAGCACCAATAGGAACATCGCTTATTTGATTATCACCATATTTTACTGTTTCATTAGGCACATTTAAGGTGTAAGTTGCATAATCCAAATTTGGAACATTACTTTCTAAGTACTGGTATTCTTCATAAGTCACCATTGGGAACTGGTCTCGTTTCCATCGAGGAACATCTGTGGGGCCAAAAGAAAAATGTGATAAAATAATCGTGCTTTTATCAAGTGAACTTATATTTCCTTCAATCTCTCTTTTTAAAGAATCTACAGCTGCCAAAACAGCAATTATTGAAAAAATACCTATAGTTACTCCCACCAATGACAGAAATGTACGTAGCTTGTTGTTTTTTAATGCATTGACTGCAAAACCAAAACTTTCTTTTAAAACTCGTAAGTAAACCAGCATTTTTATTCAGTTATTAATTATTAAAACAACAGTTACGTTTAATAAAATTACAAATCTGTACTCCTATTTTATTGTAAAATACAAGGTATTGATTTTTTTGAAAAAATTAATACATCCATTGGACGGTTTCTATACCATATTGTTACAATTTTATATGTAATTATGTACTTTTGCCCCTTAAATTTCAATCCATGGGCGATACAAAAAAAATCACTTCAGCATTAATTTCAGTTTTTCATAAAGAAGGACTAGAACCAATTGTAAAACAGCTTGACAAACTAGGCGTTACCATATACTCTACCGGCGGAACTCAAAAATTTATCAATGACCTAGGAATCGATGTTGTACCGGTTGAAGAGGTTACCGATTATCCTTCTATTTTGGGAGGTCGTGTAAAAACCTTGCACCCAAAAGTTTTTGGTGGTATTTTAAACCGTCAAGACAATGAAAGTGATGTTACCGAAATGGATCAATACAATATTCCTCAGCTTGATTTGGTGATTGTAGATCTATATCCTTTTGAAAAAACGGTTGCCTCTGGCGCAGCCGAACAAGATATTATTGAAAAAATAGATATTGGCGGTATTTCACTAATACGCGCAGCTGCAAAAAACTTTAAAGACACACTTTGTGTTTCTTCTATGGAAGATTATGAAGAGGTGTTACAGCTTATTTCAGAAAATGAAGGAAAAACCAGCTTGAAAGACAGAAAGCGTTTTGCTGCAAAATCATTTAATATATCTTCTCATTACGATTCTGCGATATTCAACTACTTTAATTCTGAAAAAGAAATTACTTCATTAAAAATAAGCGAAACAAAAGGAAAAGAACTTCGTTACGGCGAAAACCCACATCAAAAAGGCTATTTCTTTGGTGATTTTGAAGCGATGTTTGATAAATTACACGGTAAAGAATTAAGCTACAACAACCTTCTTGACGTTGACGCCGCAATTAACTTAATGTCTGAGTTTACAGATGAAGCACCTACATTTGCCATTTTAAAACACAATAATGCCTGCGGAATTGCCCAACGAGATACTGTTAAACAAGCATATGTTGATGCATTGGCAGGTGATCCCGTTTCGGCCTTTGGCGGAATTTTAATTAGTAATTCTGAAATTGACGAAGCCACCGCTGAAGAAATTCATAAACTATTTTGTGAAGTAGTTATTGCACCTTCTTTTTCAGAAAATGCTTTAGACATTTTAAAAGGAAAAAAGAATAGAATTATATTAATTCAAAAACAAACTAAACTTCCAGAAACACAAGTAAGAACTAGCCTCAACGGATATTTGGTTCAAGATAAAGACTCAAAAACCGATTCAAAAGAAGAATTAACTTACAAAACCAACAATAAACCTAGCAATAGCGAGTTAGAAGATTTGTTGTTTGCTTCAAAGATTTGTAAACACACCAAAAGTAACACCATTGTTTTGGCAAAAAACAAACAATTGTGTGCCAGCGGAACCGGACAAACATCTCGCGTAGATGCGCTACGTCAAGCCATTGAAAAAGCCAATAGTTTTGAGTTTAATTTAGACGGAGCTGTTATGGCCAGCGATGCGTTTTTTCCATTTCCAGATTGTGTAGAAATAGCAGACAACGCCGGAATTAAAGCAGTAATTCAACCCGGAGGCTCTATAAAAGATGAGCTAAGCATTGATTATTGCAACAAAAATGAAATGTCAATGGTATTTACAGGTACTCGTCATTTTAAACACTAAAAATGTTACATTTGTGAATAGCAGTAGCTTATCACGTATAATTTCAATACCACCAAAATAAGATATGGGATTTTTTGATTTCTTAACGGAAGAAATAGCCATCGATTTAGGGACAGCAAACACCTTAATCATTCACAACGACAAGGTTGTTGTTGATGCACCTTCCATTGTTGCACGAGACCGTTCTACCGGTAAAATTATAGCCGTTGGTCGAGAAGCCAGCATGATGCAAGGAAAAACACATGAAAACATTAAAACCATTCGCCCATTAAAAGATGGTGTAATTGCAGATTTTGATGCTAGTGAAAAAATGATCAATATGTTCATTAAAGACATTCCGGCATTAAAGAAAAAATGGCTTACCCCTTCCCTACGTATGGTGGTTTGTATTCCTAGCGGAATTACCGAAGTAGAAATGCGCGCCGTTAAAGAAAGTGCAGAACGTGTAAACGGTAAAGAAGTATATCTTATTCACGAACCCATGGCTGCTGCAATAGGTATTGGTGTAGATATTATGCAACCCAAAGGTAATATGGTAGTTGACATAGGTGGTGGTACTACAGAAATTGCTGTAATTGCACTTGGTGGGATTGTATGTGATAAATCTATAAAAATTGCCGGTGATGTATTTACAAACGACATTATCTATTACATGCGCACCCAACACAACTTGTATGTAGGCGAACGTACTGCCGAAAAAATTAAAATTCAAATCGGTGCTGCTACAGAAGACTTGGAGCTTCCACCAGAAGAAATGTCGGTTCAAGGTAGAGATTTGTTAACCGGAAAGCCTAAACAAGTGCAAACCTCTTTCAGAGAAATTGCAAAAGCCTTAGACAAATCAATTCTTCGTATTGAAGATGCTGTGATGGAAACACTATCACAAACTCCTCCAGAGTTGGCGGCAGATATCTACAACACCGGAATTTATTTAGCTGGTGGTGGATCAATGCTACGTGGCCTAGATAAACGTTTGTCTCAAAAAACAGACCTTCCGGTGTATATAGCAGAAGATCCTTTAAGAGCTGTAGTTCGCGGAACAGGCATTTGCTTGAAAAACTTAAACAAATACAAAAGTGTGTTGATAAAATAGGAAATAACTCGTCATGCAACAGATAATCTTTTTCTTTATACGGAATAAAAATTTCCTGTTGTTTGGTATTTTATTCCTCTTCTCAATTTACCTCACTATACAAACACACAGCTTTCACAACGGAAAGTATGTAAGTTCGGCTAATTTTTTAAGCGGAAATGTTTTTAGTGCAAAAAGTAATGTTACCGGATATTTTGGATTAGAAAACGAAAATGAACGTCTCATTGAAGAAAATAAACGCCTTAGAACACAACTAAGTACCTTTAATTCAGAAAGAGATTCTTTAAAAATTGATAGCAACAATATATCACCAGATTTCATCTTCAGAAGTGCGAGAATAATTAACAACACGTATTCAAAAACCAAAAACTACCTTACCCTGAAGAAAGGAAAAAAGGATAGTATAAAGATTGATATGGGTGTTATTTCTTCAAAAGGAATAATTGGTATAGTAAACGCCACTTCAGAAAACTTTTCTACAGTGCAATCTATTTTAAACACCAACAGCCAAATTAACGCACGATTAAAAAAATCTAGTCACTTTGGTTCTCTTACTTGGGATACTAAAAAACCAAATATTGTTCAATTAATTGATATACCAAGACTAGCTCCTGTTGCTGTAGGCGACACAATCGTTACAGGCGGAAAATCAACAATTTTTCCTGAAGGAATTTTAATAGGTACTGTTGATTCTTTTAATCTGGAAGAAGATGCAAATTATTATGACCTTCAAGTAAAACTGTTTAATGATATGACCAATTTAAAACACGTTTATATCATTGAAAATATGAACAAAGAAGAAATCCTTCAACTGGAAAATGAAGTAGAGAATGCAGAATAACGCGATATTGATAAATGTAGTAAGGTTTATTCTCCTTATTTTAATTCAGGTTTTACTATTAAATCACATTAATTTTTTAGGGTACATCAATCCCTATGTTTACATCTTATTTATTTTACTTTTTCCGCTTAACGGAAACAAAGGATTACTTATTTTTTTAAGTTTTGTATTGGGTCTTACTGTAGATATTTTTGGTGATTCGGGAGGTGTTCACGCAGCAGCTTCTGTGTTTATTGCGTATATACGTCCTTGGATTTTAAAATTTTCATTTGGCATAAGTTATGAGCACAACAATATAAAGATTAACAAAACCTCACTTGCACAACGTTTTACATATGTTTCGGTTATGGTTTTGTTACATCATATCATTTTATTCTGGTTAGAAGTTTTTAGTGTTTCGCACATACTTTTAATACTAAAATCTACGTTATTTTCAGGAATATTTAGTATAATTCTATTAATGAGCTTTCTAACCTTATTCAGCCGAAAAAATTAATTATTAACCCGCTTTTCTGAAGCTGTTTTAAAAAGAGCAAACGTAGTAACATGCGTAAATTATTATTAATTGTTGTTGTATTGATTACCGGAGTAGTGTTTGCCGGAAGATTATTTTATCTTCAGGTTTATGACACTTCATTTCAACAATTATCACAAAACAATGCTGTAAAAGTTCTTTATGATTATCCGCAACGTGGTTATATTTTTGATAGAAATGGAGAATTACTGGTGTCAAATCAGCCTTCGTATGATGTCATGGTTATTCCAAGAGAGGTAAAACCACTTGACACAACCGAATTCTGTAAACTATTAAAGATAACCAAAGGCAGGTTTGATACTATTTTACAAAAAGCTAAAGTATACTCTCCTCGATTACCATCTGTTGTTATCCCGCAATTAACAAAATCTGAATATGCATTTCTTTCAGAAAAAATGTATAAATATGAAGGGTTTTACATTCAAAAGCGATCTCTTAGAGATTACCAAGTAGAACATTCTGCCAATGTATTGGGTTATATTGCTGAAGTAAACCAAAGAATCATCAAAGAAAACCCTTATTACCAAATGGGTGAGTTAATTGGTAAACAAGGAGTTGAACTACAATATGAAGATGTTTTACGAGGAGTAAAAGGTGTAAAATACATTCAAAAAGATCGATTTAATAGAGATATTGGCCCTTTTAATAACGGAATTTTTGACACGCTTCCCAAAAAAGGAAAAGATCTACAGTTAACCATAGATTCTGAATTGCAAAAATATGGTGAACAATTAATGATAAACAAACGTGGCGGTATTGTTGCTCTTCAACCCAAAACAGGTGAGATATTAAGCTTAGTTACAGCACCAAACTATGACCCCGGTTTGCTGGTAGGAAGAGAACGCTCAGAAAACTTTACTCGGCTTTGGTATGATACTATTGCAAAACCACTTTTTGATAGAGGCTTGCAAGGCGAATATCCTCCGGGTTCTCCTTTTAAAACGCTTACAGCCTTGATTGGTATGCAAGAAGGTGTGATTGACACTGAAGAACGTATTGCTTGTCACGGTGGCTATTTTTATGGTAGAGGCAGAAAATTAGGCTGTCACCACCACCCAAGCCCTTTATCTATGACTGCCGGAATTGCAAATTCTTGTAACGCCTATTTCTGTACCGTTTATAGACGGTCTATTGAAAAATATGACACCCCACAAATAGGGATTGATAATTGGGAGCGTCACCTTGAAAGTTTTGGCTTGGGACATTATTTAGGATATGATTTACCAAGCGGTAGACCTGGAAAAATCCCTGATTCAGATTTGTATAATAGAGTTTACAGATACCCTGAATATAAATGGTATGCAACAGCTACTATATCAAACGCTATTGGGCAAGGAGAAGTGTTAATGACACCTATACAAATGGCAAACTTTACTGCTACAATTGCAAATAGAGGTTGGTACTATACACCACACGTTATAAAAGGGATAGGCGAAAAAGACAGTATACCAAAAGAATACACAAAAAAACATATGACTACTATTGATCCAAAGCATTTTGAACCAGTAGTTGAAGGTATGCACGAAGTTTATACCCGAGGTACAGCTTCACACATTGGTGTTCCCGGTATTGAAATTTGTGGAAAAACAGGAACTGCAGAAAATTACATACGCATCGACGGAAAAAGGATGCAATTAACAGATCATTCTATATTTGTTGCCTTTGCTCCTAAAGATGATCCTAAAATTGCAATTGCTGTATTTGTTGAAAATGGCTATTGGGGTTCTAGATGGGCAGGACGAATTGCAGGTTTGATGATTGAAAAATATATAAAAGGAGAAATCACCCGAAAAGACATGGAAAACTTTGTACTCAACGGAAGTCTAGAAGAAGAATACGCAAAACCGTACAGCGGTGAACCTTTTAAAATAAATAAATAATGGCTGTAGGAAAGAGCTTGGTAAAGCTAGATTGGCTTACTATTTTTCTATATTTTGCTTTAATCGCCATTGGTTGGGTTAATATCTACTCTGCTTCATTAGATGATAGCGCTACTAGCTTTTGGGACTTTGACCAAATTTACACCAAGCAATTAATCTGGATATTTTTAAGCGTAGTACTCATCATATTTATTTTAGCAATTGAAGCTAAGTTTTATGAACGCTTTTCCAGTATTATTTACCTAGCGTCTCTGTTATCCCTAGTAGGTCTATTTTTCTTTGGCAAAACCATATCTGGAGCGACATCATGGTATTCATTTGGCGGTGTTGGTTTGCAGCCAAGTGAATTTGCAAAAGCTGCTACAGCATTAGCATTGTCAAAATTTTTAACAGACATACAGACCGATATATATGTTTTTAAAGACCAGTTAAAAGCATTTATGATAATCCTATTGCCAGCACTACTTATTGTACCTCAGCCAGACCCTGGAAGTGCTTTAATCTATGCAGCATTTATTTTTCCATTATACAGAGAAGGACTTCATTTTGTTTATTTATTACTAGGTTTTTTTGCAGCCGCTCTTTTCATATCTACATTAGCTTTTGGTTTTTGGTGGGTGATTGTAGGAGTAATACTCATTGCTGCATTTATTTTCTTCAGAAGAAGAAAAAAACGTCCTAGCATATTCAAATATTCGGTTATTGTATTGGCTTGTATTGGGTTTTCTCTTTCGGTAAATTATATATTTAATAACATATTTGAGCAGCGCCATAGAGACCGTTTTAATATCGTTTTGGGTAAAGAAACAGATTCAAAAGGTATTGGCTATAACACCAACCAAAGTGAAATTGCCATTGGTAGCGGAAGATGGTTAGGAAAAGGCTGGACAGAAGGCACACAAACTAAAGGCAAGTTTGTTCCTGAGCAACATACAGATTATATTTTTAGTACCGTAGGTGAAGAGTGGGGCTTTATTGGTAGTATGGTCGTGCTACTACTGTACGTAGGCCTAATTGTAAGGTTATTATTTTTAGCTGAAAGACAAAAAAACCCATTTAGTAGAGTGTATGGGTATAGTGTAGCCTCTATCCTTTTCTTTCATTTTTTTGTAAATGTAGGTATGGTAACAGGGCTTTTACCCACCGTTGGTATACCGCTACCGTTTTTTAGCTATGGCGGCTCCGGTTTATGGGGTTTTACCATCTTACTCTTTATCTTTATTAGATTGGATGGAGCAAATTCTTATTACGGAATTTAATAGTTTTTCCAATAATTCACATCAAGTTTTGCTTCGAGAGGTTTTTCTATAGAGTTGGGTAAGTTTGAAAAGAAATCAATTCCTGTATGTCTCTCTACGTCATCAATGGTGACGGCGTATGCATAGTATGAATCACTCGTAGCTTGATTAGGAATTAAAAAAGCAATCGCTCTGTGATTTCCTTGTGAATAGTCTACAATAATTTTATAAAAATGTTCTGGAACTGCAACCTCTTCATCACCGATGGTTAATAACCCTTTTTTTAAAACTCCTCCGGTAACTACATGTACGCCATCAAACTTTTTTGCCCAACTGCGTGTTTTCTGTTCCAGACGGTTCCAAATACCGGCATTAAACTCATGATTTTGCGGACTTATATTACTGGTTAAAAAGGTTTCGTGATAGGCATTTTCTGAAAACTCTCTGTCTGCTGCTGCGCATAAATGTCCTCTATCATAACCTGAGTTTTTATAATTACGCCAATCTGCAGAACCTGTGCTTACTTTTCTATCTGTTATATAATAAGGCCTTTTATAGTTGTTGTTTACAACGTGGTTTTTACTTAACTCATAAGCAACCCATTCTGCCTGTTCAAAAGGTTCAGCATATGACAAGGTGTAGTATTTATGCTTAATTACAGTATTGTAAGTTGAGCTTGGTAAATAATCTGAATTAAATTCTGAATACGCTTCAACTGTTTCTTGACTCATATCTGGATAAGACTCATTCTGCTTATCCACATATTTTTCAGCATAAAACAAACCTACAGTTACTAATATTATCAATAAAGGATATATAAGTTTTCTAGACATACACTCTAATTACTGAAATTTTTAATCTTTAAGGCTTTTTATTTGACCTTTTAACTCTTCCATTGATTGTTGTAATTGCTTAAAAAGAGTTGTTTCAGACGGTTCATCAATATTAAAGCTTAGTTTACTGTTTACCTGCCACAACTCTTGAATATTTTTTACTTCAACATCAATAGGAAGATAGTCTGGGTTAAGAGAGATAAGACGAACTTTGGAGGGATTATTTGCTATTTTCTGTAGTTTTTTAACCAATACTGAATCATGTAATACGATGATATAGATTAAGCTATCATTGGCTTCATTGATGTTTGAAACTGCTTTTCCCAAAACCCATTCATTGGGACGAATAGAAGGCATCATACTATCTCCTTCAACCTGAAATCCTCGATAAGTAGCATTGCGATATTGCGGTAACGGAATATTAAACGCCGGGAGAGAATCATAATACTCAACATCTTGAATATTGTGAGGGTATCCCGCGGCTGCCTTTTGATTTACTAATAAAATGGTTTCTTGATCATTTGAGTCTACTGTAATGACTTTGGGGTTTACATTGGCTTGATTAATCTCAAGGTATTGAGTAAAGCTTTCACCAAATAACCAAAGAGGATTAATACCAAATTGACTTAAAAGCTTAGTAACAACTTTTCCGGTGATTTTGGTTTTCCCTCTTTCAATGTCTGCTGTGGTAGAACCTATTTCCAAAAGTTCAGCAAAAGAATGCTGTGTGTATTTAAGTTCTTCTCTTACTTTCTTAAAGCGCTTTGCTTCAATGGGTAGTTTTCGTTCCATTTTCCGAAGATACATTCTTTTTGGAATATATCCAAAATAACATGGACAACCTTTCAAAACTCTACCTACAAAATATGAAATTATTTTTTTAACACACTTCAACAATTAAAATTTTAATTACTTTTGGGTTATTATTAATCACTAATCACACATATTATGAAAAAAGTATTTTTATCATTTGCAGCCTTAGCTCTAGTTGCCTCTGTATATTCTTGTAGAGAAACAAACGAAGAAAAAGCTGAAGAAAACATGGAAGAAATGACTCAAGACATTGAAGACGCAGCTGAAGATACAGGTGATGCTATTGAAGAAGCAGCCGAAGATACCGGTGAAGCTATGGATAACGCAGCTGATGAAGTTGAGGATGAAATGAAAGGAAATGATGATATGTAATTAATTGCATATGTATAGAAAAACCCGCTCAGTATTGAAGCGGGTTTTTTTATGTTTTCAACGGAAAATTGCACATTTTAAAATGTTAACAAAAAGTTAATAATAACTTTTTAAAAATATATTTTAGTGCATTTAATCGAATATTTAAGTAATTTTGACCAATATATTTTTTATTTAAGAAAGAGTTAACCTACAAATGTAAGTAAAAGATATATTTATTTGACTATTAGATTTTTAAGGATTTCACCGTAAGTTTGTTTCATAATTTAACTTAAAAACGAGACATTATGAAAAAACTTATGTTTATTTTAGCAGTACTTGCACTTGCAGCAAGTTGTACCCCAGAATCATTAGGAACCGATGAGCAACAACTTGACAAATCAGAATATCAGATCCCACCAAACGGATAAAAAACAATCATATATAAACGGGGTGTTGTTAACTATCTTTTTAGTTACAACACCCTTTTTATTTTACTTTTACAAATTTGCCCCAAAAGGTGAAGAAGAATGGAAAACAATCTTTGGCACTATAACTTCGGGCGGTTTTGACAACATTCAAATCTATTTACACGCACTTGTTACAAAACTCACTTTTGTACTATTAACAGGAATTTGGTTTTTAACCTCAAAAAACTGGTGGCGTTACGCTATTTTAATCCCCTTCACCATGTTCCTATTTCAATTATCTGGTGTAATCAACTTTAAAATAAGCTATATTGATGAGTTTGATTTTTGGTACTCTTTACCTATAATCATACCCATACTCGTTTTATTGATTTACGTATCATACATCGCTAGAAAGAAAAGCATTAACAATGAGGATGAGCTTAAAAAAGAGGTAGATGATGAGATAAAGAAACTCCTAAGTGACGATTTATAAATCGCTTGTCCAAAACATTTAAATATAAAAACAAAAAAGCCTTATCAAACGATAAGGCTTTTGTACTGAAGGCGGGACTTGAACCCGCACGGACATTTCTGTCCATTGGATTTTAAGTCCAACGTGTCTACCAATTCCACCACTTCAGCATATTGGTATATTTTCTTTTAGTCAATTAACTAGTCAAGATACTCTGAGCGAAAAACGGGATTCGAACCCGCGACCTCCACCTTGGCAAGGTGGCGCTCTACCAACTGAGCTATTTTCGCGTTTTTAAAGAACTGCGCTTACGTATATAAGCGGATGCAAATTTAAAACTTTTACCCTAAAAGCAAAGCTATTTTTAAAAAATTTACACACTTTTTTATTTCTTTATTTTAACTGAAGCATTTCGCTGTAACATTCGTTTAATTTCATTTAGCTTCATTAAAGCCTCAACAGGTGTAAGAGTATCAATATCAATGTCTAATATTTCTTCTCTCAATTCTTCCAATAGAGGATCATCAAGTTTAAAGAAACTTAATTGCATTTCTTCTTTTGAAAGCTGTTTCATTTCTTCAGTTAATTCTTCAGAAGAATGTGAGCGTTCTAGGCGTTTTAATATTTTATTGGATCGATTAATGACAGCTTGAGGCATCCCGGCCATTTTTGCTACATGTATACCAAAACTGTGATGTGAACCGCCTGGAACTAGCTTCCGAAGGAAAAGTACGTTGTCTTTTAATTCTTTTACCGAAACATTATAATTTTTTACTCGGTCAAAAGTTTCTGTCATTTCATTTAATTCATGATAATGAGTAGCAAACAATGTTTTGGCACGAGAAGGGTGCTCGTGCAAATATTCACTAATGGCCCAAGCTATTGATATACCGTCATAGGTACTGGTTCCACGACCTATTTCATCTAAAAGCACCAAACTTCTTTCTGAAATATTATTCAAAATACTAGCCGTTTCATTCATCTCAACCATAAAGGTACTTTCACCCATTGAAATATTATCGCTCGCTCCTACTCGTGTGAAAATTTTATCTACACACCCCATTCGCACAGCTTCTGCAGGAACAAAACTTCCCATTTGAGCCAGTAAAACTATTAATGCTGTTTGACGTAAAATAGCAGATTTACCACTCATATTGGGACCTGTAATCATGATGATTTGCTGGTTTTCCCGATCTAAAAAAACATCATTAGCAATATAAGGGCTATCGAGCGGTAATTGCTGTTCAATAACAGGATGACGACCTTCTTTTATATCTAAATCAAAACTATCATCAAGTAAAGGGCGTTTGTATTTATGAGAAGCTGCTTGTACTGCAAAAGAACACAAGCAATCCAGCTCGGCTATCAAAGAAGCATTTTGCTGTACCGAACCAATAAACTGAAGCATCCACTCTACTAGTTTGCCAAATAAGTTTTGTTCAAGTGTTATTATTTTTTCTTCAGCACCTAATATTTTGGCTTCATACTCTTTTAATTCTTCGGTGATGTACCGTTCTGCACTTACGAGTGTTTGTTTTCTTATCCACTCTTCAGGAACTTTATCTTTATGAGTGTTTCTTACTTCAATATAATACCCAAACACATTATTTGAAGCTATCTTTAAGGAGGTTATCCCGGTGCGTTTTGCTTCACGCTCCAGCATATTGTCAAGGTATTCCTTTCCACCGTTGGCAATGCTTCTAAGCTCGTCAAGCTCTTCAGAAAAACCTTCTGCAATTGCGTTTCCTTTTAAAATGTTTACGGGAGCCTCTTCAACAAGGGTTTCTTTTATTTTGTTTCTAAGAGATTCGCATTCGTGTATTTGTTCTCCCAGTATTTGCAGTGATTCATTTTCAGCTTGTAATGCTTCATTTTTTATCGGAATAACAGCTTCTAGAGAGTTTTTAAGCTGAATCACTTCCCTAGGGTTAATTTTACCGGTTGCTACTTTTGAAATAAGGCGCTCTAGATCGCCCATTTTCTTCAAATGTTGTTGTGCACGGGTTAAAACCTTTTTGTTGTCAAGCAAATAACTGACTACTTCGTGACGACGATTGATAGTTTCGGTATTTTTAAGTGGCAATGCCATCCAACGTTTCAACAATCTACCACCCATAGGCGAAATAGTTTTATCCATTACATCAAGTAAGGTTACCGCATTTTGCTGTGTTGAGTGATACAGTTCTAGATTGCGAATTGTAAAACGGTCCATCCAAACGTATTCTTCTTCGGCAATGCGAGCTATTTTGGTAATATGTTGCAGTTTGTTATGTTGCGTTTCATCTAAATAATGCAATACAGCACCTGCGGCTATAATTCCATTTTCTAGATGATCAATGCCAAAACCCTTTAAATTTTTAGTATTGAAATGTTTATTTAAAGTTTCAGAAGCATAATCAATTTGATATACCCAATCTTCTAGATGAAAGGTGTGATATTGATCGCCAAAGGCTTCAGAAAAATACTTGCGTTTTTGTTTACTGAAAAGAATTTCTGAAGGATTAAAATTTTGGAGTAATTTGTCAATATACTCTGCATTACCTTCTGAGGTTAAAAACTCACCCGTAGAAACATCTAAAAAGGCAATCCCGATTTCTTTTTTGGTATTTGAAGAAAAATGTAACGCAGCCAAAAAGTTATTTGATTTGGATTGTAAAATATCATCGTTAAGCGCTACTCCAGGGGTTACCAGTTCGGTCACACCTCGTTTTACTATCTTCTTGGTTTGTTTGGGGTCTTCTAGCTGATCACAAATAGCTACTCTACAACCGGCTTTAACTAGTTTAGGTAAATAGGTGTTTAAAGAATGGTGTGGAAAACCAGCTAACTCGGTACGATCTCCTCCATTATTTCTGGCAGTAAGTGTGATGTTTAATATTTTGGCAGATTTCACGGCGTCTTCACCAAAAGTTTCATAAAAATCACCTACACGAAACAGCAATAAAGCATCTGGGTGTTTTGCTTTAATCGCATTGTATTGTTTCATCAAAGGAGTTACTTTCTTCGCCATAATCGTTCAAAAAATGTATTCTGTAAATGTAAGGAAACACCCTTGCTTTCCATAAAAATCACACCTACAAGTTATCTTGATTTATCAACAACTAATCAATAAACAAGTTTATGAAACGGTTTAAGATTTCTTACATTTACAGATAAAAGAAAAGATTGGTATGCAAAATAGAAAGTTAAAAAACAGTGAGCTAGAACGAATTTCTCCTTCTGAATTTAAAGAGGCCGATAAAACACCACTTATTATCATTCTTGATAATATAAGAAGCCTTAATAATATAGGCTCGGTCTTTCGCACGGCAGATGCTTTCTTAACAAAGAAAATTTACCTGTGCGGCATAACAGCGCAACCACCACATAAAGATATACAAAAAACAGCGTTGGGCGCTACCGATAGTGTGGAGTGGGAATATGCTGAAAACACAATGGATGTAATTTCTAAATTACAAGATGAAGGTGTTTTTGTAGCTTCTATTGAACAGGCTGAACTTTCTGTTTCGCTAGAAGATTTTTCACTTCAAAGAGCGATGACATATGCAGTGGTTTTTGGTAATGAAGTAAAAGGCGTGCAACAAGAGGTTGTTTCGGCGAGTGATGCGGTGATTGAGATTCCGCAATATGGCACTAAACATTCGTTAAATATTTCAGTGAGTGTTGGGGTTGTTGTATGGGATTTTTTCAGTAAACTGAAAAAGTAAACTCTTTTTTAATTTACAATTTGTTTTAAGACAGTTAAATAGTCTTTTCTGTTTTTTACAAAGTCTAATTCTGAAATATCTAGAACCTTAATGCGGTTATCGTGTTGGTTTTTAATAAACTCAAGATATCCTTGGTTTATTTTTTTTAAATAATCGGCTTCAATAGACTGTTCATATTTTCTTCCTCTTTTTTGAATGTTTTCAAGCAGTCGTTCTGTGTTTTGATATAAGTAAATGTACACATCTGGCTTTGGCAACTCTTTATGCATCAAGTGAAAGAGTTTTTTATACAGGATATATTCTTCTTCAGCTAGTGTGACTTTGGCAAATATCAATGACTTGTACACATCATAATCTGCTACAACACATTCTTTAAATAAATCAAATTGTTTAATATCATCTAGTAATTGTTGATATCTATCTGCTAAAAAAGACATCTCTAACGGAAACGCATACCGTTGCTGGTCTTTATAAAATTTTGGTAAAAATGGATTGTCTTTAAACCGTTCTAATATCAATTTTGCATTAAAATCTGATGCAATTTGTGTAGCCAAGCTGGTTTTTCCGGCGCCTATATTTCCTTCAATTGCTATATAATTAAATGCAGAAATATCATAATCGCTTTTGGGGTTTACCAACCATTTTGATTGTTTTTCCAATTGGCTTTCATCTGTAGTTTCGGCCAATAATTTTATAATTTTTTTCTTAAAAACAGGATGATCTGTTTGAGCAGCTATTTCGGCCAAAGGCTGCAAAACAAATTTTCTATTTTGCATTTCAGGATGAGGAATAGTAAGTTTTTTACTTTCTTTAATTACTGCATCAACCAAAAGAATATCAATATCAATAGGTCTTGATGTGTATCCTCCTTTTTTACGTTGACGTCCCATTTTTTTTTCAATGGAAAGAATTGCGTCCATTATTTTATTAGGAGAAAGCGTGCTTTGAACCAAGATTGCACAATTTAAAAAATCATCGCCTTCAAATCCCATTGCAGGAGTTTTATAAACTGATGATATTTTAATCACTGCACCTATTTCTTCATAAATTGAAGTTATTGCCTGTTGTAGGTTTTCAAATTTATTCCCTAGGTTACTACCTAACGATAAGTATATGTTTTGAAGTGGTTTGATGGGTGTTTTCCAGTTATTTTTTTAGAAATAAAAAATCAATATTGAAACTTGATAGTGCAGCCTCACTAATTTAAGACGAAATTAAGGAAAAGAAAAATACTGACCATTAAATTTGTTTGTTTAAACGCATACGTGGAAATACAACAACGCAAAGATCTTTTATTAGCACAGCGCATCTACTTGATTTTGGGCGCTTTATTTATTGCCTCATTGGTAGTTTCCAATTTAATATTTCAGAAATTTTTTTACTGGGATTTTTTCGGAATCTACACATTTGAAATCTCTGTTGGAATTCTTCCCTACCCTATCACGTTTTTAATAACCGATATTATTAGTGAAGTATACGGAAAGAAAAAAGCCAATCAAGTGGTCACTGCCGGTATTTTTGCATCGTTCTTTTCATTATTAATTATTTATGTTTCGGCAGCTGTCCCAGCAACAGATTGGAGCCCAATTGACGATGCTCTTTTTACAAAAGTATTTGGGGCTACAGCAATTGCAGTATTAGCATCGATGTTGGCCTATTTGTTTGCTCAATACATAGACATTCAGATATTTCATTTTTGGAAACGCATAACCAAAGGCAAACATTTATGGATACGAAACAATTTTTCTACTTTCTTTTCGCAGTTTGTAGACACATTTACAGTATTAATATTGCTCTGTAGTTTTGGAAAAATAGATTGGGGGTTATTTGGCGGTTTATTACTAAGTGGTTTTCTATTTAAGGTATTGGTTGCTGCTTGTGATACTCCTCTTTTATACGCTGTTGTATTTGTAATGAGAAAACGATTTGGTTTAAAAATGGGAGAAGAAATTAAAATGTAAATACTTAATAAACAGGTAAAAAATCAAAAATTTGATAAGTTGTAATTATGAAAAAGATTTTAAAGATAATAGGTGTTTTAATAGTGATTATATTGCTTTTTCTTATAGCAGCGCCTTTTCTATTTAAAGGTTCACTAGAAAAATTGCTAAAGAAAAACATCAATCAAAACCTCAACGCAACTGTTGAATGGAGAGAAATGGATTTAAGTCTTTTTAAAAGTTTTCCAGATGCAGCTGTGGTTATTAATGATTTTAGCGTTGTAAACAAATCACCCTTTGAAGGAGATACACTTGCTAAAGGAAAAACAATCAAACTGGATATGGGTGTGATGCAACTGCTTAAAAGTAGTGACGAGCCTATAATTGTTGATGCCTTACAACTTGATGATGCGTTTATAAACATTAAGGTAGATTCTTTAGGTAATGCCAATTATGATATTGCCATAAAAGAAGATGCACCGATAACCCAAAGCAAAACAGAAGCCACATCTAGTAATGAAGGATTTACATTCAACCTTCAACATTATGAGATTAATGATTCTCAAATCAATTATTTAGATGAAGCAACCAAGACATTCTTAACCTTAAAAGATGTCAATCACGAAGGTACAGGTGATTTTTCACTAGACGTTTCAGAATTAAAAACACAAACCAATGCTTTGGTCTCACTTAAAATTGAAGATATTGAGTATTTAAGTGAGAATACAGTGTCACTAGATGCTGTTTTTAACATGGATTTGAAAAATCAGAAATATACTTTTCTTGATAATGAAGCAAAAATCAATGAACTACCGCTCACCTTTGACGGTTTTTTTAAGGTGAATGAAACCCATAATGAAATTGACCTTACCTTTAAAACACCTTCTTCAGACTTTAAAAACTTTCTAGCCGTTATCCCTAAAGAGTACGTGAAAGACATTAATAACGTAACTACTACAGGTAATTTTAGCGTACAGGGTATGCTCAAAGGTAAAATTGATGAAACGTATATTCCTACTATGGATATAAGCGTACAAAGTGACAATGCCTCTTTTAAATATCCAGATTTACCAAAAGCCGTTGAAAACATTCATATTGATGCTGTTTTAAAAAATGAAACTGGCTTAATAAAAGATACCTATCTCAATATTGGCGGCTTGACCTTTAAAATTGACAATGAAACATTTACTGCAAACGGAAGCATTAAAAACCTTACTGAAAATGCCTTAGTAAATATGGCTCTTAAAGGCACCATCAACCTTGCCAATATAGAAAAAATTCTTCCTGTTGAAATGGAACAAAACCTTACCGGTGTGTTTAAAGCAGATATAACGACAAATTTTGATATGCAGTCTATAGAAAAGGAGCAATATCAAAACATTAAAAGTTCGGGTACAGCGAGTATTTCTGGGTTTAACTACAACGATGCAGCTTTTAAAAACGAACTAAAAATTAGCAATGCTTCTACCACATTTTCACCAGGTGTAATTAAGCTTACCAGTTTTAAAGCCTCAACAGGAAACACAGATGTTTCGGCCACCGGAACCATGCAAAATTTAATTCCGTGGGTGATGGCCAAACAAGACCTAAAAGGTTCTTTTAACGTACAATCAAATACTTTTAATGTAAATGATTTTATGACTTCGGAAACAGGTGAAAAAACTAAAAGTTCTTCTGAAGAAAATAATAAATCACAAAACTCTACTGTCAAAGAAGCGATTAAAATTCCAGATTTTTTAGATGCAACGCTTAACTTTTCGGCAAACACAGTTCTTTATGACAATCTTAATTTGACCAATGTTAAAGGAACAGCTACTATTAAAGATGAAACAGCAACATTAAGTAACGTGACTTCCAATATTTTTGGTGGAAATATTGCACTAGGCGGAAATGTTTCAACCAAAAACACCACCCCAACTTTTGCAATGAATCTTGATTTAAGCAAGATTGACATTGATGAATCGTTTAAAAACCTAGAGTTACTTCAGTTTTTAGCACCCATTGCAAAAGCATTACAAGGTAATTTAAGCACCAAAATTGATCTAAATGGTGAATTAACCAATGACCTTACACCAAAAATTTCAACTCTGGCCGGTAATGCTGTTGCACAAATATTAACTGCAGAAGTTGACAAACAAGAACTACCATTACTCTCACGATTGGGTGAAAAGGTTTCTTTTCTTAATATTGACAGACTTAGCTTGCGTGATGTAAGCACAGTTTTAAAATTTAATAACGGAAATATTGAAGTGCAACCATTTGATTTTGATGTAAAAGGCATTAATGTTGCGGTACGAGGAAATCACGGTCTCGATAAAAGCATAAACTACAATGCTACGCTCGATGTACCCGGAAAATATTTAGGCGGCGATGTTTCAAATTTATTGGCAAAACTAGACCCCGAAAATGCTCAAAATGTTACTGTAAATGTACCGGTAAATATAAACGGAACACTTAATAATCCTTCAATTTCTGTTGATACAAAGTCTGCAGTTTCTGAACTTACACAACGATTGATCGAAAAACAAAAACAAGAATTAAAAGATAAAGGAACTGATATTCTTGGTGATATTCTCGGCGGCGGAAACAAAAAAGACTCTACAGACACACAGCAAAACACCACGACGGTAGTTAAAGATATTTTAGGAGGTATTTTTGGCGGAAAGAAAAAAGATACTACCAATAACGGAGGTTAACTTTAAGGTTCCCTTGCATTTTAATTGCATTACAAATCCTATATTAATGCATTAAATATTTAACCTCATACTAGATGGTATATGACATTATAATGCTGTTGGTTTTTTTACTCACGGGTTTTTTGGCCTCTGGACTTGGTGCAATTCCTGCAAGTTCTTCAAACGTTGCTGTTGTTACCACGACGTTGAAAAAATCTTTTAAAAAAGGTTTTAAAATTACTATTGGAGCGGCTATTGGTAGTGTAATTCTATCTTATATTGCTTTAAATTACAGCCGCATGTTTACTGATTTTTTTGAAGAAAACCGCTGGCTTCAATATAGCTTTGTTTTTACATTTTTTGTGATAGGCGTTTTAGTGTTACTACGAAAACGATTTAAGCTAGATTTTAAAAATCCTCTTTCTGAAAATTGGCAAATAGGTGGTTTTTGGAAAGGACTTTTTTTAGCCCTATTAAATCCTCCAGCACTTATTTTCTGGATTGTATTAATAAGTATTGCAAACAGATATCTTTTCACTCTTTCTAAATTCAGTCCTGTTTTAAATTTAATTTTATTTTTTGCAGGGATCTTCTTCGGAAAAATTATTACGCTGTATTACTACGGAAAAATGAGTGATCACTTTAAAGATAGACAACAAAAAAACAACCCCATAATTTACAATATTATTGGCGCCGCACTAGTTGTAGGATCTGTTGTGCAGTTTATAAGAATGTTAATGGATTAAGCTACTTTAATAGAAACCACATACCCTTCATTTCCGCGTACATTAAACACAGTATTATCTTCAAAAATCAAATATTGTGCTTTAATTCCTTTTAAAACTCCTTCGTAAAATGGGGTTTTTTGTAGGTTTAAACTTTTAAGCTTGGTAGGGTATTGCAATACGGGGAATTCTAGATTGGTTTCGGTATTATTTTCAATATAATAATCTTTCGCTTCTTCAGGAATGTACTGTTTTAAGTTATTACGCCACGCTACCAAGTTCTCGTCTTTAATATCATTTTTAAGCATAGTACGCCAGTTGGTTTTATCTGCTACGTGGTCTTTTAAGGCTACTTCGGTTATTCCGGCTAAATACCTATTTGGTACTTCTACAATTTCAATTGCTTCGTGTGCACCTTGATCAATCCAGCGTGTAGGCACTTGCGTTTTTCTAGTAACGCCTACTTTTACATTGCTACTATTGGCAAGATAGACAATGTGTGGTTGCAACTGTACTTTCTTTTCATATTCTAGGTCACGATCTTCCTTATCAAGATGGGCTGTACTCAATTCTGGTTTCATAATCCAGTCTGCAGCTTGCGGAATTTCATAAAAACAGTCATAACAAAAACCTTGTCTATAGATTTTTTTTTCTAGGCCGCAATTAAGACATTGAAATTTCAGAAAATTTATTGAAACCTTTTTGTCTAGTAATTGATTGACATTGAGGAAGTCATTTTCAAACACTAAGTAATACTGAATAGGCGAGCCGTTTTCAGTCTTCATTTTAGTTAATACACCTTCGTAATTCATAAAAAGAAAATTCTTATTTTTATGCTTTAAAGATAGGTTAAAATATGCCAATCCCCATAGTAAACTCCATCGCTTCGTGGTTTTTAAAGAAACGATTTCATCAAATTGAATTGTTTCTGAAATATCCTATAGAAGTTCAGGAAGAACTAATGCACGTTTTGCTAGAAAAAGCAAAACATACCGAAATAGGAAAAGAATATGACTTCGCATCTATAAAAACCTATAAAGATTTTGCAGAGCGAATTCCCATCACCACGTATGAAGATAATGAAGCTCGTATTGAACGTGCCAGACAAGGTGAAACCAACATCTTTTGGCCCAAACCTATAAAGTGGTTTGCAAAAAGTAGCGGTACCACCAATGCCAAAAGTAAATTTATCCCTGTAAGTGAAGAATCGCTAGAACACTGCCACTACGCCGCCAGTAAAGATTTGTTATGTATGTACCTCAACAACAATCCAGACTCGCAGCTATTTGTTGGTAAAGGATTAAGACTAGGCGGCAGTAAAGAACTCTATAAGGATAATGGTACCGTGTATGGTGACTTATCTGCTATTTTAATAGACAATATGCCTTTTTGGGCAGAGTTTAGCAGCACACCAAGCAATGAAGTTTCATTAATGGGTGATTGGGAAACCAAAATGGATGCAATTGTCAATCAAACCATAAAAGAGAAAGTAACTAGCCTTGCCGGAGTTCCTTCTTGGATGCTTGTTTTACTGAATAATGTTATTGAAAAAAGCGGTAAAGATAATTTATTTGAAATTTGGCCCAACTTAGAAGTTTATTTTCATGGTGGTGTGAGCTTTGAGCCTTATGTAGAGCAATATAAAAAACTATTGCCTCGCGATACATTTCGGTATTATGAAATTTATAATGCTTCGGAAGGATTTTTTGCTATTCAAGATCGCAACAATAGCAATGAATTACTGTTAATGCTTGACTACGGAATTTTTTATGAATTTATCCCGATGGACACTTATGGTACTTCAGAAGAAAAGGTAATCCCGTTAAGTGAGGTAGAAAAAGGCAAAAATTATGCAATAGTTATTACTACCAATGCTGGCTTGTGGAGATACAAAATAGGCGACACCATACGTTTTACCTCAATCAATCCCTATAGAATTAAGGTAACAGGGCGCACCAAGCATTTTATCAATGCCTTTGGCGAAGAATTAATCATAGAAAATGCAGAAGCTGCCCTTAGAAAAGCTACTCAATTAACCCAAACCGAAATTGTAGATTATACAGCTGCACCTATTTTTATGGACGGAAATAAAAAAGGAGCACACGAGTGGATTATCGAGTTTAAAACTCCACCAGATGACTTTGACTTTTTCTGTCAATTGCTCGATAAAGCACTTCAAGAAGTTAATAGCGATTATGAAGCTAAACGAAATAATAATACTACGCTGAGAGCTCCCACAATTCATGCTGCACGAGAACAATTGTTTTATGATTGGTTAAAAAACAAAAATAAACTTGGCGGTCAACATAAAGTACCGCGTTTGTCAAATACTAGAACGTATCTAGAAGAGCTTCTTTTACTTAATAAATAACCCTTTAAAAACAGGACTCTCAACGATGATTTTTTCACTTAATCGAAAATGAAAAAACAGCGTGTTTTTAAACGAATTTCTATATCCGTTCAACTAAATTTTTTGGTACTATTTTTCTTACACAGTACGTTTGTGTCAAATTAATAGCTTAATAAGCGTTATGAAAAAAGTAGTATTTATCGTATTTGGAATTCTTTTAATTCTTTCAACTGCATCTTGTGCAACTGCAACTTCGGTAAAGGATCAAGATATTGCCGGTTATACACTTAAAAACAAGAAAGAACAGATGCAACAGAAAATTCTTCATAAGAAGAACAAGACTGTTATTGCAACACCATAATATTATACATTAGATTAGTTTAAGTTAGATAAAAAGCCCCGAAGATTAATTTCTTCGAGGCTTTTTTGATTTTTTAGAATATGTGATTTTTTTTATGAAACTGCTTTTAACTTTTTAATAGTTGATTTATTCAATTTTTCTTCAGCATATTCTTTGGTTACGTGTAAGGTTTTGTTTTCGGTTCCTGGTAACTCAAACATAGCGTCTGTTAATACAGCCTCACACAATGAACGTAGCCCTCTTGCTCCTAGTTTATACTCTACAGCTTGTTCTACGATAAAATCGAGTGCTTCTTCAGTAACTACCAATTCTATTTCATCCATTTCAAACAGTTTAATATACTGTTTGATAATAGCATTTTTGGGTACTGTCAAGATATCTTTTAAAGCACCTTTATCTAGAGGGTTCATATATGTTAATACCGGCAAACGACCAATAATTTCAGGTATTAAACCGAAATCTTTTAAATCCTTCGGAATAATATATTTAAGCATATTATCGCGCTCTAGTGTATCTTCCTTTTTTGAAGCACTAAAGCCTACAGCTTGCAAGTTTAATCGTTTTGAAATTTTCTTTTCAATACCATCAAAAGCTCCTCCTGCAATGAAGAGGATATTTTCGGTATCTACTTCTATAAATTTTTGATCGGGATGCTTACGGCCACCTTTAGGAGGAACATTTACTGTTGTTCCTTCTAGAAGCTTTAACAGCGCTTGCTGCACACCTTCTCCACTTACATCTCGTGTAATGGACGGGTTGTCGCTTTTACGGGCTATTTTATCAATTTCATCAATAAAAACGATTCCGTTTTGAGCTTTTTCAACGTTGTAATCTGCTGCTTGAAGCAAACGGGTTAAAATGCTTTCTACATCTTCACCTACATAGCCTGCTTCGGTTAAAACAGTTGCGTCAACTATAGCCAATGGTACATTTAACATTCTAGCTACTGTTTTGGCAACTAATGTTTTTCCTGTTCCTGTTTCTCCTACAATGATGATGTTACTTTTTTGTATTTCAATATCATCGTCGCTTTTTGGCTGAAGCAATCGTTTATAATGATTATAAACAGCAACAGACATTACTTTTTTTGTATTTTCTTGTCCTATTACATAATCATCTAAAAAAGCCTTTATAGTGGTTGGCTTCTTTAACATAACATCTTTTGATATTTCACTTTTTGTAGAATGCAATGCTTCTTCTACAACAATGCCATGAGCTTGTTCTATACAACGATCACAAATATGAGCATCAAGACCGGCAATTAATAAGCTGGTCTCTGCTTTTTTTCTTCCACAAAAGGAACATTCTAATCCTTCTTCTTTCGACATATTATTTGATGTTTTTCAAAAATTAAAACTTAAAGTTTTTTTAATTACGGTTTAAAATTTCATCAATCATACCGTAATCCAAAGCTTTATCTGCTTTCATCCAGTAATCGCGGTCGCTATCTTCATATACTTTCTCATATTTTTGACCACTATGTTTTGCGATGATTTTGTACAATTCTTCTTTTAAAGTAATTATTTCACGAGCTGTAATTTCAATATCACTTGCTTGTCCTTGAGCACCTCCTAATGGTTGGTGAATCATGACACGTGAGTGTGTTAAACCACTGCGTTTTCCTTTTTCTCCTGCACATAACAATACTGCTGCCATAGAAGCTGCCATACCTGTACATATAGTTGCTACGTCTGGTTTTATGAATTGCATGGTATCATATATACCTAAACCAGCATAAACACTACCGCCGGGCGAATTAATATATATTTGAATATCTTTTGAAGCATCTGTACTTTCTAAAAACAATAATTGTGCTTGAACAATGTTTGCTACTTGATCACTTATTCCTGTACCTAAGAAAATGATACGATCCATCATTAAACGTGAAAAAACATCCATTGCAACAGCATTCATCTGGCGTTCTTCTATAATATTTGGGGTAAGACCTACCGGGTTCATACTACTTACTATTTTATCGTAATACAAACTGCTTACTCCTTGATCTTTGATAGCAAACTTTTTAAATTCTTTTCCGTAGTCCATAAATTTTTTTATCTCTTTTCTTTAAACAAATTAGGCGTTGAAGCTATATATTCAACGCCTAAAGATACCTTTTTTTTACTGAATTATGAGTACGCTTCTTTTATGAAATCATCATAAGAAACTTCTTTTTCTTTCAGTTTTGCATTTTCTTTAAAGAACTCAAGCATTTTATTGGTATTTAACTGCTCTGTCATTCTTTTTACTTCTTCTTCATTGCTTAAAATACGTGCTGCAATTCCGTCTAGCTCTTCGTCACTTGGGTTTGTGTTGCCAAATTGAGCCATCTGTGCTTTGATCATCTGCTTGCTGTAATCTTTCAACTCATCAAATGAAACTTGTAAATCGTTTTCATTGCGTATTTTACCTTCAATTAATTGATAACGAAGTCCTTTTTCACTGCGCTCATATTCAGCTTTTGCTTCTTCTTCAGTCATTGGTTTTTCACCAGATACTTGAATCCACTTTTGTAAAAATTCTGTTGGAAGATCAAATTTTGTATTTTCAATTAAGTCTTCAACTACATCATTCAATAGCTTTTGATCACTTTGTTGTTCAAATTGCTTCTCAGCATCTTCCTTAATTTTGGCACGAAGTTCTTCTTCAGATGTTACTTCTCCTTCTCCAAATAGTTTATCAAAAAACTCTTGGTTCATTTCGGCCATTTCTCTGGTATTGATTTCTTCTACTTTAAAATCTACTTTGATATCTAAGCCGTGAGCGTCATCGTGAGATACACCTAAGTGTTTTTGGTTGTCATGATCATCGTTAAAAAGCCCTTTTGTTTTTAAGGTAATTACATCTCCAATTTTAGCATCTTTTAATGCTTTTAATTGTTTTTTACCTTTTATAATTTCTGTACTAAAGGTTGTTGGTTTGTCAATGTCATTTTCATCAGAGGTGAAAGTTCCTGTAATTTCATCACCGTCTTCTACTTTATCTTTTGCAATTAATTTACCGTATTGTTTGCGTATTGACTCTACTTGATTATCAATCATTTTATCATCTGCAACAATCTTATAGCGTGTAACAGCTTTTTTTCCTTTTACATCAACGTCAAATTCTGGTGCTAGACCTAAATCAAATTCAAAAGTGAAGTTTTCGGCGTTCCAATCTACATCCTTTTCATTTTTAGGAATTGGATTACCAAGCACATCTAGTTTTTCTTCGGTTAAATACTTGTGTAAATTATCTTGAAGTAATTTGTTTACTTCTTCAACCAAAACTGCTGTTCCGTATTGTTTTTTAACCATTCCCATAGGCACGTGCCCTTTTCTAAAACCGGGAATGTTTGCGTTTTTACGATAGTTCTTCAGAATAGATTCTACCTTATCTGAGTAATCATCTTTTGAAATTTCTACTGTAAGTACAGCATTTAAGCTATCAATGTCTTTTTTTGTAATATTCATTTTTCTGAAAAATTTACCTCAAGAGGTTGTTTTTTGTCTTTTTCTTTTCCTTAAAATTTCGGGTTGCAAAAATAACACAAATTACGCAAGACAACAAATAGTATAGCCTGTATTTCAATTAGTTATTTTTCAGTCTTTAAAACTGAAAATAAAATAGATTGTAAAAAGGAAAGTAAAAGACTAAACAACAGGGCCCACCAAATATTTGAAACAGCAAAACCGCTAACAAACCAATCTGCCATTAAAATAATAATACCATTAATAATTAGTAAAAAAAGTCCTAATGTGATAATGGTAACAGGAAGTGTTAATATAATAAGTATTGGCTTTACAATAAAACGAAGTAACGCAATAACAATTGCCACAATAATAGCCGATACATACCCTTCAACAGCTACACCTGGAAGTATTTTAGCGAGAATTACCACTGCGATTGCTGTGAGTAATATTTTTAATAATGTATTCATCCTTTTGTTTTTATAAAGATAAAAAAACCGTTTCAGAAAAAACTGAAACGGTTTTTAATTGATGTATTTATTTGAAATTATTGAGCCGGAGCGTTGTTTGCCAATGTTATAGTTGCATAGTTACCAATTTCAACTTTAGGAAGAGTTGCATTGTACTTAGCATTAATAGCACTGATAATAACATTTGTTGTATATGCATAACCTCGTGGTGTAGGGTGCACACCATCTAAAGAAAATGCTCCTCCTGTTGCAAATGCCGAAGTTAATACCCCTCCATTATAAACTACTCCTTCTTCTGCTACTCTTTTAAGTGCAGCACGTGCATCTACAAAAGCTAAATCATTAGCACTTGCAAGAGCTTGAATTGTCGCATTATATGATGCAGACGCAGTTGATACACGAGCTTGTTCTTGTGTTGTTAGCACAAACTCATCACCTAACGGAATTGAAACACCAATAATGTTTGTTGGAACATCTGGATTAGGTGTTGTTCCAATCACCGATGAAGCAGGAAGTACAATTAAATCATTAGCTTTTACTTGCCTTAATTGTCCTAAAAGTTCTGCTGTAGGAGCTGGAATCCCTTGACCAATTAATACTTGAGTAATATCTGTTAAATCGTCATCTGTCATAATAGGAAAGTTTTGCCCAGCAGAAAAACTAACGGCTCTCATATCTGCTTCTTCTTGAGATATAAAACCTGCAGCCACTAATCCTGGTAAAACTTGGGTATTATATAAAGCGAATTGTGCATTTAATTGAGCAGCAGTAGCAGCGTCAAGCGGCACAACCTGTGTAGGAACTGTAGTAAAATAAGGAATTGACGTAACATCTGGAATGTTGATTAATACACCTCCTGAAGCACTTCCAGCCAAAGCTTGTACTTCTTGACTATACACAGACGCAAATACATTTGGATCTGTAATATCATTTGGACCATACGTTGAAGGGTCAATATTTCCGGTTTGATCTACTCCTACTCCACCTGATGTAGCATATGATAAAATATCATTGTTCCCTATCCATAATGAAAAGAAAGTAGGATTTTGAGATGCTGCATCATTAATAATAGTAGCATTAGCACTTGTTGCAATACGTGCGTAATATGGATTTGCTGTCCCGGTTGGAACACCACCTACGTTACCATACCCTGGTGCGACTAAGTGAAAACTTTTGGCTCCCGGTACACCCATATTATTGAAAGGTCCGGTTGGTCCATTGGTTACTTCCGTTGTTGGGCTTCCTTGCAAACGTACTGGAGCACTATTGCCATTAGCATCTACAGAGAGGACCAAACGGTTATCTGTAATTTGTTGTCCATTTAACAATAAACCTCCAAGGTTATCATTCATTAATGGTTGTGTAAAGTCTCCACCTCCGGCAAACTCAAATTGTCCTGCCAAAATATTTGGGAATGAACTTTGCTGCCCTGTAATATACAAAGCACCGTCTGCAAATCCGGCGGTTAGGGAGTTACCAACTGCAACATAATTTGAAAAGTTGGTACTTCCGCTATCATAAACCCCATCTTCATTTACTGGGTTTTCAAATTCTGGTTCACAACTTACAAAGCCAATTGCTAGTAAGCCTAAACATATATATAAAGTTTTTTTCATTGTTTTCAATTTTTCAAATTACAGTTTATACGATACTCCTAGACCTGGTACAAATGCATTAGATTTATACGTACCTCTAAATGGTGCTTGCACTCCTTGATCAAAGTAAAAGTCATATGACGCATCTACTTCATTAAAATGTAAATAAAGGAATGATGCATCTATCTGAAAGTGTTCTCCAACATTTACAGTTAATCCTGCAGTGTAACCATTACTATCATTTCTAGGTGTTTCAGGAGCAAAATATCCATCTCTTACCGGAGTCTCATCAAAATAATACCCTGCACGTAAAGTAAACATGTCGGTTACTTCATACTGCAACCCAAATCTATATGTTGAAGCATTTTTGTAGTTTCTTAAGTTTTCTGAATCTGGTACTTGCGGATTTGCAAAGTCAATACTTAATGATTCATACACATCCCAATAAGCTCTGTTAAAATCAAAAGCGAAGGTCCATTTATCACAAAACTCATAACTTAAACCTACAGTTAATTCAGCAGGCATTGGTAAAGAAGCGTCAAAATTAGTGTCTGTAAATGGTGTTAATGGTGAATTAGGAACGTTTTGAAAGTCTGCGTCACCATTTTCTGCTTCAAGTATAATTTCAGAACGGTAATTTGCACCTATTCTTAAGTTATCTGTTGGATTAAACATAAATCCTGCAGTCCATCCCCAATTGGTAACCCCAGAAGCATCAATAGTTACTTCAGAACGGTTTCCGTCTAGGTCTGTAAGAGATCTAGAAAGGTTTCTGTTAAAGTTTACAGATCCTGTTACATAGATAGGACCACCACCTACACTAAATTTATCATTAACTTTTAATGAAACACTACCTTGAATAAAGATAGCTTGTAAGTCAATATTGTTTACTAAGTGAGATCCTGCCCAATCATCTTCATACTCAACTGTACTACCATATGGTGTATAAACACCAAGACCAAAGGCTAACCAGTCTGTAGCTTGATATGAAGCGTACAAATATAAAGGTGTACTTACAGGGCTGTCTGTTTCAGCGTAGGTTCCAAAAGTTTCATTTTGATACGCTACACTAGAAAAAACACCGCTCACACCAGCAGAAACACTTATTTTGTTTTCTAAATATACTAGTCCTGCAGGGTTAAAAAACACACTTTCTGCGCTGTTAACAACAGCAACGCCCGTATGTCCCATAGCAAGTGCTTTGTTACCTTGTAAGCTCACACGATATCCGCCAGCATACGTTACTGCCGTAGCAAGTGCAAATACGGCAAGTAGTAGAATTTTCTTCATAATTGTTTGGAGTTAAATTAATGTATTGTTTCTATCTTAAATGCACAATTTATATAAATTTTATAATTTATTATGCATACATAATAAAAGTATATTACAATGTTATAAAAAATTCATAACATTTTGATAAAATTCTTCAGGATTTTCTGCGTGAAGCCAATGACCTGCATTTTTTACGGTTTTAATTATCGCATTTGGAAAATGTTTATGTATTAACAACTCATCCATTTGCTGAATATACCCAGATTGATCACCTTTTAAAAATAATGTATCACCTTCAAACTTTGCTTCTGCATCAAGTGGCTTTCCTACTTCATCAATTTGTTTTGTTAATACCGGCAGATTCATTCGAAGGGCTAATTTTCCTTTTTCTATCCAATACAAGTTTTTCAATAAAAATTGACGAACACCCTTTTCTTTTACATAATTAGATAGTTTTTTATCTGCTTCTGAACGGCTTTCTATTTCAGAAAAATCTAAAGACGCTAGTCCTTTTAGTATATCTTGATGATGCTGAGGATATTCTTTGGGCGCAATATCTGCTACAAGTAATTTTGAAATCAAACCAGGGTACATGGTAGCACATTGCATTGCAGTTTTCCCCCCCATTGAGTGACCTAATATAATAACAGCGCTTAAATCGTGTTCATCACAATAATCTTTAATGTCTTGAGCCATTACTTTATAGTTATGCTCATCGTCATGAAAACTACGCCCGTGATTTCTTTGATCAATAAGATGAACTTGATAACCACTTTCGGCAAAACGATTACCAAGCGTTTTCCAATTGTCACTCATCCCTAAAAAGCCGTGAAGAATTAAAAAAGGGGTTCCTTCACCAAAAATTTGTGAATGTACTATCATGTTATTTCAGTTTTGTTAGGTATTGTTGAATTACCGCATCAAGACCTTCATAAATTGCTTCGCAAATTAAAGCATGCCCAATAGAAACTTCTTGTAAATGCGGTACGTTTTCTTTAAAATAACGAATATTTTTTAAAGATAGATCATGACCTGCGTTAATACCCAAATCAAGTTGATGCGCCAAATGAGCACAATCTACATACGGTTGTATTGCCGCTTTATTATTTTTTACAAATCCTTCTGCAAAGGCTTCGGTGTATAACTCTATTCTATCTGTTCCTGTGTTTGCAGCACCTTCAATCATATCTAGGTTAGGATCTACAAAGATTGAAGTTCTTATTCCGTTATTTTTAAATTCAGAAATCAACTCGGCTAGATAATCTTTGTGTTTTATAGTATCCCAACCTGCATTTGAGGTTATTGCATCTTCGGCATCTGGCACAAGAGTTACTTGGGTAGGTTTAACCTCTAATACCATATCAACAAACTTTTTTATGGGATTACCTTCAATATTATATTCTGTAGTTACAATTGGTTTTAAATCATACACATCGTCATAACGTATGTGACGTTGGTCTGGCCGTGGATGAATTGTGATACCTTGAGCTCCAAATTTTTGCACATCTTTTGCTACTTGCACCACGTTGGGCATATTTCCACCTCTTGCATTGCGCAGGGTCGCTATTTTGTTAATATTTACACTTAATTTTGTCATATTTTTAATTTATGATTAACAAAAATACAAAGGTTCTACAGGCTTTTCCATTTATATTTTAAGTAATTTGCATAAAAAGAATTTGTTTTGGATACTTTAAATTACATACTGAATGATGTTTCTCCTTTTGCAATTTCTTCGACCATAAAAGATTTACAAAAGGCGTTTAATAATTTGACCTATTCTCATCTTCCGGTTAAGAATGATGGTATATATATAGGTTGTGTCTCAGAAACAGACGTACACTGTTTTGATTCTGATAAAAAACTTAATGATTATCAATACGCACTAGAAGGATTTTTTGTTCGGAAAGACACAAACTGGCTTGATATCCTTGAAGCATTTGCACTTCACAACAGCAACATTATGCCTATTCTTGATAACGACAACACCTATCTTGGTTATTATGAGCTTGGTGATATTATGAGCTTATTTAACAATACGCCATTTTTAAATGAATCTGGTGCCATCATTGTTATTGAAAAAGGTCTTAATGACTATTCGTTCAGTGAAATTTGTCAAATTGTTGAAAGTAATGGTACTCGAATTTTTGGTGTATTTGTTTCAAAAATTGAAGGTGACAAAATGCAAGCTACTATAAAAATTGGCCATACCGGAATGAATGCAATAGTTCAAACCTTTAGAAGATACAACTACACTGTACTTAGCAAACACGAAGAAGACAAGTATCTTGAAGATTTAAAACAACGTTCAGATTATTTAGACAAATATTTAAATATGTAACCCATGAAAATAGGCATTTACGGTCAATTTTATCATAAAAATTCTGAAACCTATATTCAGCTCATTCTTGATGCACTAAAAAATAAAAATGTAAGCGTTTTTATAGAAGAAAATTTTCTGGACATTATCAATATGAATAATGAAATCACTAGAAATTTTTCAAATTTTGAAACCTTCACCGAACTAGACAGCAGCTACGACCTTTTTTTTAGCATAGGCGGTGACGGTACAATTTTAAAATCTATAACGTTTGTTAAAGATCTAGACATTCCTATTGTTGGTATTAACACAGGTCGTTTAGGTTTTTTGGCAACAATTCAAAAAGAAGAAATCACCCAAAGCCTTTCAAAAATCCTTGATGGGGATTATTTAATTTCTGAAAGAAGCTTACTCACCGTATCTACCACTCCCGAAAATACTGAAATAAAACCCTCTTTAAATTTTGCTTTAAATGAAATAGCTGTTAATCGTAAAAACACTACCTCTATGATAAAAGTAGAGACCAATGTTAATGGCAAACATTTAACTTCCTATTGGTCTGACGGATTAATTGTTGCTACTCCTACCGGCTCTACCGGTTATTCATTGAGTTGTGGAGGACCTGTAATTGAGCCTAGTGCAAAAAATATTGTCATTACGCCTATTGCTCCTCACAACCTCAATGCCAGACCTTTGGTTCTTCCAGACAACAACAAACTAACTTTAAAAGTTTCAGGAAGAGAAAAATCATATTTAGTTTCGTTAGACTCCCGTATTGCTACACTTGAAAACAACACAACCATTCACATAAGTAAAGCTTCATTTTCAATCAAACTAGTTCAACTTGCAGAAGATAGCTTTATTAAAACCCTCCGAAAAAAATTATTATGGGGTGAAGACAAACGTAACTAGACAATAAAAAGCAGTAAAACATGTTAACTTTCACAGAGTAATTCGCTTCTATAGTTATAAAGCGAAGTTTATTATTATATTTGCAAACTTTTAAGGTATATGAAATACATCGCGACCGTATTTTTAGTAGTAACAAGCACATTTTTAGTACATTCGCAAACCTATGAGGTTGGCGGTATGATAGGTGGTGCAAATTACATAGGTGATGTAGGACGCACCAACTATATAGCCCCAAATACTATGGCTTTTGGTGGAATTTTTAAATGGAACAGAAGTCCTAGACATTCCTTTAGAGCTTCAGTTTTGATAGCCAATATTGAAGGAGATGACCTTAACTCAAACCAAGAAAGACGTCAACAAAGAGGTTTATCTTTTTCAAATACTATAAATGAAATATCATTAGGTATGGAGTTTACTTTTTGGGATTTTAGCATGTACAGCGGCAAACCAGCAGGTGCTCCTTATTTATATACCGGGCTCACCTATTTTTGGTACGATGCACTGTACAAAAGGCCTGAAGACAATTTAATTGTAAAGTATGGTGGCGCATCAGATATTGCAATACCTATGGTTGTAGGTTACAAAACTAGCTTAGCAAATAGATTTGTATTAGGCTTTGAGATTGGCGCACGTTATACTTTTACAGATGACCTTGATGGCAGCAATCCCGTTAGAGATAAAGAAGAATTTGATATGTTAAAATTTGGGAACACAAACAGTGATGATTGGTATGTTTTTACTGGAATCACATTAACTGTAACCTTTGGCAGAAAACCTTGCTATTGTAATTTTTAACACAATGAGTGTAAAAGAGCAAATAGACACAAACAGACTTCCTAGACATCTAGCCGTTATTATGGACGGTAATGGTCGTTGGGCAAAACAAAAAGGATTGTTTAGAGGAATGGGACATGAAAATGGCACCAAAGCCGTACGAGAAATTGTAGAAGCTTGCGCAGAGCTCAACATACCTTTCTTAACACTATATGCTTTTTCTACTGAAAACTGGAATCGCCCCAAACTAGAGGTAGAACTATTAATGAAGCTTTTGGTTTCTTCATTAAAAAAAGAAATAAAAACACTTCAAGACAACAACATAAAACTTAATGCTATTGGCAGTCTGGAAGCACTTCCCAAAAAAGCGCAGAAAGAATTAAACGACGTAATAGCAAAAACAAAAAACAACTCGAGAATGACCTTAACACTGGCGCTAAGCTACGGGTCTAGAGAAGAAATTACAAAAACTATTAAAGAGATTAGTCATAAAGTTAAAAATAACCTAATTTCGCCGGAAAATATTGATGAAACGGTTATAAATAATCATCTTTACACGCAAAATTTGCCAGATGTAGATTTATTAATACGTACCAGCGGTGAGCAACGTATTAGTAACTTTTTGCTTTGGCAAATAGCTTATGCCGAATTGTATTTTACAGATATACTTTGGCCAGATTACAGAAAAAACCATCTTTTTGAAGCAATATTAAATTATCAAAACAGAGAAAGAAGATTTGGAAAGACTAGTGAACAACTTAAATAACACCCTATTATTGCAACCTTACAAAAAGCTTTATTGTATCTTTCTTTTTACAGTAGTTTCGGTTTTTTCCCTTACTGCACAGCAAAGGGATCTTGATAGCGGAAAAAAATACACCATTAATAATATTGAAGTTACAGGTGCTCAAAGTTTTAATGAGCAAACCGTAATTGCTTTTACAGGTCTTAAAAAAGGAGACCGTATCTACATTCCTGGTGAAAAATTAAGTGCTGTAACCAAAAAACTTTGGGAACAAAACCTATTTAGCGACATTGCATTTTATGTAACCAATATTGATGGAGATAAAGCCGATTTAGAGCTTTACATTGTTGAACTTCCGAAGCTAAACAACGTTACTATTGAGGGTATTAAAAAAAGAAAGAAGAAAGACATTCTTAAAGAAAATGACCTAGATCCGGGCACCAAAATCACCAATAACCTTCTTACCACTACCAAAAACAAAATCAAAAACAAATACAAAGAAGAAGGGTACTTAAACACACAAGTAGTTATAACACAAACACCACAAGTTGATTCTACAGGTCAAGAAATAGGTAAAGACATGACCATAAAAATTGATAAAGGAGAACGTGTAAAGGTTTCCGATATTGATTTTGAAGGAAATGAAAAATTTTCTGACGGAAAGCTACGCCGTGCGATGAAAAACACAAAACAAAAATTCTTTTTACGAATTTTTAAACGCTCAAAGTATACACAAGATGGCTTTGAAGAAGACAAAGCATCTATCATTAAAAAATACAAAGCAAGTGGATATCGTGACGCTCGTATTACAAGTGACACACTCATTTCAAAGGATGATAAAAATGTAGCTTTGAAATTAAGCGTTGAAGAAGGTGATAAATATTACTTCGGAAATATTCGTTTTATAGGAAATAGTGTTTATACAGACAGTCAACTACGTCAAGTATTGGGTATTTCAAAAGGCGAAACATACAACGGTGTTTTATTACAAGAACGTATTGCCGATGTAGAAAACCCAGAAGCAGAAGATCTTACTAACTTATACCAAAACAACGGGTATTTGTTTTCTCAAATAAATCCTGTTGAAGTAGCCGTTCGTAACGACACTATCGATTTTGAAATTCGTATTCAAGAAGGGAAATTAGCCTATTTTGATCACATTACCGTTACTGGTAACACCAAAACAAATGACCACGTAATTTATAGAGAGTTAAGAACTCGTCCGGGTCAAGTTTACAGTAAAAGAAATGTAGTACGTACCATTAGAGAGCTTGGGCAATTAGGCTATTTTGATGCTGAACAACTAGAACCTAAATTTCAAAATGTTGACCCTAACAGTGGTACGTTAGACATAGAGTATTCTGTTGTAGAAAAAGGAGCAAGCCAGATAGAACTACAAGGTGGTTATGGTGGCGGTGGCTTTGTTGGTACACTTGGTTTATCATTTAACAATTTCTCTCTCAGAAACATCTTTAATAAAGATGCTTATAAACCACTACCAATGGGTGATGGTCAAAAACTATCTTTGAGGGCTCAAGCAAGTAGCTTCTATCAAACGTATAGCCTTTCATTGACTGAGCCTTGGCTAGGAGGTAAAAAACCGGTACAGCTAAGCACATCGTTCTCTCATACGATTCAGTATTTATATAATTTCCAGACCAGAGATGTTGATAAAAACAGACGTTTTTTAATCACAGGAGGATCTGTGGGTATTGCACAAAGATTAAAATGGCCAGATGATTATTTCCAATTATCACAAGCAATTAGTTTTCAGCATTACAACCTTAAAAACTATAATACCGGTTTATTTACATTTGGTGATGGCTCTTCAAACAACTTAGCCTACACAATTGGTTTAAGCAGAAATAATACTGCTACCAACCCTATTTATCCGGTAAGAGGTTCAGAATTTGGAATCACAGCAAAGCTTACCTTTCCATATTCTGCCTTTAACGGTGTAGATTACGGTGCATTGAGAGACGAGAGAGCAGAACTTGCTCAAGTACCTAGTACAAGCTCAACTTATAGAGCCGCACAAAACAGAATAGAAGAAATTGACCAAGAGCGTTTTAAATGGCTAGAATATTATAAAGTTAAATTTAAAGGTGATTGGTACACCAATATCATTGACAAGCTAGTATTAAAAAGTAGTACTCAATTTGGTTTCTTAGGCGCCTATAATCAAGACAGAGGTGTTCCACCTTTTGAGCGATTCTTTTTGGGTGGTGATGGTTTAGGTTCATTTAGCTTAGATGGACGTGAAGTAATACAGCTAAGAGGTTATGGTAACCAATCATTATCTATTAATGATGGAAATACCATTTTCAATAAATTTTCGTTAGAGTTACGTTATCCAATTACATTAAAGCAAGTAGCATCTATTTATGCGCTTACTTTTGCAGAAGGAGGAAATGCATTTAATGGTTTTAGAGATTATAATCCATTTGATTTAAAAAGGTCTGCTGGAGTAGGAATACGTATATTTATGCCTGCGTTTGGATTATTAGGAATTGATTTCGGTTATGGATTTGACCCAATTCTAGGCGGTATAGAGCCTAATGGATGGGAAACGCATTTTATTCTTGGACAACAATTTTAACTTTGGCACGATATTTTCTTAACAAACAACCAACAATTATGAAGACGAAAAAGTTACTTTTTTTATCACTCATCCTATTAGGTTTTGGGTTTTCTGCTCAAGCACAGCGTGGTGCACGTATAGGCTATATAGATATGGAATACATTCTTGAAAATGTTCCAGAATATAAAGAAGCCAAAACACAACTAGACGGAAAAGTACAACGATGGAAAAAAGACATTGAGAAAAAAACCAAAGAAGTTGAGCAAATGAAACTCAACTTAAGTAACGAACGCGTGTTACTTACTCAAGAACTTATTGAAGAACGAGAAGAAGAAATTAAAATTTTAGAAGATGAAATTTTAGACTATCAACAAGATAGATTTGGCCCAAATGGAGATTTAATGATTCAAAAACGCCAACTAGTACAACCCATTCAAGATCAAGTATTTAATATTGTTCAAGAAATAGCCGAAAATAAAAAATATGACTTTATCTTTGACAAATCTGCAGATGTAGTAATGCTATTTGCAGCAGAAAGAAATGACATAAGCGATGTTGTTTTAAGAAGCATTAACAGAGCAGCAAAACGTGAAGAAGCTCAAACCAAACGTGAGCAAAAAGAAATAGAGCGAAAAGAAGAGCTTAGCGCCGAGGAAGAAGGAGCTATCACAGAACGTGAAAAAGAAATTGAAGAACGTAAAAGTGAGCGCGAAAAAATGATGGAAGAACGTAGAAGACAACGTGATTCTATTCGAGAAGCTCGCAAAACTGAAATTGAAGCAAGAAGACAACGTATTCTTGAGGAAAGACAAGCCCGTATTGATTCAATCGAGCAAGCAAGAGAAGCCAGACGTAATGAGCGAAACAATCAAGAAAATACTCCAAACGACGATGGCAATACCGAAAGCGGAGACGAAGAAAATTAACAAACAATAAATTAAAACTTATAACACTTAAATTTAATACAATGAAACATTTAAAATTAGTAATAGTAACCTTGGCGATTTTTGTAGGAGCTACAAGTTTTGTAAATGCACAATCTAAAATTGCACATATCGATACGCAAGCTTTAGTTGAAGCAATGCCCGAAATGAAATCTGCGCAGAGTGAGCTTGATAAAATTCAGAAGACTTATGATACTGAAATCAAAGCAATGGCCAAAGAGCTTGAAACTAAGATGAAGCAGTATGACCAAGAAGCTGCTAGCAAGACTGATGAAGAAAATCAAAAACGTTTTGAAGAAGTACAAGGAATGCAAAAAAACATTCAAGCTTACAGACAACAAGCTATGCAAGATCTTCAGAAAAAAGAAAGAGATATCTTACAACCTGTTTTAGAAAAAGCTCGTGCTGCTATTCAAAAAGTAGCTCGTGCTCAAGGATTTCAATACGTTATGGATTCTACCACCGGTAGTGGTTTAATCTTAGCCGACGGTAAAGACCTTATGGCAGATGTAAAGAAAGAAATGGGAATTTAATTTTATAAATTACTCCTAAAAATTTTGTAAACTGCCTGCAACTTCTGCAGGCAGTTTTTATTTTTACAGGTATGAACAAATACAGTCCCATAGGTGTTTTTGACTCAGGTGTTGGCGGATCTTCCATTTGGAAAGAAATACATCAATTACTACCTAATGAAAATACAATCTATCTTGCAGACAGCAAAAATGCACCCTATGGCAATAAAACACAACAACACATCACAGAATTAAGCTTAAAAAACACCCAAGAACTTATTAATAGAGGGTGTAAAATTGTGGTGGTCGCATGCAATACAGCTACAACAAATGCTATTTCTGTTTTAAGAGAAAAATTTAGCATTCCTATTATTGGTATTGAACCCGCCATTAAACCTGCTGCTTTACAAACAAAACACAAGAGTATTGGTATTTTGGCAACTAAAGGAACCTTAAGTAGTGACCTATTTCATAAAACTGCCGGAGCATTTGCCAAAGATATTTCAGTAATAGAAATAGTAGGCGAAGGTTTAGTGCCTTTGATTGAAAATGGCGAATTAGATTCTCAAGAGATGACGTCCCTACTAAAGAAATATACAGCACCCATGATTGCCGAAAATATTGACTATTTGGTTTTGGGTTGTTCACATTACCCCTATTTAATTCCGCGCCTTAAAAAAATGCTACCTCAGCACGTTACTATTATAGATTCTGGACAAGCAGTCGCTAGACAAACCAAAAATATTCTACAACAAGAAAACGTATTGAATGATAGCAAAAAAACACCAAAGCTTCAGTTTTTCACAAATACTTCTGTAAATACTCTTCAATATTTGTTACAATCCTATTCTGAAAAAACGACCATACAAACCCTTGATTTTTAATAAAGAATGATTTGTATAAGACAGTGTTAAGACACCGTTATTTTATAAATGATTGATATACTTTCCGTAATTTTGCAAAAAAAATTTGTATGTCAACATATACTATCTCCATAGAGCCAACAAATAACGATAGCATCGTAAAATTTGTGGCCAACTCATTTTTAACTCGTTCAAACAGTTATGAGTTTAAAAATATTGATGAGGCTAAGCCTAGTCCAATAGCACAACAGTTATTTTACCTTCCCTTTGTGAAAACAGTTTATATTTCACAAAACTTTATTGCCGTTGAAAAATATGATATTGTTACTTGGGATGAAGTAAAAAACGAAGTTGCAGAAGCAATTACTGAATACTTAAACAGCGGTAAAGAAGTTGTTACCGAAACCAAACAAGAAAAGAAAATTCCGGTGACGGTTTATGCTGAAAGTACACCAAACCCGGCAGCTATGAAATTTGTTGCCAATAAACCGCTAGTAGACGGTACTTTTGAATTTAAAAACATAGACGAAGCTATTCACGCTCCACTAGCCAAAGCTCTCTTTTCATTTCCGTTCATTAAAGAGGTTTTTATTAGTGCCAATTATGTTTCAGTATTAAAATACAATATGGCCGAGTGGCAAGAGATTTCAATGGAGTTGCGTGAATTTATAAGAAAGTACATTGAAGAAGGAAAACCCATCTTAAATGATGCTATTCTTAAAAAAGAGGAAGAAGAAAAAAACACAACCGCCGGTAAAGAAATTTCAGATAAAGACTTAAAAGACATTGATAAAGAAATCATTTCTATCTTAAATGAATATGTAAAACCTGCCGTAGCTTCAGATGGCGGACATATTGCTTTTGATTCTTTTAATGAAGAAACCAAAACTGTACGTGTAATTTTACAAGGTGCTTGCAGCGGATGTCCATCTTCTACTGTAACTTTAAAAAACGGTATTGAAACCATGCTTAGAGACATGATGAATGGTCGTGTGCAACTTGTAGAAGCGGTGAATGGCTAATAACTAAAGCCACATTATTGATTTTCTAGCGTTTACACTAGGTTTTAACGATTATTTGAGAGATTTTGCTGCTGTAAAATTGTATCTTAGGTTTTCAATTAAAAAAACCAATCATTATGGCAGTCTTAAAAGTTATTGAAGTATTAGCAAACTCAAATGAAAGTTGGGAAGATGCTACTAGAAACGCAGTAAAACACGCAAGTAAAACAGTAAAAAACATTAAATCTGTTTATGTAAATGAACAGAGTTGTACCGTAAATGGTGATGATGTAGCTGAATTTAGAGTGAATGTAAAAATCACTTTTGAAGTAAGTTAAACAACAAATCCAAACTCAGTTAAATACGCTTTTACATCTCTAAAAGCGTATTTTATTTTTGTCTGAAATAGAATTATCAAATATATTTTTGAAACACACCAACACTTTACATACTGAAACAAGCCCCTATCTATTACAGCATGCCAGTAATCCTGTACATTGGAAAGCTTGGAATGCGCATACACTTCAACAAGCAAAAGCTGAAAATAAACTCATGATTGTGAGTATAGGCTATGCCGCTTGTCATTGGTGCCACGTGATGGAACACGAAAGCTTTGAAGATGACGAAGTAGCACACGTAATGAATAAAAATTATATTTCAGTAAAAGTAGATCGCGAAGAACGGCCAGATATTGACCAAATTTACATTAATGCGGTTCAAATAATGACTGGTAGCGCTGGTTGGCCCTTAAATGTTGTGACACTTCCCGATGGTCGTCCAGTTTGGGGTGGCACCTATTTTAAAAAACAACATTGGATTGAGGCATTAAATCAAATTCAAAAAATACATCAAGAGGCACCTAATAAACTAGAAGAATATGCAAACCGCCTAGAACAAGGTATGCAGAAAGTAGACCTTATTCAATTAAACACAGACACAACTCCTTTTTCAGAATTTGACACCGCTAGTTTGGTAAAAAGCTGGTCTGCTAATTTTGATACAGAATTTGGCGGATACAACCAAGCACCTAAGTTTATGATGCCAAACAATTATCAGTTTTTGTTACGGTATGCTGTTCAGCAAAGCGATAAAAATATAGCTGAACACGTACACACAACTCTTACAAAAATGGCTTATGGTGGCATTTATGATGCTATTGGAGGCGGGTTTTCAAGATACAGTGTTGACAGCAAATGGCACATACCACATTTTGAAAAAATGCTATATGATAATGCGCAATTAGTAAGTTTATATAGTGACGCTTATGCAGCAACTAAGGTTGCATTATATAAAGAGGTTGTTGAAGAAACACTAAACTTTGTTTCTGAAACACTAACCGATGACAGTGGTGCTTTTTATTCTTCGTTGGATGCCGATAGTAAAACCCAAAGCGGAGCGCTTAAAGAAGGTGCTTACTATACCTATTCTGAAGAGGAGTTAAAAACTTTAATAAAAGAAGATTTTGAAATTTTTAAAACGTATTACAACATTAATTCTTTCGGCAAATGGGAAGAAAACCAATACGTTTTGATAAGGAATAAAAGCAATACCGACATTGCAAAACAGTTTTCAATTTCAAAAGAAACACTTCAGCATAAAAAGGAAAACTGGAAAGCAAAATTACTCGTACATAGAAACAAACGTTCTTTGCCAAGACTTGATGATAAATCGTTAACTTCTTGGAATGCATTGATGTTAAAAGCGTATGTTGATGCATACAAGGCATTTCAGAAAGAAGAATATTTAGAAGCTGCTTTAAAAAATGCAAGATTTATCACAGGTCAACAATTACAAAAAGATGGTGCTTTATTTCATAATTATAAAAATGGGAAAAGCACTATTAACGGTTATTTGGAAGACTATGCCGCAGTGATTGAATCGTTCATTTCGCTTTATCAAGTTACTTTTGATGAGCGTTGGTTACATACTGCAAAAGAGTTAACTCAATATACCTTAACCTATTTTTTTGATTCAGAAAAGCAGTTTTTTTATTTTACATCAAGCGAGGATGAAGCCTTAATTACACGCCTTTTTGAATATAGAGATAATGTGATTCCGGCTTCAAACTCAATAATGGCAAAAAATCTTTTTAAGCTAGCACATTATTTTAATGATGATGATTTTAAAAATATTGCAAAGCAAATGCTTACCAATGTCTTACCTGAAATTGAAAAATATCCCATAGGGTTTTCAAACTGGTTAGACTTGCTGCTCAATTATCAATTAAGTTTTTATGAGGTAGTAACTATGGGTAAAAATGCAATTGAAAAAAACAACCAAATAAATAAAACCTATCTGCCAAATGTTTTGGTAGCAGGTAGTACAACTAAATCAAACATGTTTCTATGCAAAAACAGGTTTGTGAATAATGAAACATTCATTTACGTTTGCACTAATAACACGTGCAAAACACCTTTTTCAGAAACAAAAAAAGCTATTAAAGAAATAAAAAAAAGAGTAAAGAAAAATGGAAAAATTTAATGATTTAAACACTTATGTTGAAAAATATGGTCAAAAGTTAATTGACTTTTTACCCAATTTAATTACGGCGATTGTTATTTTATTGGTTGGTTTATGGATTATAAAAGCCATAAATCGAGTTGTAAAAAAGTTCTTTGCAAAAAAAGATTATGACGTAACGTTAGAAAATTTTGCTGCTAGTCTAATTAATTGGGGACTTAAAATTTTACTGTTCGTTCTGGTCATAACGCAACTAGGCGTTGAGTCTGCTTCATTGGTTGCTATCATTGGTGCTGCCGGTTTGGCTATTGGTCTTGCTTTGCAAGGGTCACTTGCAAATTTTGCAGGAGGAGTTTTAATTTTGCTTATTAAGCCTTTTAAAGTTGGTGATTGGATTTCGGCTCAAGGTGTAGAAGGTACTGTCAAGGAAATTTCAATATTTAACACACGTATTTTAACCTTCGGAAATCAAGAGGCTGTTGTTCCTAATGGAAAATTATCGAATGATAATATTGTTAATTATACTTCGCAAGGTGTTCGAAGAGAAGCACTAACTTTTGGTATTGGGTATGATGATAATATTAAAGAAGCTAAAGAAATTTTATTAAATTTGGTTAATGAACAAGAAACCGTTTTAAGGTTAGAAGATAAAATGCCTATGATTGTTGTAGGTGGACTGGGAGATAGTTCTGTAAATTTATCGTTACGTTATTGGGCAAAAAATGAAGATTTTTGGCCGCTACGTTGGCATATTCTTGAAGAAGGTAAAGCTCGTTTAGAAGCTGCAGGAATAAGTATTCCGTTCCCTCAAAGAGATGTTCATCATTATAATTTGGAAAAACTTCAGTTTGCTAAAAAAACTGAGTAAGTTTAATATTAAAACACAAGATGAAAAAAATAATAGTATTTGTGACGGCACTGTTTTTTTCTGTAAATTCAATTTACAGTCAAAATTATACGTCTAAAGATGTAAATATTTTTACTGAGTTAAACACTCGAGTAAAAACTGATAATAGTTTTATAGATTATGATGATGTTCAAGGATCACCATATCTAAATGATAAATTTTTGGAAGGAAAAGTATATCGCAATGATTCTATATTAAGTAATACAGTTTCTTTGCGGTATAATATTTTTGATGACCAGATTGAAGTTAAAGATCCCTCTATCGAGAAAAATGACGGATATGGTACTTTATTAAAAACCTATGAAATTAGTGCTGAAATTCTATTTGAACAATATAAATACTATAGAAATTTTAGAAATCCTTCATCAAATGCAGTAGGCTCTTATCTACAAGTGATTAAGGAAGGGAAAAGCTATACTTTATTAAAAAAGCACGAGGTAGTTTTTAACCCAAAAGAGCCCTATAAATCTCCTTATGATACCGGCAAAGATGCAGAATTTAAAAAAAATCAATATTACTACGTACTTGACAGTGAAAATAACTTTACTGAATTACCAGACAGAAAATCAAGACTTTCTAAAATATTTAATGAAAAAGGAAAAAAACTTAAGTCTTTTGTTTCAAGAAATAATATAAACTTAAAAGAAGAAGAAGGTATTTTAAGAGTTTTTAGTTATCTAGATAATATTTAGTAATTAATTAACCCACAATAAAATCTTTTAAATAATAAGGTTCAAAATAGGCGACGTCCTCAAAGTCGTTTGTTTTGAACTTTTTTTCTGAAATCATACCCATTTGTTTTGCCGATGGAAGTATATTTTCAATAAATTCAGCATTTGAGTGTGTACAAAGCTCTTTAAATTTTGTAACGCCATCTCCTATAAAAACTGTTTTTCTATCATTTAAATATGCTGAAAAAGAATCTTGAGTTAAAATTTCGGCTTTAGTTTCGCGTATTTGTTCTTCTGAAGAAAAAACAGCTGAGTAAACCTCCATTCTTCGAGCGTCTAAAAGAGGTATAATATAAGTATTAGGCTGATTTGTAACTTGCATAGAAAGCGATTGCAGCGTAGAAATGGCAAGCAATGGTATATCTAGTGAAAAACAAAGTCCTTTTGCAGCAGAGACCCCTATTCGCAAACCGGTGTAAGAACCAGGACCCTTACTCACTGCAATTGCATCAACATCATTTTTATTTATGTTAGCACTGTTTAAAACATCGTCTATATACCCATGAAGTTTTTCTGCGTGCGAATACTTTTTATGCGCTCCATCAGGATTATCTTCTTTAAAAGCAACAACGCTTCCGTTTACCGAAAGCGCTACTGAACAATTTGTGGTTGCTGTTTCTATGCAAAGTATAACAGCCATAATTTATTCTTTATTAATTTCTTCTTCTTTACTTACCTCAATTTTATCACCGTTCTTTAATGATCGTGTAACGGTAGTATATGGCCCTGTAATTACGGTTTCGCCTTCAGCAAGACCTTTTGTGATTTCAATATTGCTATCATCTTGTATTCCTGTAGATACAACGCGTAATTTTGCTTCTTCTCCGTCTTTTATAAAAACGCATTCAAAACGCTCATCATTTTCACTTACGGTACCTTTTGGTTTTATTTTTTTGGTTGCCGAAGTATCATTTTTAATCACAATTGCACTTATAGGTACGCCAATTACATTACGTTTCTTATTTGTAATAATATCTACTGTAGCTGTCATTCCTGGACGAAAAGGAGAGTAACTTTCTGGCTTTCCTTCGGTTAAATCTGCGTAAGACGCCGGTAAAATTCTAACTTTTACTTTAAAATTGGTTACTTGATCTGCGGTTAAAGCAGTTTCTGGTGAGTTTGCAATTTCTGTAACAATACCTTTAAATTCTCTGTTTAAATAAGCGTCAACCTCTACAATGGTAGAGTCACCAACTGAAACCTTTACAATATCATTTTCATTTACATCAACCTCAACTTCCATGTTGCTTAAATTTGCTACACGCATAATCTCAGTACCGGCCATTTGAGCGGTACCTACTACTCGCTCTCCTAGCTCGGCGCTTAATTTTGAAATAGTACCGCTCATAGGAGCATAAATTGATGTACGAGAAAGGTTGTCTCTAGATTGTTTTACACTTGCTGCAGCACTTTGCACACTATAATAAGCTGCTTGTTTGTTTGCTTTGGCTACTTCAAAATCTGCTATAGAACGATCCCATTCAGACTTTGAAATCACTCCTTTTTCAAATAATTTTTTATTTCTATTGTAAGCAGCTTCGGCATTTTTCAAACTAGCTTCTGCTTGTGAAAGCTGAGCTCTAACGTTTTGTAAACCAGCCTGTGATTGACTTAAAGCAGATTGAATTAAATCTGGATTAATCTTTACTAAGAGGTCTCCTTTTTCTACTTGTTGTCCTTCTTTTACAGGTAACTCAATTATTTCTCCTGACACTTCTGAAGAGAGGCTTACTTCAACTTCAGGTTGTATTTTACCTGTTGCTGCTACAGTTTCGGTAATATCTATAGGCTCAATTTGAGAGATCTCAACTTGTTTATAGTTGCCTGTTTTACCAAACCAACCTGCTTTTTTACCAACAATGAGTAAAATGATAAGAAGTACTAAGATGGATACAATCCAAATGATGGTTTTTTTCTTCATAATTAAAATTTTAATTCGGTAGCCGGAACTCCAAAATATAACTCTAATACTTTCAATTTAAAAATATAATTGTATTTGGTTCGGTTTACTTCAATGGTTGCATTATCAAATCTAAGTTTGGATTGGCTAAAATCAAATGCATTTGTTAATCCTACGTCATACCTATCTTTTGCATAATCATAGGCTAACTCTTGAGATTCTAGTGCTGCTATAGCTGCTTCATAGGCTTTTAAAGCTCCTTTTGCGTCTACGTAAGCTTGATAAACGTTTGATTCTAAGTCTAGTTTTGCTTGTTCTAGTTGAAACTCTGTACGTAATAAGTTTATTTTATTCCTTTTCACGTTTGCACGCGTGGCAAAACCATTAAGAATAGGTATGTTTAATTGTAATCCGTAAGAGATACCATCGTTTTGATACAATTGATCAAAAAATGGATCGGCTCCTATTTCTCTTGTTACGGTATTTGGGAATTGACCTATTACTGTTTGACCGGTTTCTTCTACTACTCCTATTTCTTCAGTTACTACTGGATTATTAGGGTCTACTTGTGTTGAAAATGTAGTAGCATCAGTATATCTTGTATCATAACCAAAGAAAGCTGAAAGCGTAGGATAGTAACTTCCGCGAGCAATTTGTAAGTCTTTTTCTGCCAATTCAACATTCTTAATGGCAATTTTTACTTCATTTCGATTTTCTTCAGCAGCATTAATAACTTCTTGTACGGGTTTTTCTATAATATCATCTCCTACAATATTATACCCTTCATCGGCTACATCAAAGTTTGCGTAATCTTCAATTAATAGCAATTGTGCCAAACTTATTAATGAAATAGTAACTGCATTTTCTGCTTCGGCTATACGTTGCTTTTCACCTGCATTAGTTGCTTGAATTTCCAAAAGGTCACCTCTAGGTAACGTTCCTGCATCAACGAGGTTATTGGTTCGCTCTATTTGCTGAAGCGTAACTTCATTTTGGGCTTTTGCAACTTCAAGGTTTGCTTTATTAAGTAAAACCTGTAGATATGAATTTGCAACTGCTAGTGAAATATCATCTTTCATTTTATCTAGACGATATTGGCTTGCCAATTTTGAAAGCTCGGCGCGTTGTGATTCTCTTACATTTCTAAGACCATCAAATAAGGTATAACCTACATTAATTCTACCGGTAGCAGATAAAAAAGTTGTGGTTTGTGCGTTGTTGGTAACAGGGTTAAAACTCAATCCTGTATTTTCTGAAACACCTCCAGTAGCACTTATTGTAGGCAAAAAGTTTCCAATAGCTAGTAATTTATCAGCTTCGGTGGCTTCTACATCTAGCTGGCTCTGTTTAATTGAGATGTTATTTTCTAAAGCATATTGAACGCATTCTTGTAGTGTCCATTTTTTTTCTTGTGCATAGCTAGAAAATGCAAATGTAAAAAGAATTGCTAAAAGCGTTAGTTTTTTCATAATTGATTGTAGTTGCTGCATAAGTCTTTAATTTCTTGAAAGTGTTACAAGTATTCTTAAAAAATAAGTAAAATTATCCCCTACCCATAGGTTGAGCAGGCTTAACTTGGTTCCAAACTTTTATTTTATCTTCTTTAGAAATACCGTTTAAGACCTGAACTTTTATACCATCACTTACACCTAGTTCAATATCTTTTCTTTGAAATTCTTGATCTCCGGTTTGAATCTCAACATATGGCTGTTGCGTTTTGGCATCATATTGTACCAACGCTTCATTGATTGTTAAAACACTATCTGCACGGGCTAAGATAATAGATGCATTTGCACTTAAACCGGCACGTATAAAAGTTTTTGTAGTATCAAGGTTTTTTAAGGTTCCTTTTATTTCAAACTGTATGGCACCATTTTCATCAACTCCTTTTGGTGCTATGTAATCTAAAACTGCATCAAATTTTTTATTCTCAATCGCTCCCACAGTAATCTCTAACGGAAGTTCTTCTTTAATTTTTCCTACTTCACTTTCATCAACCTTTCCTTGAAAAATCATTTTATCAACATCTGCAAGGGTTGCAATGGTTGTTCCGTCGTTAAAATTATTGGCTTCAATAACTTGGTTTCCGGTTTTTACAGGCACGTCAAGAACCATCCCTGAAACTGTCGCTCTAATTTCGGTATTTGCTGAAGCACCTAATCCGCTAGTAGTTCCAGTTTTAACTATATCATAATTTTGCTGAGCACCGGTTAAATTAACCTGTTCTTGTTTGTAACGTTGTTGAGCTTCATTATAAGCAGATTGTGCGTTATCAAATTCGTTTGCAGAAATAACACCTTTATCAAAAAGCGCTTTTTGACGATTGTAAATACTTTTTTGATTTTCAAAAGCCAATCGTGCCGTTTCAACCTGCGTTCTTGCTGAGTTTATATTGTTTTTTGCACTTGTTAATGAAGAAACATTTGGCACTACTTTTACCTTTGCGATTAAGTCACCAGACTTTATAATATCACCCGCTTCTACATAAATTTCATCAATAATTCCTGAAATATTAGGTTTTATTAAGACTTCTTCTTTAGGCACAATACTTCCGGTTGCAACGGTTTTTTTTACAATATTGTCTATAGTTGGTGATTGCGATTCATAAACGATAGGGTCTTCGGCGTTTTTTTGCCATAGCCAAAACATAGCTATAGAAAAAAGAAGCACAATACTTACTAGAATTACAATGGTTCCTGTTTTTTTCATTTTGAATGCCGGTATTAACCGGTATTTTAAAGGTTAAACGTTTCTTTATTCGGTCCGTAGTGCATCTACGGGTTTTACTTTTATTGCATTTTGAGCAGGGATTAATCCTGCTAGTAATCCAGAAATTATTAAAATGGTGAGCGCTATTAATACAACACCAATGTTTACTGACGGATTTAAAAACATCATTTCACTTGTATCCATTCCATCCATAAAATAATTAACCAATGCCAATACACCAGAAGCTAACACAATACCTGCCATACCTGAAATGATGGTTAAAAAAATGGATTCTAACAATACTTGGGCTCTAATACTCCACGGTGTTGCACCCAGAGCGCGACGTATGCCAATTTCTTTAGTACGTTCTTTTACTACAATTAACATGATGTTGCTTATTCCAATAATTCCCGAAAGTAATACAAGAATACCTACAAAGTATGCCACAAAGTTTAAAGCCGTAAACAGACCGTTGATTTTGCTATATTCTTCGTACAAATCAAAATTACCTACCGCTCGATCATCTTCAGGATGAATGGAATGACGGGATTTGATTACATCAAAAACTTGACTTTTTAACTTTGTAATTGATGATCCGTCTTGGGCAGTGATTGCCATCCAACCCACTGTCTCCCCCATATTGAAAGCTTGAGAAAAAGCTGTAAAGGGCACGTATATTTCTTTTTGAGCTTCCTCAGCATCACCACCACCATTTGATTTTTTCTTATAAGTACCAATTACCATAAAGTTAACACCATTAATTTTTATGTAAGTCCCTATTGGTTTTTCACCTGGATCGTAAAGACCTGTTACCACAGATTCACCTATAATGGCAACTTTCCGTTTTTCTTCAATATCTGAATAATTTATAAACCGCCCTGAAGTAATGTCCATTGGTTGTTGCTTGATAATTTCAGGGTAATCACCATATACATTATAAGCCCCGGTTTTTAAACCTCGAGTGACATTATTTGCTCCTCTAAAGCCTCCTAGTTGATTGCGTGGCGAAACGTAACGAAGGTTTGGAACATTTTGTTTAATAGCATCAACATCTCCTGTTTTAAAATTATAGCGACGTCCCTTTGGCAAACCTTTGTAGGGTTTAGAAGCTGTTTGCGCCCACATAAACATTGAATTGGTTGCCATTCCACTAAACCCCTGCTTTACGCCGTTCTCAAGACCGTTACCAGCTGCTAATAATATAACAAGTATGAATATTCCCCACAAAACACCAAATGCTGTTAAAAGTGTTCTAAACCAATTTGAACTTAGTGCTTCTATAATTTCACTCCAACTATCTCTACTAAAAATTTTACTCATCTCGTAAGGCTACTATAGGTTTAATGTTTGAAGCTCTGTAGGCCGGAAAAAAACCTGCAACTGCTCCAGCAATTACAAGAATGATAACTGTGGTAATAGCAACTCCAAAATCTACTGAAGGGTTACTGATAAAGTCGGTTTCAATTAATGGCCCTATAAATTCTAGTAATATCAAACTTGATATGAGCCCAACAAAACCTGCAATAGCGGTTACAAATACAGACTCATGTAAAATCATTCCTATAATTGATAAGGGTTGTGCGCCAATAGCTTTGCGTATTCCTATTTCTTTGGTTCGTTCTTTAACAATAATGAGCATAATATTACTTACACCCACCACACCGGCTATGATAGTACAAATACCTACACCCCAGAAAAACCACCGTATCATATCCATCAAATCATAAAACCGTTTTGCATTTTCTAGTGAATTGTTAATGTTAATGGCCCGTTCATCTGTAGGCGAAACGGTATGACGTGTTTTTAAATCGTTTTCCAATTGAGTTGAAAAAGCTTCAGATGCAGCTAATGCATCTTCAAATTTTTCTTCTGGTTTTAAGGTAAACACAAGTGAACGTAGTTTATCTCCTGCATTGAATACGCGCTGTGCAGTTGTAAGTGGAATAAACATACGTGTTTCTTCTCGTTCACCACCCGGATCTGTATAAATACCAACCACTTTAAATTTTATTCCTGAAATGGTAATATACTCACCTATGGCATTTTTTCCTTTAAAAAGATCTTGATAAACTCGATTACCTAAAACGGTAATTTTCTCGTATTTATTTAGGTCATTTTGATTGATATACCTTCCGGCGATTATTGTTTCGTTTTCTAGAAATTGATAATCTCCTCGAACGCCTTCTACTCGGTATGAACCAGTTTCTCCTTTATAAGAAGTTATTACACCCCAATTACTGAAAACACCAGATTTATACTCAAGATTATCCATATTTTTGGCTTCTGCCATTTGATAATCTTGGTTATCAAGCTGAATTCTACGTCCGGGATTCATTCCTTTGTATTCTTCTGAAGTGACATTTGCCCAAACAGAAATTCTATTGGCTGCATCGTTTTCAAATTCAGAAGAAATTCCGTTTTGCATACCTTGACCAATAGCCAATAAAATCACCAATATAAATATTCCCGAAGCTACTGAAAGTCCGGTTAAAAAAGTTCGTAATTTATTTTTACGAATGGTTTCAAAAATTTCTTGCCAGCGTTCAAGATTAAACATGAGCCAATGCCTTTTCACGAGCTTCTTTTGCTCGCACTTGTTTTACTACAGAATCATCTAGGATAATACCGTCTTTTAAATTTACGATGCGCTTAGTCATATGCGCTATATCGTCTTCGTGAGTTACTACTAGTATAGTTTTGCCTTCGTCATTAATACCTTGAATAAGCTCCATAACTTCATATGATGTTTTGGTATCTAATGCTCCGGTAGGTTCATCTGCAAGTAATACTTTTGGGTCACTTGCCAAAGCACGAGCAATTGCAACACGTTGTTTTTGTCCTCCTGAAAGCTCATTAGGTAAGTGTCCCGCCCAATTTGCCAGACCTACTTTTTCTAGATAGTGCATAGCTTTTTCGGTGCGTGTGTTACGTTTTTCACCTTGATAATATAAAGGCATAGCAACATTGTCAAGGGCAGACTTATAATTTATTAGGTTGAATGATTGAAAAATAAACCCTAAAAATTTATTTCGGTATTTTGCAGCTACTCGTTCATTTAAGTTTTTAATTTGGGTTCCGTCTAGATGGTAGCTTCCTTCATCTGCTTCATCTAGCATTCCTAAAATATTAAGTAAAGTAGATTTTCCCGATCCAGAAGAACCCATAATGGATACCATTTCTCCTTCAGAAACTGAAAAATCGATTCCTTTTAAAACGTGTAAAGAATTGCTTCCGGTTCGGTATGACTTATGCAAGCCTTTGATTTCTATCATAATACATAAATAAAAGCACAAAATAATGCTCAATGTACGCATCATTTTGTGAAAATCGTGTTAAGGGTATTTTACCTTTTTTAGGAAAACCTCTGTTAATAAGACTAATTTAAGGCCTTATTGTTACAGCCTAATTTGTGAAGATAATGTTAATGTTGTGCTTTTTTTGCGTTCTTACGCATTTTGTAGATTGCATAACCTACTCCGCCCACTAATAAATAAGGAAAAATCATAAGATAAATAATTCCATTATTAATTCCTTTTGCAGCTTGACCACCGTCTTCACTTTCCAAAACAGCGCGACACATAGCACATTGGGCATCTGCAGGTAAGCTGAATATTAGTACCAAAACAAGAAAAATATATAGGGTTCTTTGTTTCATCATTTTTTTAATAATAGGGTGCAATCATAAGGTAAACAATCACTCCGGTAACTGCAACGTATAACCACAAAGGAAATGTGATTCTTGCTATTTTTTTATGTTTAGCAAATTGCCCGGTAATAGCCCTTACATACGTTATCAGTACAAATGGTATCACTGTAATTGAAAGCAATATGTGTGAAATTAATATAAAGAAATAAACATAACGTATAGCTCCTTCGCCTCCATAGGGAGTTGAATCTGAAGTCATATGATAGGCAACATACATAACTAAAAACAAAACTGAGAGCACAATACTAGTCTTCATGAGTCTTTCATGAGTCTTTCGATTTCCTTTTCGTATTTGAAAAACTGCTGCTATAAGCAATATTGCCGTTAAACCATTGATTGTTGCGTAAATTGGTGGTAAAAAACCTAATCTTTCTACTCCTGGTATTCTAACCGTAAATAATACTGCTACAGCTACCGGAACAGCTATAGAAAGTATCCAGATCCAAAGGTTGTATTTTTTTGATGTATTTGATACAGAGTTTGACATATTCTTGACTATAGAAGCTTTTTAATATCTTCAATTAACTTATTAATATCTCCTTGCTCTAGACCGTTGTAGTAAATAATTGGATTACCATTGTCATCAATACGAGATGTAATATTTCCATTTTTATCAACCAGCGCAAACATTCCTGAATGCTCAAACCCACCATCGGCTTCGGGACTTTCTGCTGCGTACAACTTAAAACCTTCGTTTGAGAGTTTTAAAATATCTTCTTTATCGCCAGTTAAAAAATTCCAGTGTGGATGATTGGCTTTATGATTTTCAGCATAGGTTTTTAATACTTCTGGAGTATCGTGAGCAGGGTCTATTGTAAATGAAGCTATACCAAAATCATCTTCATCCTTAAAGGCTTCTTGTAGTTGTAGCATATTTGCATTCATAACAGGACAAATACTTGGACAAGTAGAAAAGAAAAACTCTACTACGTACACTTTTCCGTCGTAATATGAATTGGAAATAGTCTCCTTATCTTGATTTAAGAAACTGAATTGAGGTATTTCATTAATTACGATCATTTCAGAATCTGTTTTCAAATTCTTTTTTTCTGAAGTTGCTGAAGTACTACTCAATCTATCGTTTTCTACAACCTCACCGTCACCTAGCCGTTCAACTATTTTTGGAACAGCCCAAATACCGAAAATTAAAATAACAGCCGTAATCCCTATGTATGAATATTTTTTCAATTTGATTGTTTTTGGTTATATAATCTTTTGTTACGAGCTTCTGGATTGTTTTTTTTAAGTGCTAATCTATATTCAGCCAGAACAATTTTAATATCGTCGCTCATTTTATTGTTAATTTCGGCTATCTCACGAGAATCAAACCCATACAAGACACCTTTATCTTCATCACTTTTTCTTCCTCGTAGATTGCGTTTTTTATCAATTATAAAGACATATGGTGACGATAAATCATTACCTAACTTAAAATTACTTTGTAACGATGTAAAGACTTTTTGTATTTTTTCTTCTGAACCGAAAGCAAACTTCCATCGGTCTGTTTTATCAATTTCTGAAAGTTTAGCTTTTAATTGCTTGGCTTCTTCTTTTGCATTTTCAGGCAATAAAAAAACAATCTGAAAATCTTTAAACCCTCTATTTTTAGTATAAATTTTGTGAGCTAGGTTATAAGCACCCACTTTATAGTTCATTGGGTTTTCTCCAAAAAAACCTAAAACCGTAATGTTGTTTTTTAATTGCACAGAAGTCCCGTCAAGTTGCTTAAAAGTATCGAGTTCTTGAACAGACTCTGTTAAAGCAGGTAGTTTTGCAAAGTTATTTACTCCAGAAGCAAAGAAAATATAGGCCGTGATAGGTAGTGCAAATAATACAAATATGACCAAATATTTCTTCATAACGTCAAATTTTGATTGCAAAAATACAGGCTAAAAGCTGTATTGGCAACCTTTTAAAGTTAATTTTTACACTTTCATAAAACAAAAAAGTCTGGTAAAAACCAGACTTTTAAATATGTATTTTATTGAGACGTTTTAGAAATCAAACTTAATAAAGTTTTCTTTATAAACTTCGTAAATATAATCACCTTCTATTAATAGTATAAGTACTAAATATGCTATCAAGAATATTCCTGTCCATACTACAGATCTACGTAATCCTGATTTTTCGTCACGCATATGCATAAAATCCCAAGTAATGTAATATGCTTTAACAATTGTAAGTATAATAAACACCCAGTTAAGCAGCTTCATTGCTAAAAAGGTATTCTCGGTTAATACTGCCGGTTTTATTATACCTAATATTACTTCAACGATAGTCACGATGGAAAGCAGAATAAAAACTCCCCATATTTTTTGGATATTGTTTTTAAACTTAAGTGTTCCTCTAAAAATTGCTAAATTATGATTGTCGTGTGCCATTTTTTAATTTTTAAACTCCTTATACAAGGTAAAAGAATGTAAATACAAATACCCAAACTAAATCTACAAAGTGCCAGTAAAGACCTACTTTTTCTACCATTTCATAACTTCCTCTTCTTTCATAAGTACCTATTACTACATTGAAGAAAATTATTATGTTGATTACAATTCCAGAGAATACGTGAAAACCATGAAACCCTGTGATAAAGAAAAAGAAATCTGCAAATAATGGCGGACCATATTCATTGTGTCTTAGATTAGCTCCTTCTACAACTAGGTTACCGTCATTGACAAGCTTGGCTACAGATTCTTCTCTTGATAAAACAGTAGGCTCGCCATGCTCATTAAGGTATTGTGTTCTTATTAAAATATCATCATTTGCTAAAAACCCTGCTTTTACTTCCTCAAAAGTAAATGAAGTTTTTGTAGGTTCGGCTTCATACCATATACCTTCACTGCTTGTGTGAACTTCTCGAGTTGTTGGGATGTTTGTGGCAAAATCTGCAAGTGCTACGCGCTCTCCTTCGGTATTTAAAAATTGAAGTATTTTACCGCCTTTAGTTTCTACTGCACCATAATCTCCTTTAATAAAAGTTGCCCATTCCCAAGCTTGAGAACCTACGAATATAATACCACCTATAATAGTTAAAAACATATATAGTGTCACTTTGCCTTTTTGCATTTTGTGACCGGCATCTACCGCCAACACCATTGTTACCGATGAGAAAATAAGTATAAACGTCATTAAAGCCACATAATACATTGGTGCTTCTACACCGTGTAAAAATGGAAAGTGAGTAAACACTTCATCGGCAATTGGCCAAGAGTCTATAAATTTAAATCTAGAAAAGCCATAAGAGGCAAGAAATCCTGAAAAGGTTAAAGCATCAGAGACGATAAAAAACCACATCATCATTTTGCCATAACTGGCTTTTAATGGTTTATTACCACCACCCCAAGTTTTTCCTTCGGTACCTGTTTCAACAACGGTAGCTTCCATACAAAGAATTTGGTTTAAAAATAGAGTTCAAAAATACGATTAATTTTTATCTAACGAAATAGAAAAACAAAAACAGGTATATCCACAGAATATCAACAAAATGCCAAAAAGTAGCAGCTAGTTCAATTCCAAGGGTTTTGCCGTTTATATATTTTAGTTTATAATGATTATAAATTACCACCAATACTGAAATTAACGCAGCAATGATGTGCGATAGGTGCAATAATACAACCAAATATATAAATGAAGTTGTAATGGTGCTTTCACTTCCTGTAAAATAATAACCATTTGCTATTATTTCAGAAAAACCTTTAAACTGAAGCAAAATAAACCCTATTCCCAAGAAAAGAGTACTTACCAAAAACAACATTCCTTTTTTATTCTGTTCTTTAGAGATAGATCTTTTTGCCAAATGTATGGTTACACTACTTAAAAGTATAACCCCCAAACTAATGTAAAAAGCCTGCGGAATTTGAAAATCTGTTAACCAATCTGGGCGTTCTTTACTCACCACATAAGCACTCGTCAATCCTGCAAAACTCATGGACAAACTTATAATACCAAACCAAAGCATCATTTTTTTGGCACGTGCTATTTTATGTTCTTCTGAGCCTTCTGTATAATCCATTACCTTATAAATTTATCTAGTACATACACCACCTGCAGTAATGTAATGTAACTTACGCTTGCCAACATTAACTGCTTGGCTGCTTTATTTGTTTTTTCTTTATATAATCTAAACGCATAATACAATAGTCCTATGCCCAACAATCCAATAATCACAGCACTTACAGGAGTTAAGTATAGCTTTCCTGTAACGCCAAAGGCAGGTATTAGGGATGTTAAAACAGTCCATATACTATACAAAACTACTTGAACAGCTGTTCCTTTATCTCTTTTTCCGGTTGGAAGCATAAAAAATCCTCCTTTTTGATAGTCTTCATACAAAAACCAACCTATAGCCCAGAAATGCGGAAATTGCCAAAAAAACTGAACCATAAATAAGGTTCCTGGTTCAATACCAAATGAATTGGTTGCAGCAACCCAACCCAGCATAAAGGGTATAGCTCCCGGAAAAGCACCAATAAAAACTGAAAGAGGTGTCTTTGTTTTAAGTGGCGTATAAAGACTTACATATAAAAAAATAGAAATCGCCCCAAACATTGCAGTAATAGGGTTAATAGAATATAGAACCAATAACCCGACAACGGTCAAAACAATAGCTAATACAAATGCTGAACTCACTCCTATACGACCCGCAGGAATAGGCCTATCTTTTGTGCGGTCCATTAATGCATCTAGATCTCTTTCGATAATTTGATTGTATACATTTGAAGCGCCAACCATGCAATAACCTCCCACACAAAGTAACAGCAACACATAGTAATCAATAGTCTCAGCTCCTAACAGATATCCTGCTACAGAAGAAAAAACCACACTTACCGAAAGCCTAAATTTTGTGATTTCGGTAAAATTCCTAATAAGAGTTTGAGGAATAGATTGTGTTTGTGTTACTGACAAGCTCATTTTTTTTTGCGGTGCAAAGATACAGCAACTACAGATTTTCCACAATTTATTCTATTATTTCTTACATATAATTTATACTTTTTTAGTATTTTAATCCCCTCACAAAATATATTAAAAATGAATTTAAAAAAACTGAGCTTCTTACTTATCATTTGTATCACTACTTTGTCATTCGCACAAACCGATTCTGGCAATAAAGTAAACATAAGAATCACAAAAGCAAATGACGATGTTTATATGTTGCAAGGAAAAGGAGGAAATATAGGTTTATCTTTTGGGAAAGAATCCATATTAATGATTGATAATCAATATGCAGAATTTTCAGAAGATATTCTTAAAGCAATAAGAAAGGTAAGTGATAAACCAATAAAAATGTTGCTTAACACACATTTTCACGGAGACCATACCGGCGGAAATTCAGCTTTTAAAAAAGAAGGTGCTATAATTTTTTCACATCAAAATACAAGAGATCGTATAGCTAGTATTGTAAACTCAGACCAAAAAAAGATTGACAAGTCTGCGCTTCCTACTGTAACATTTACAGACAAATTACAGCTTAATCATAATAATGAAACTATTCAAGCCTTTCATATTGCAGAAGCTCACACCGATGGAGACATCGCATTATACTTTCCAAGTAGCAATGTAATACACACAGGAGATGTGTTTTTTAACGGCAAATACCCTTTTATAGATATTGAAAATGGTGGAAGCGTAAGTGGCTACATTAAAGGTCTAGAAAAAATAGCTATGGTTTGTAATGAAGACACAAAAATAATTCCAGGTCACGGAGATTTAGCTTCTCTTAAAGAATTGAATTACACAAAGAACATGCTTCAAAACATATATAAGCAAGTTACCTACCACTACGTAAAAGAAAAATCTTTAGAAGAAGTTTTGGCAATGAGTGATATAACTGCCGAATATGATGAAAATGACTACGGGAAAGGCTATGTTTCTACAGAAATGTTTATCAAAACACTTTATAATGACGTAAAAGCATCAAGAGGACCTATTGACAAAAGAAGCATGGAAGAACGTCTTCAAGACAAGCTTAAGGAACAAAAAGAGAAAATGAAAAAGAAAGAATAAGCAAGTATTCTTAAAAATCATAATACCAGTTAAACAAATCGGTTCGTAAGCCAAAATTCAACCACGTTGTTTGGTTTTCAAACACTGTCTCAGTATTTACTTTCGGTTTGAAATCGCGTATAATCAAACTTGCGTATATCTTTAGATTGGTTGCAGGATTTATTAAATAACCTCCTTGTATTTCTCCATGGAAAAAATCTGTTGTATTTCCCTGAGCAACTTCATTACCTAAATCTGAAACTCGATTGTCTTCGGTTCCGTAGATATTTCCGCCGTAGTAAAAATCATCTTCTTCTGTGTTGAACTCAAAACCTCGCTTGGCAAAAATCAACTTTAAATCTCCAAAAATTCTTCCTTTTTGATATCTGGCAATGGTTATAAATTCAGAAAAGTTTGAACCTAAAGTATGCGCCATAGATTGATTATTATGACCGTAATTTAAAATTATTGAGTTATGTGAGTAGGTATAAGGACGCACTCTATTATACTCTGCCTGCAAATAGAGCCCGTTTACTCCAAATGCATCATAATATTTTGCACCCAGCTGATATCCTATTTTGTTTTTATAACTTCCTTCTCCTCCAAAAATATCACCAGATGAAAATTCATCAATAATCAATTGTCCATAAGCATTAATTCTATCTGTAAATTTATATTTTGAAGAAAGACCAATAAGCGCATTACCTCCTCGTGGACCAGTAGAAAATTCAATCGCTCTATAAAATATAACCGGATTAATGTAGTTAAAATCAAAACCACGATCATTATCATTTTCCCACACAACAGATTCAAATAAACCGATATTTAAGCGTTTTGTTACGTTGTAACTTAAATAATGATTTGCAAAATACTTTGTTCTGAATGAACCACCATCCTGAACCTCTGTTCTAATATCACGTAAAGACATCCAAGTGTTTGTGTACTGAAGTTTCCAAAAAGTAGTATTTATTTTGAAATATGGATATGGGCTCGCATTATCGCTTAGCAATAAGGACCGATATCCATCACCATAAAAGTTTTTTCCGTGACCTAATTGAAAATTAAAATGTTGTGAAGGCGAATATGAAATATGACCCGTCGCAATAGGATAGTCATATGAATCACTTCTAAATTTTTTAGCAATTCCACGACCGGGAATCAATGCAGGATTTCCACCGGCCGGTCTTCTAGCTTCAGCGAAACGGTTAAAATAATCTGCAAACCGACCTTGGCTTTCATATATAACTGCAAAAAAATTGAAGTTTTTCCCTAATCCACCTTGCGTATACACAAGGCGTGTATTGTTATATGTATCAATTTCTCCATCAAAATCTTTACCTGCCTGTAAATCCACTCCAGCGTCTAAGGTAATCCAATACTTATCACCTTTGATAGTTACCAAATGTTCATTCCATAATTTTCTTCCAAACCACGAAGATTTATCTTTTAACAGTTTAGCATTTTCGGCTTCAAAGTCGTAATATTTATTGACTTGTGAATAGATATACGGTTTTTGTGCCGTATGGTTATTTTGCCCAACACGGTTTAAGGCAGGATCAAACAAACTATAGTTATGATGCGAAAAAGGGATGTTTATTTGGCTAGTATATTCTTCATTTTCATAGGGAAGGTTTTCTATAGCATCATACTCTTTCTTTAATTCTGAAACTTTTTGTGTTTCTGTTACAACTTCTTCTGTTTGTAAAGGAATATCTTTAATAGGAATAGGAATAGTCATCGTAAATTGTACGTATGCCGGATCACTATTATATGTAGCAGGAACAATTTGTTGCAGTTCATTAAAAACACGTCTTGTCTCATCCTTAAGTTCATTATACATTGCGTCAACATAAAGCACCTTAAATACGCCTTCTTTGGTAACTTCAAAAAAAACAGACACATTGCCTTTGTAGTTTTCTTCTGAAACTACTTCTGGTATTTGAAAGCTTGAAAAAACTTTTGACCTAAGCGTATTTTCAAAACAATTTTTAAGGCTGTTAATGTTTTCGTTTTTACATTCAGGAAATACAGGATATTTCTCAAAGGTACCGGTAACTTTTTGTGCAGCTAAAGGGAAAAAGGCTAAAATAAATAGCAGTGAGATGAGACGCTTCATTACAAAAAACTAATTTTTTTGAAAGATACGGTTTTTTCATTTTCCGAAAAGCCAAAAATAAAAAGCTCTCCATAATGAAGAGCTTTTAAATTTAATATCCCATTTTAAATATAATAGGTACGCTATAAATAACATCTACTTTTCTCTCGCCTTGTTTACCAGGTGTAATTAAAGGCAACTTTTCTAGAACTCTAATAGCTTCTTTTTCTAAAGGTTTATGTTTTGATCGGGCTTTAATATCTGTTACATTACCAGAGGCATCAATGGTAAACTGAACTACAATTCGTTGTAGCTCTCCTCGTTCAATACTTTCAGAAAACTTTTGGGTATTAAATTTTCTGCTTATAAATTTATTTATCTTGGATGACATACACGCTACTCGCTCTTGATTACTCATTAAAGACTCACAACCTGGATAAATAGGAACAAATTCCACAGTTTTCGTGTTATAGTTTTTGTTTTTTGTTTCAGGCACTTCTTTTGTTCCTGAAATCTTTTCTGAAGCAATCGAGTTGTCTACCGGTTGTGTATTACTTTCTACTATATCTGTCGTATGGTTATCAACAATGTTTATTTTATCATTAATAGGAACCAATTTTTTACGTTCAAGAATATTGGTTTTAGGCTTTTTCTTTATAGGTACTGATTTTACAGGCTCTTCCAGTCTATACGTTGTCATTGCAGGTTCAGAAAGATAAAAGTCATCATCTGGAGTAACCTTTATGGTTGTAGAACCAATACTACTTTCGGCAATTAAAAAAACAGAGAGTATGCTAATTATAATCCCGATTTGAAAAAAAATACCTGAATTCCATTTAATGTTGACACTTTTTTTGTCTTCTCTTTTTGAAATACTAGTTGAATGTTGTGGTGTTTGAGATTTCATAACGAATGTATTTAATGGTTATAGGTAACCTAACACAAGGGTTATGCCAAATAAAAAACGCCTTCAATCTCTGAAGGCGTTTTTATACTCTATATAACTAATATTAATCTTGTACTTGAAATAGTATTGGTAGTGAGTATAGTACTCCAACCGGCTTTCCTCTTTGTTTACCCGGTGTCATTTTAGGTAATGATTTTACTACTTCTACTGCTTCTCTTTCAAGTCTTGGGTGCGGTGCTCTAGCTCTTACGTCTACAACGTTACCACCTTTGTTTATCTTAAACTGAACGAAGATACGCTGCTTACCACTTAACCCTAAATCGTTAGCCAATTCAGTATCAAATTTCTTTTGAACGAATCTTTGAACTTTTTCTGACATACATTTTTTCTTTGCTGCGTTATTACTTTCATTTTCACAACCCGGGTATACCGGTACATTTTCAATTACAGCAAAAGGTACATCAGCAATTTCTTCTTCTACTTCTTCTTCAACAATTTCTTCTACTTCAACAATTTCTTCTTCTTGATTTGCTTCGGTAGATTCTATTATGGTTTCTTCTACTTCTTCTTCATCTTCTACAACCTCAATTACTTCTGGTGCTGGTGGCGGTGGTGGAGGTGGTGGTGGTGGCGTTAATTGCTGTGTGATTGGCACTTCTTCTTCTAGCTCATCACCCACATCTACCATTCCGGTATCTAAGTCTGATTTGTCGTACGTTTTCCATTCAATAGCTTGCCAAGCCAATAAAAGCATCACAATCATTCCTATTTGAAAGAATAATGTGCTTCTTCGGCTCATGTCTGCTTTCGGATTTTTTTTCGGTTCCATAATAGAGTATTATTTATATCGCTAAAATATAGAAATTATCGTTTAATTGAAAACTAAATTTAGCTTAAGTTAAAAATTTTGTCTTTAAATCTTCTAAAAAGACCAACACCTATAAGCAAACCAACTAAATTTGCTAGTACATCAAGATAATCTGCTTGACGGTAGGTTGTAAAGACACCTTGTAAAACCTCAATTACTATGCCATAGACTAAACAAAGACCAAAAACTGTATATATTGATACAGCAGTTATCATTTTGTTTTGTTTAGCATAGACAAAAGAAAGCCATAATACAATTAATAAGCAGTTTAAAACAGCGTGAAACAGCTTATCAATAGGAAGTTCGCCAGTACTTGGCAATAGTCCTTGAGAAGGCATCAATAAGCCTATAGAAATAAAAAGAGTATACGCAATAGCTAAAATTGCAAGTGTTTTATCCTCCAATAATTTCTTTATAAGCCTCTGCATCTAGTAGATCTTCAATCTCTTCTTGATTACTTATTTTAATTTTAATCATCCATCCGTCACCGTATGGATCTGAGTTTACTTGCTCTGGTTCATCTTCTAGATTTTCATTGAATTCGATAATCTCTCCTGAAAGTGGTAAAAATAAATCTGAAACTGTTTTAACAGCTTCTACAGTACCAAAAACTTCTTCTCTATCAAGAGTTTCATCAACTGTTTCTACTTCTACATATACAATATCACCCAATTCTCCTTGGGCAAAGTCTGTCACACCTACGGTGGCAATATCACCTTCAATTTTTACCCATTCGTGGTCTTTGGTGTATTTTAAATCTGCAGGTACATTCATAGCTTTTAATCTTAAATATTTTGTTTATTAATTTCCGAAATTGTATCGAAGGGTTATACCGCTTCTAATGGTTGTTTGTGGAAATGCAGTCGAAATTGCATATTCTGAAAACGTATGATCATAATAAAACAACGCAGTCAAGTTTTTACTAAGCGCATAATCTGCAGAAAACTGTAAACCATAAATAGTTTGCCCTGCTGTTGTTTGATTATTTTCAATATCTAAATAACGAATAATCGTTTTATTATCACGTCTTGAAACATCAAGTTTAAAGTTTAAGTCACTTTTAAGTATTTTTTTATCACCTCCAAAGTTGGTTCCTATTTTTAAATCTTTTATCCTATAGCCCAGACCAAGAATAATTTCATCTCCTTGTATTTCGGTAAGAAGGTTGTTTGCAAAACTTAATGATAAGGCTCTGTCTTTTCTATATTCAGCAAGTATTTTTACTGAATTTTTCATCTCAAAATCTACTCTTAACAGAGGTGAAAACTGCTCTGTAAGATTAACGTTATTAAGTATCGTTTCACTTTTAAAATTACCAGCTTGATCAACTTCGCTTGGGTCAAACCTGTTGTAATCTAAGTTACTCTGAAATTGATTAACCGTATATCCTGCTCGATAACCGTGCTGTAATGAGAAACGCTTAAAGTTCTTTTTAAACCAATCTATATTCATTAACCCGGTATATTTAATATCCCAGTTTGGTAACGGAATATCACGCAAAAAGCCTGTTTTCTCTTTTGAAGGATCACTTCCTTTATAAGCTGATAAAAATGCCGGTAATAATACGTTTTGACTTGTTCTTCCGAAACCTACCGGATATCCTGTTTCAGGATCTCGTGGAAAACTTGAAGAACCATAATACTCTTGAGCCAACCTATTTGCTACCACAAGTCTGTTACTTCTGAAATCATCAAAAGCTTCTGAGCTGTTTTCATCACTGCTGCTAAAGGCAGTTTTTATTAGCAGAGTCGAAATATTAAAGTTACCATAAGTGTTTGGCGTTAAAGAACGATATTGTCCATCTTCTACTATGTAATTTTCAGCATAGTTTTCAGAATATAAACGATTACCGTTTATATCAATAGTTAAATCTTCTAGTGGCTGAACATTTACTTGAATGTCCATTTGTCTGTTTTCTACTTCAGTATATTGTTCGTTAAATTCTGGGTATAATGTCAACCAGCCTTTACGTGCAGCTTCTTCTCTTATTTCTGCTTGACTACCAAATGTAAATCCAGCTGAAGGCTTTAAGGTTCCTACAAAACCAATAGAAGGTGTATAACCCGGTAAAAATATACCTTGATTTTCTTGATAATTAAACTGAATTCTTTTGATAGAAGTTACCAATCCTATTAATGAATTTACGGCTTTTTCTCCGCCATTAAGTGTGGTTGATCCTGCTCCTGCGCCATTTGCCCCATTATTACCTAGGATATTATTGCCCCCTCTTGATTGAGCAAGGCCTTTTGATTCTTCTTCTGCAGCAGCTTTTCCTTTAGCTCCATTTTTGGCACCTTGCCCGTTTCTACTTCCATTTTCTCTACCACCATTATTTGCACCGCTGCCGTTGTTACCTCTATTACGACTACTTGGGGTGATTTTTGTCAACCCAATATATCTATAGAAGCCACCCATATCTATATTTGAGTTAATAGCGTGCGTCATCGCATTTTGAACAGAGTTACCTAAATCGTAAACTTGACTTCCGCTGCCGTCATTATTTGGTATTGAAATGTTATTGAATAAATCACTCCCGTCTTGCCATTGAAAATCTCCTGTATATGAATACGTAGCTCGTATAAATTTCAAAAATGGAAATTTAGCCGTAGGTAAATCATAATTTAATTGTAGAGATTGAAAATGTTGATTAGGCTCTCCTAGATCAAAGAAGCCATCCCATATGCCTATACTATCATCTGCAAAACCTTGATCATCTAGATAGTTTGTTACAATTCTATTGTTTGATGATGTGAAGTTAAATCGCAGTGATTTGGTAAGGTTGTAGTTAATTGTGTATTCCCAATCAAATAAGAAATTACGTTGATACAATGTAGGTATTCCTATATTTCCGGGCAGTCTATTTAATTCTCTGAACTTTTGCTCATTGTATTGACGCACAATATTTGATGACACAGAAATATTTGTTGGAACATAATTAAAGTTCAAATCTTTCAAAAACTGCCAGTATTTACCGGTAAATAATGAATCATTCTTTTTAAATGGTTCATATGGTTTTTGTTGGAAATTATAATTGTACGTTCCGCCAAGTCTTACATTTTGATCCAATGCATCTTCTATTTCAAAATCATGATGATCTACTTGATTATATGAATAAGAGAATGTAAAGTTTTCAATATCATATGGCATAGGTTTTTTGTCGCCCGTTCGGTCTTTCCTTACACCTATAAAGTTAATACTTTGACGTTTAGTATAGTCTACAGACTGCTGTCGTATCGCTTCTTTTTCATCTTCGTCTTCGGTATTATCTAGACGAGTTTCCAGTTCTATATCTTGAAATTCGGGATCGTACTGAGGTGTAATTAATTCTTCTGAACGTCCATAATTAAAAGGTAATTGAATACCCCATTTTTCTGGAAGTAATTGACCTAAATTAAAATTGGTTACAACATCATATTGTTTTACATCTTCTCTACTACGCTGGTTAGGACCTTGCTCTACAGACCCAAAACCAATTGTGCTTCTTCTACCTGTAGCACTTACATTCATAAAGTCGGCCATATTGGCGTCTAATGTGGCAACTGCAGCCCAACCACCTTCATTTTTTAATTCAGAAAGGCGCAATTCATTAAACCAAACTTCTCCAGCAATATCGGTAGTATTGTTTTGTCTGTTTTTCATACCCAACATAATGGTACGTACATTACCAAAACTTGGATTACCTTTTATTCCTATACGCATTTCATTTTCAGGACCTGAAAAATTTGGATCTAGTTCAGATTGATTAAAATAAACTGGTTGATCTGGATCTGAAGGAGGCTCTGAAGCTCCTAAAACTCTAGTTTTAATTTCTTGAAGTAATGCAAGTGGTAATCTAATTCTGTTTTCTACCGGCCAAATTTCTTCTCTTGTACTTGCTCCAAAGGAAGTAGGATTTAACGGAATTTCAATTTCATAATAGTTTTGTGACAAGTCATTTCCTAAACGCATAAAGGCAACCATTTCACCATCTGCAAGCGGCGCTTCATTTTGCAATGATTCTGCGTGAATGAACATTTCAAGATTTTCATATTGGCGCATATCTACATTGAAATTTTTATATACACCACGACCATCTCCAGGCTCCAATCCATTAACACGTAGCGCTAATGACTGCTCATTTTGACGAATTAAGTTATTGTTATTATTAAGCTGCTCTCTTAAAACTCCCGGTGGTAACACATAAGGAATAGGCTGTCTGTTTTCGTTCTCTTCAATATTTACAGCTTCACTTTCAAAAACAGTGTCGTCTAACTCTGGGTCTTCATTGGTCAAGTCAAGAGTTTGATTGTATCGTCTATAATCTCCTCTTACCAACTCTAGGGTTCCGAAACGTAACACAGTTGATTCAGTAAACTGAGAAAGATACATTCTCATAAAACGGATTGATCTAAAATCTGAAATACCGTTAATTACTTCGTCAGGATCACTAATTGGAATTTTAAACTGAACCCAACGTGCATCTATTGTTTCGTTATTAGGAGTTGTAACTTCAATTTCTTTTACATCTGTAATATAATCGTTATTGGTTCTGTCCATTCCTGGGAAAACAGGAATATTATACTCATAATACGCATCTATTGTGTTCATGGTATTATCACGGTTAATATCTTCAACGTCTGGTTGTGTTGTCGATCCGCGATTAGTATCTGTTACTTCTACAGGTGAGTTACCTTCGGTTCCGTTATACTGTCTATACCTGTTAATAATATCACCGTCTGCTTGTAAGAAATATTGATAATTATCATTTGCAGGGTCTGTAAGGTTTGAGAAATCTGGAAACATTGCAGCTTCTCCAGCATCATTAATACCGTCATACCCTATATCTTGGTTGGTACGCTGCTGTCCTTCTGTATCAAATGTATAAACAAGTGATTGGTTAGTAGGTACTTTTCCGTAAATGGTTGGAATGGTGTTTTCTTCTCCTCCATTTTCAGGCAATCCGTTTTCATATTGCTTACGGCCGTCTTTTAATAGATCTTCTGAAATATTACCTAAGTTAAAACTAATAGTACCTCCGTTATTACCGCTTGTTTCTTCATAAATAAAGGGATCCATTAACCAAAACTGAATATACTCAACGTTTGAACGTTCAAAATCTGTTGTGGTTAATTGTCTAGAGATTCCTGCAAAACGATTTTCAGGATTTGACAAGGTGTTTCCGCCTGCAGCTTGCGGGTTATAGTTATAAGGTCCTCTTTCAGAAGGGTTAAAAACTAAGTCTAATGGAAACAATGCTTGTGTTTGCCCTTGAATTATATCTTGTTCTGGAAAAATTTCATCTCTAAATACTCTACGCGTAAATGGTGATGATAAATCTTCATCTGTGATTCCGTCGGGACGTTGACTACTATAAAAAATAGGATCTACCGTATACCAAGACAGTTGCGCTCGGTTGTAATTGTAAGATAATTGGTTTGAAATTTCACCTCCAAAACCTACCGGTGTACTTCCCAAAAACCATGTATTTGGCGTACTAATGTCTAATTCGGTTTGAGAAGCTTCAAAATCATCAACATACACCGTTGCTTTGCCATCAAAATCTGAAACTTTTGGAGCTCCAGGCATTAGATATGCAAACTCCCCTCTTAACGATACGTTTGATTCTACGTCGGTATCAATATTTGGAAGTTTGTTTGCCAATCGGGTTAAGAAAGGAACCTCGGTAGAGTAATTTGCATTAAAACCAAAAATTGTGTTATTAATAGGTTCTGTGTTATAAGACGATTTTTGTGTTAACGGACGCTCATTAAGGTTTAAATAAGTAGCACCAAATTGCAGTTCGTCACTAAATCTATGCTCAATATTTAACCCTGTAAAACGCTTGGTTTGTTGACCAAATAACGTATTGTTTTCAGTAGAGATTTGAATTGGTGTGTTTGAATTCAATAAAGACGGATCCAAAATTTGCACCCTACCCAATTGATAATTTACGGTATAATCAACCCCTTCAACCAGCTGACGTCCTCCAGCAGTAACCGTTACCGATCCTTGTGGAATGTTAAATGCTCCAATAGGAATTCCATCAGCCCCAGTAGATTTATAACGACCTTTTAACTGAAATTTATTCTTATCACTATCTTCTTGCTCTGCTTGTGTTTTGGTAGATGTATATAGTGTTCTAAAAACATACTTATTCTGGTTGGCGTTATACGTTGATGGTATGTCATAATTCTCTGAACCACCGGGCGTATTATCAAGTTTATCAAATAAATATTTACCAAAAGGCTCTACAGAGGTAAAAATAATTTGACCATTTTGAGTGTCAACCGTAATATTCGGTAAAAAGTCAAAGAAACCATCTCCACCTTGCTGCGGATCACCATTAAAATTTAACCTATCCAGATTAAACACACGTAGTAAAGTTGTATTGTCTACATCCTCTGGCAATGGAACAGCAGGAAAATTAGGAGTTCCTTGTGCAGCTGTAATATAGTTTAAAGGAGAAGGATCTGTATATAAAATATTAAGTCTGAAATCTTCTTGCTCCAATTGAAAAGCTCCAATTGAATAAATATTTTTCATCATTAAGTCCCAAACCGGCTCATCTACGTTGGTAATATTACTCTTCAGCATTTTTACCACTAAGTTTTGAGACACTCCTTCAATTCCTCCACTTGGTGGGTTGTTGTCATTCCCACCATTGTTTCCAGAACCTACCCCCGTTCCGGTTGCTTCTACACCGTCGTTTGAAAACTCACCTACTTGGTAAACATTTCCATTAACTGTAAATTGGTATGAAACCCCCAAAACTTCGTCATTATTCAATCGTTGATTTAATGAGATATACCCCAACCTAGGATGCAGTGTATATTCACTTGGCTGTAACTTTCTTACGTTTTCTTGAACCACATAATCTACTCCTTGCTGAACACGAACACCACTAAAACCAGACTGTACTGTTGCCACATCTCGAATAGCACTGTTTAAAACCGAAGGAACAGAAGGATCATTAATACCAAACGGATTAAAGTCGTTATTGCTGTTGTCTGGAAATGAATTAGGCGGCTTGTTAATAAAACCACCGGGAGGAAAATCTAACCCTATGTTTTCTGGATTAGCTTCTCCTATATCTTGTAAAGCAACTACATTTCTAACGTTTTGAGTGTTATTACTTCTATTGGTAATCCATACTTCAACACGTGTAACTTGAATATTGTTATTTATAAAAGGATATTGATCTAAAACCCTATCATAGTTGTCTCTAAAGTAATGTGCTAAGAAAAAGTGTCTATTTTCATCATATTCTGAAGCAAATAACTCAAAGTCTGTTACTGTTGCTCCACCTTCAGCAGTTACAGTTCTGGTTTCAGATTTTTGTTCTGAAAAAACACCTGTAATAGTTGTTTTACCAAACTGAAGTTGTGTTTTTACCCCAAATAGACTTTGAGCACCTTGTATTAAAGAACTGTTAAGTGGCATACTCACATTACCAACCTCAATTTTTTGAATGATATCATCTTCAGTAGGTGTATATTCTAATTTTATTTGATTCTGAAAATCAAATGTAGATTGGGTATCATAATTTGCAGTAACTTGAAGACGCTCTCCTACTTTACCTAATAAACTTAAGCTAATGCGCTGGTCAAAATCAAAAGAAAGATTGCTTCGGTTTCTAGGCGAAAAAGCCGGGTTGTCTTGCTTGGTGTATAACAGCCCTAAATCCATTTCAACAGAACCCTGCGGAATTACCTCAATGGTGTTCCCGCCAAAAATGGTTTCAAAGAAATTTGAATTCACATAAAACGTGGGCAGTAAGTTTTTTTGCGCTTCTTCAGATCCTTCTTTTCTACCATCTGCTGCGTCAATCTTCTCTTTAAAATAAGATTTCATTTCCTGCTCTAGTATGAGTTGTTCATACTCTTCAGGAGTAAGAATTATTGGATAACTTATATTAAAGCCTCCTAAAGTTCTGGTATAAATATACCGATCTGTTACAGGGTCATAGGTGTATAAATCTTGAATACTTGGAGGATCTGGAAGATCCATTCTTCCTACATCATAACCGGTACTAGTGGTATCTTGTGAAAAAGCAGTTGTTGTGGTGGCAAAAACAGCCCCTATAAATAGTAATAACTTGCAAAGGTTAAAAATGTAATCGTAATTTTTTGCGCCCAATTGTTATAAATTTTTTAAAGCTTGTTTTATAATTTCTTCAGCAGTAGCTTGTGGGTTTTGTTTTATAATTTTATCGCAAACCTTTTCAGATTGTTTACGCGCAAAACCCAGCGTCTCCAAAGCAGATAACGCTTCATTTTTATTCGTATTGCTTGAACTAGTAGAAATACCTGTTAAACCTTCAACTTTTAATATCTTATCTTTTAGGTCTAGTATTACCCGTTGAGCAGTTTTGGCACCAATTCCTTTAACCGATTGAATTATGCTATCATCTTCAGAAGCAATTGCATCTTTTACTTGATCTGGAGTTAAAGATGACAACATGGTACGCGCTGTACTAGCACCTACTCCTGAAACCGAAACCAATAGTCTAAAAATTTCCCTCTCTGCTTTTCCGAAAAAACCATACAAAGTATGAGCATCTTCTCTTACTTGTAAATGCGTGTAAACCTTTACATTTTCTGAAGCAGGAAGCTGCGAAAAGGTATGTAACGAAACATTGATAAAATAACCAACGCCATTACAATCAATTACAATATCAGTTGGATTCTTTTCTACTAATTTGCCCTCAATGTGGGTTATCATACGTTATAAAAATGTTAAAGGCTCAAATATAGCATAATTATTTGCATCTGCCAGTGTGAAAAATGTGAAATTCTTATACCAAGAAACGCACTATTTTTGCTGTTTCATTGCTTCTTTTTTACGCTTTTCTTTTTGTTGCGCATCGACTACCGAAACAGCAGCCATATTAACAATTTCATCCACACTTGCGCCCAATTGAAGAATATGTACAGGTTTTCTCATCCCCAACATAATTGGACCAATAGATTCTACTCCATTCAATTCTTTTAAAAGCTTATAATTACTGTTTGCAGAATCTAGATTTGGAAATATCAACGCATTTACTTTTTTTCCTGCGAGTTTTGAAAAAGGAAATTTTTTCTGAAGCAAATCGGGGTTTAAAGCAAAATCTGTTTGCAACTCGCCATCTACGTGCATATCTGGCACTATTTTATGCAAATAGTCTACAGCTTCTTTTACCTTGGTAGCATGAGGATCTTTTGACGAACCAAAATTTGCATAAGAAACCATTGCAATTACAGGAGTTAACCCAAACATTTTCATAGTATAATTGGTCATTTGAGCAATTTTGGCCAATTCTTTTGCAGTAGGATCAATATTGATAGAGGTATCTGAAATAAACAATGGCCCTCTTTTGGTCAACATTAAGTTGGTTGTAGCCACTTTACTTACACCTTCAAATCTCCCGATAGTTTCTAAAACAGGTCTAACTACCGAAGGATACGCTCTTGAATATCCAGAGATCATAGAATCTGCATCACCTTCGTTCACCATCATTGCTGCAAAATAATTGCGCTCACGCATTAATTTTTGGGCATCGTACAGGGTGATACCGCTTCGTCTTCTGTTTTTCCAATGTTTTTCTGCATAATAATTGCGTTTTGCTTCTTGTTCATCAGATTTTGGGTCAATAATTTCCAATCCGTTAAGATCAAACTCTATTTGCTCCATCAATTCTAAAATGATTTCTTTTCTACCAAGCAAAACAGGTATTCCTATTCCTTCCTCGTGTACTATTTGTGCGGCTTTAAGAACATCTAGGTGATCGGCTTCAGCAAAAACAATACGCTTAGGATTGGTACGAGCACGATTCAACAACAACCGAATCATTTTATTATCGCTTCCCATGCGTTCAAAAAGTTCATCTTCATACTTCTGCCAATTGGTAATCTCTTCGGTTGCCACTCCACTCTCCATTGCAGCTTTTGCTACAGCAGGTGGCACTGCAGCAATTAATCTAGGGTCAAAAGGTTTTGGTATAATATAATCTCTACCAAACATCAATTTTGTCTCACCATAAGCTATGTTTACTTGCTCAGGAACAGCTTCTTTGGCTAACTCTGCTAAGGCTTTAACAGCAGCCATTTTCATTTCTTCATTAATTTTGGTGGCTCTTACATCTAGCGCACCTCTAAAAATAAATGGAAACCCTAACACGTTATTTACTTGATTAGGATGATCACTACGTCCTGTTGCCATAATAATATCTTCACGAGTTTTTATGGCCAAATCATAATCTATCTCGGGGTTTGGGTTTGCCATGGCAAAAACTATTGGATTGTCTGCCATGCTTTTTAGCATCTCTGGACTTACAATATCTGCAATTGAAAGCCCCACAAAAACATCTGCATTTTTCATTGCTTCTTCCAGAGTGTCAATTTTTCTTGCAGTAGCAAACTCTGCTTTTTCTTCTGAAAGTGCATCTCTATCTTTTCTAATTACCCCTTTACTGTCAAGCATGACAATATTTTCTGCTTTTGCTCCAAATGACTTATATAATCGGGTGCAAGAAACAGCTGCGGCTCCGGCTCCACTAATCACAATAGAAACATCTTCTATATTTTTATCTGCAAGCTCTAGTGCGTTTAATAAAGCAGCGGCCGAGATAATAGCTGTACCATGTTGATCATCATGCATCACCGGAATATCCAACTCTTCTTTCAACCTACGTTCAATCTCAAAAGCTTCTGGAGCTTTTATATCTTCTAGATTAATTCCGCCGAAGGTTGGTGCAATATTTTTTACTGTTTCTATAAACTCATCAATATTCTCAGTGTTCACTTCAATATCAAAAACATCAATATCTGCAAAGATTTTAAACAACAAGCCTTTCCCTTCCATTACAGGTTTTGAGGCCTCCGGACCTATATTTCCAAGACCTAAAACAGCTGTACCATTAGAAATTACTGCTACAAGGTTGCCTTTATTAGTATACTTATATACGTTATTTGTTTCTTTTTCAATTTCTAAACACGGCTCTGCCACACCTGGTGAATATGCTAGTGACAGATCACGCTGTGTTGCATATTTTTTTGAAGGAACTACTTGTATTTTTCCAGGTTTAGGCTTTGCATGATATACTAAGGCCTCGCGACGTCTACTTTCTTTGCTCATAACGGGAATTTTTTTCCATTAATTAATGGTTGACATACAAAGTTAGCCGAGTATGTGGAATGAAGAAATTTTAAAGCATATTTTTTGAGGAAACGTAGTATTATTTCAGAAATTGAATGTTTCTCTTTAAGCCTTCATACTTTGTACGTTTTACAGCACTTTTCCTGAAAATTTCATTAAAAACTTCTTTGGTAATTTCTTCCCAATCTTCTTTAGAGTTTTGTAATAATTCAGGATGTGGATTAAAAAGCGGTTGATTATGTGGTTTACTGAAGCGATTCCAAGGGCAAACATCTTGACAAACATCACAACCAAACATCCAATCATCCATTTGGTTTGTAAACTCTGAAGGAATTTCATTTTTAAGTTCAATTGTTAAGTATGAGATACACTTGCTGCCATCTACCACATAAGGGTCTACTATGGCTTGTGTAGGGCATGCATCAATGCAAGCAGTGCAACTTCCACAGTGATCGGTTACGGGTGTGTCATATTCCAAATCTAAATCAACAATTAGTTCTGCAATAAAATAAAAAGAGCCTGTTTGTTTGGTTAATAGGTTGCTGTGTTTTCCTATCCAACCTAAACCACTTTTGGCCGCCCAAGCTTTATCCAAAACCGGTGCTGAGTCTACAAATGCGCGACCGTGAACTGCCCCTATTTCTTCTTGAATAGAATTTAAAAGTTGCTTTAATTTATCTTTAATCACGAAATGATAATCTCTTCCGTAGGCATATTTTGATATTTTATAAGAGTTTTCATTTTGTGTTTCTGAAGGAAAGTAGTTAAGCAACAATGAAATCACACTTTTAGAATCTGGTACTAGCTTAGTTGGGTCTAATCGTTTATCAAAATGGTTTTCCATATAACGCATCTCTCCATGCATATTTTGAGTAAGCCAGTTTTCAAGACGAGGTGCTTCTTCTTCAAGAAATTGTGCTTTGCTTATACCACAGGAAAGAAAACCGAGGCGTTTGGCTTCGGTTTTTATAAATTGAGTGTGTTTGCTTTTAAGACTCAAAACAAGCCTCCTTGCGTTCCATTTTTAGTTTTACCTAAGTGTTTATAGGCTGCTGCTGTAACTTCTCTTCCGCGAGGTGTTCGTACTATAAATCCTTGCTGAATTAAAAAGGGTTCATAAACTTCTTCAATTGTTTCTGGGCTTTCTGAAACTGCTGTTGCAATGGTGGTAATCCCTACGGGGCCTCCTTTAAATTTATCAATTAGTGTGGTTAAAATTTTATTATCCATTTCGTCCAACCCAAAAGCATCAACATTTAATGCTTTTAATGCAAATTTTGAAATCTTGATATCAATTTTACCATTCCCTTTTATTTGTGCAAAATCACGAACTCTTCGCAAAAGTGCGTTGGCAATACGTGGGGTTCCTCTACTTCTACCGGCAATTTCAATAGCTGCTTCCATAGAAATTGGGACGTTTAATATACCTGCACTTCGCTGGACAATTTCGGTTAATAATTCGGTGGTGTAATATTGCAATCTAGAGGAAATACCAAATCGTGCTCGCATAGGAGCTGTTAATAACCCAGAACGAGTGGTTGCTCCAATTAATGTGAATGGGTTTAAATTTATTTGAACCGTACGCGCATTGGGTCCGGTTTCAATCATAATATCAATTTTATAATCCTCCATTGCAGAATATAAATATTCTTCAACAATAGGACTTAAACGATGAATCTCATCAATGAATAAAACATCTCTATCTTCAAGATTGGTAAGCAATCCGGCTAAATCTCCAGGCTTATCTAAAACAGGACCTGAAGTTACTTTTATTCCTACTTGTAATTCATTTGCTAGAATGTGAGCAAGAGTAGTTTTACCCAGACCAGGAGGTCCATGAAACAAGGTATGATCTAATGCCTCGTCTCTATAATTAGCTGCCTTTACAAATACCTGAAGGTTTTCCAAAGCTTGATCTTGCCCTGTAAAATCATCAAATGTGAGTGGACGTAGTTTTTTTTCTAAATCTACTTCTTGCGGAGATAGATTTTCTCCTGTGGGATCCAGATGTTCGTTCATAAAACAAATATACAAAGTGTTATCATAGAAAAATAAAATACCTCCTTGAAGAAAAGCTTTAAAAAAGAAAACCGCACTCCTCCTCAAAAAGTGCGGTTATATAAAATCAGTAAACTCCCCATTTTACTAATTCAAATCTTTAAAAATAGAATGTTTTAGAGATTGCTTCCAATACCCAATTTTGGGTATATTTTGTAAAAAATATAAAAGCCGCACTCAGAAAGTACGGCTTTTACAGTTACAAAGTCCCCACACTTTGTCCCTAATCGTTGATACATCAAATATAGTAATAAAGAGAAAAGAAGTCAATACGTAATAATACGTAAATTAATGCCTAAAATTTAAAAAGCCTTTCAAATTTGAAAGGCTTTTTAAATTTTATGTAGAAAAGTTAGTGGTTCAACTCTTCCTCATTATCTCTCAACGGAACATTTTGAGGTATAAAATCTTGTCCAGGAATTACATAATCTGTTTCATCCTTGTTTAATTTACTATAGTCATATGCCCAACGATAAACGTGTGGAATAGGACCATCCCAGTTTCCGTGTATGTGTTTTAATTCTGTTGTCCATTCTAAAGTTGTAGCATTCCAAGGGTTTTTTGAACCTTTTTTTCCGTAGAAAATAGAGTAGAAAAAGTTATATAAGAAAACTACTTGAGCTGCAGCGGTAATAATTGCAAAAATTGTAATTACAACATTAATATCTGCTAAGTCATCAAAGTATGGGAAATTTGTATTGGTATAATAACGTCTAGGTAATCCCGCCATTCCAACAAAGTGCATTGGGAAGAAAACCCCATACGCTCCAATTGCCGTAATCCAAAAATGAACATAACCTAAGTTTTTGCTCATCAAGCGACCTTCAAACATTTTAGGGAACCAATGATATACACCTGCCAATAAACCATATACAGCAGAGATACCCATAACTAAGTGGAAGTGAGCAATAACAAAGTATGTATCGTGTACATTAATATCAAGTGCACTATCACCAAGTATAATACCCGTTAATCCTCCTGTTATAAATGTTGACACAAAAGCAATACTAAATAACATTGCCGTGTTCATTTGGAGGTTACCTTTCCATATTGTGGTTATCCAGTTAAATGCTTTTACAGCTGAAGGTATTGCGATCAATAAGGTTGTAAAGGTAAATACCGAACCTAAGAATGGATTCATCCCTGAAACGAACATATGGTGACCCCATACAATAGTTGAAAGGAATGCAATTGCCAAGATAGAAGCTACCATCGCTCGATAACCGAAAATAGGTTTACGAGAATTAGTAGACATTACTTCTGAAACAATACCCATCGCTGGAAGTATTACAATATATACTTCAGGGTGACCTAAAAACCAGAAAAGGTGTTCAAACAATACAGGTGATCCGCCTTGGTTGTGAAGCACTTCTCCAGCTATATAAATATCTGATAAGAAAAATGACGTTCCGAAACTTCTATCCATTATAAGCATCAAAGCTGCCGATAATAAAACCGGGAATGAAACAACACCAATAATTGCTGTTACAAAAAATGCCCATATTGTTAAAGGAAGGCGCGTCATAGACATTCCTTTAGTACGAAGGTTTAATGTTGTTACAATATAATTTAATGACCCTAATAAAGAGGATGCAATAAAGATAGCGAGTGATACTAACCACAATGTCATTCCAGCACCAGATCCCGGTATAGCTTGTGGTAATGCACTTAATGGAGGATATATTGTCCATCCAGCTGAAGCAGGTCCTGCCTCAACAAATAGAGACAACACCATTATTACACTAGAAGTGAAGAACAACCAGTAAGACACCATATTAAGAAAACCAGATGCCATATCTCGTGCTCCAATTTGTAATGGTATCAATAAGTTACTAAATGTACCACTTAATCCTGCTGTTAACACAAAGAAAACCATAATGGTACCGTGAATGGTAACAAGTGCTAAATAAACACTTGGGTCCATCACACCGCCTTCTGCCCATTTACCTAAAAATATTTCAAATATTGTAAAAGGTTCTTCTGGCCATGCAATTTGCATTCTGAATAGAATAGACATTAAAATACCTATAATCCCCATAAAAATACCAGTGATTAGGTATTGTTTTGAGATCATTTTATGGTCTGTACTAAATATATATTTAGTTATAAATGTCTGTTTGTGATGATGTCCGTGATCATCGTGGTGATCTACTGCTAAATCTTCTGCGTGTGCTGACATATCTTTTATGCTATAATTTTATTGTTCTTTTAAAACTTCGGCCATATCTGGTTGTTCTGCCAACCATGCCTCATAATCTTCTTGTGACTCTACTATAATCTTCATCTGCATATTATAGTGACTTATTCCACAAATTTTGTTACATAGTAATAGGTAATCAAATTCATATGGATCTAAAGGAGCTTCACCTTTTGCCGCAAGCTCTTTACTATTTTGTCTTCTTAACTCGTTAATGTGTCTTACTTTTTCAACAACATCATCTTTTTGCCTCATTTCTTCAGTTGTAATTGTTGGCGTAAAAGCAAATTGTGTTACCATACCAGGAACACAGTTCATTTGTGCTCTAAAGTGTGGCATATATGCTGAGTGCAAAACATCTTGTGAACGCATCTTAAATAATACTTTTCTTCCTACCGGAAGGTGTAATTCATTCACAACTTTATCGTCTTGAGCGTTAGGATCTGAAGCATCTACCCCTAATTGATTAACTCCTTCAATTAAACGTACATTTGCTTCTCCTAGGGTATTATCTTCTCCAGCGTAACGAGCTCTCCAATCAAATTGATAAGCGTACAGTTCTACAACTAATGGATCATCCTCTTCACTTACATTCATAATATCTGTCCACGTAAAGAGACCGTAAATAATAAGACCTGCTAGAACAATTACAGGAATAATGGTCCAAATAAATTCAAGTTTGTCATTGTCTGCATAGAAAACAGCTTTTTTACCTTTTTCGCCTCTATATTTAAAAGCGAAGGTAAGAAGCAACCAATGTGTAAGTATACCAACGAAGAAAATTATAATCATTGATATTAACATTAGATTGTCGGTTTGAGATCCGTGCTCTGATGCAGATTCTGGCAGAAGAACATCTCCCCACTTCCAAAAACATACGATTGCTAAAACGTATAGGAAGACAAGGAACATTACCATAAGGTAACCATTAATTTTATTGTCTTTATCTGATGCTATTTCTCCAGTATCTGTCTGTTTGGTATTTGACATTTCAAATATCTTGGTCATTTGCCAAACAGCAACTCCAAAAAGAATAATTACTAATACAACTAAAAATGCGGTCATCGTTATCTGTCTCTATTCAATTAATTAATAATGATAATGTTTACTTTCTTTCATAAACGGATTTCGTTTAGCTAATAATGGTGCTTTTGTTAATGCAGTAAACACAACAAACACAAATAAGCCAAAGAAAAACAATATCGATCCTATTTCTGGTAAGCCAATAAACCAAGATGCTCCTACTGTACCTGGCATTACCATAACAAATAAGTTTATATACTGGCCTACTAATATTACAATTCCTGTTAATACTACAAACCAGTTTACACGTTTATAATCACTGTTCATTAATAACAACAATGGGAAAATGAAGTTTGTCACAAGCATTCCGAAAAATGGCAACTTATAGTCTTCAATACGTGTTACAAAGTAAGTTACTTCTTCTGGAATGTTTGCATACCAAATAAGCATAAACTGAGAGAACCATAAATATGTCCAGAATATACTAAAGCCAAACATAAATTTTGCCAAATCATGGATATGACTGTCGTTTACAAATTCCAAGTATCCTTGTTTTTTCAACACAATAGTTACCATTGCTATAACTGTAATGGCTGAAACCATCATACCAGCAAAAACGTACCATCCAAATAAAGTACTAAACCAGTGTGGATCAAAACTCATAATCCAGTCCCAAGACATCATAGACTCGGTTACTATAAAAAACACTAAGAAACCTGCAGCCATCTTAAAGTTCTTTTTGAACCATCTATTGTCATCTGCATCGTCTTGTTTAAGTGAATATTTCCTAGAAAAATATCTGTATAAGTTCCATCCTATTAAGAATATAGCTGCTCGTATTAAGAAGAAAGGAACATTTAACCATGCGCTTTTACCTGCTATTAATTTATCATAATGAGAACTTTCAGGGTTTACCAATTCAGGATCCATCCAGTGAAATATGTGATTTACATGAAATGCTGATATCAATAATAAAACAAACATTATCACTGAGGCTACGGGCAAATATGCCGTAATACCTTCCATAACTCTAAACAACACGGGAGACCATCCAGCCTGTGCTGCGTATTGAATACCGTAAAAAGCTAAGGTACCTAATGCTATAAACAAAAAGAATAAACAAGCAATGTAGAGAGCAGACCAAGGTCTGTTTTGCATCTGGTGTAAAATATGTTCTAGATGAGCTTCTTCACTATCGTGTGCATTCTCACCTTGCTCACTTGCGTGGGCTTTTTCTGCACCGTGATTATCATTTACGTGAGTCTCTTCAGCTGCAGAGTGATCTGATCCATGACCATCTCCGTGACCTGCCATCATTTCTTTAACCTCGGCTGTAGTTGAGGGAGCAGTAAGGAAACCAGACACTATCCCTATGGCTCCAACAACCATAAAAATAATTGCAAACAGTTTTAATTTACTTGGTAGCGTATACATAACTATCTATTCTCTTTATTCTTTAGTTACTTTCTATTTCTGAAGTGTTTGATGCTCCTTCAGCGTTTGTTTGATCTGTGTTATTTACAGAAGAACTTTCTACATTGGTTGAATCTGCAGTTTTTGAACCGGCAGTTTCTAACAATGAAGGCTCTCCGTTTAATGCAGCTTTTAAGTCCATCACATGCATTGCAATTTGCCAGCGTTCTTTTTCATTTGTTTGTGATGCATATGAGCCCATAGCGTTTAATCCATACATTTGAACGTGATAAATACCACCCATTGTAATTTCTCTTCCCGGATCTGCATAACTTGGAATACCTAGAAACTTTTCTCTTTCTGCCAAGATACCTTTTCCATCTCCTTTATCACCGTGACAAACGGCACAATAAATAGTATAAAGTTGTTCTCCTTCTGAAATATTATCTTCGGTGATATCAAGCGGATTTTTCAATTCAGTTTTGGCAAGGTTTAATCCCTCATTAGAGTTTTCATAATCGTAAGGAGCCCATCCTCTTGGAATTGATCCTTCCACAGGAAGTTTTGCTTCTTGTCCGTTTTCAAAAACATCATATTCACCATATGTTTCATACCCTACTGGTTCATACATATTTGGCATAAACTGATAGTTGGGTTTGTTTTCATCAAAGCAAGAAACCAAACTGAATACAGCTACAAATGCTATGGCTATGTTTAGACTTTTTTTCATATTAATGGTCTTCTTCATTTTCAATTAAACTAATCTCCATGGCTCCTGTATCATATAAAAACTTAGTAAGTTTTTTTACATCGTGTTTTCCTGCGTCGATTGCCATTAAGAAATGATCATCTGTTGTTCTTACATCTGGATTTTCAGCTTTTTTAAATGGCCATAATTTACTTCTCATATAAAAAGTAATAACCATTAAGTGTGCTGCAAAGAAAACTGTAAGCTCAAACATAATTGGCACAAAGGCTGGCATGTTTTCAATAAAGCTGAAGCTTGGTTTTCCTCCAATGTTTTGCGGCCAATCTTCAATCATTATAAAATTCATCATTAAAATTGCCACTGAAAGACCTACCAATCCATACATAAATGATGTTATAGCTAACCTTGTAGGAGCTAACCCCATAACTTTATCAAGTCCGTGAACCGGAAATGGGGTATACACCTCTTCAATGTGATAATGTTCTGCACGTACCTGCTTAACAGCTTGCATTAAGAGGTCGTCATCGTTGTAAATAGCGTGAATTGTTTTCGATGCCATCTTACTAATTGTTTTTAAGTTTTGTTGCCTGGCCTGCCCAGTCATCACGTTTTGCTCTTCCAGGAAATTCGTCTATAATAGTATCAAGAAGGTCGTACTCTCTATCAGTCATTTTACTTACTTGATCAAAAGTATATATACCTATTTGATGTAACTTTTGTTCCATAACAGGACCAACTCCACTTATCTTTTTCAGATCATCTTGAGTTTCTGTTTCAGGATTAAAGCGACCTATACCGTCTAGAAGATCTTCTATTTTCTCACGTTCTACTTCATTTTCTGCAATCTGACCAGAGTGTACAGTATCTGTTCCTGTTTCTTCAGTACTTTTTAAATACTCATTATTGGCAGCAGGTGCTACAGCAGCATCATAATGTTTTACATCATCACCATGCTCAGCTCTTAACTTTTTATATTTTTCACCAGAAGATTTTAAAATTGATTTTACTTCGGCTTGTGCTATTACCGGGAATGTTCTTGCATAGAGTAAAAATAGTACAAAGAAGAAACCTATGGTACCAATAAATATTCCTATATCGACAAATGTTGGTTGAAACATAGTCCAAGATGACGGCAGATAATCTCTGTGAAGTGAGGTTACAATAATCACAAAACGCTCAAACCACATACCAATGTTCACCACAATCGAAATTATAAACGAGAACATAATGCTGGTACGTAATTTTTTGAACCACATAAATTGTGGAGAAAACACGTTACACGTCATCATTGCCCAATATGCCCACCAGTAAGGTCCGGTTGCACGGTTTAAGAATGCGTATTGTTCGTATTCTACACCAGAATACCAAGCAATAAACAATTCCGTAATATAAGCCACCCCAACAATAGAACCTGTAATCATAATTACAATGTTCATTAATTCAATATGCTGAATGGTAATATAATTTTCAAGATTAGATACTTTACGCATAATAATAAGCAGCGTATTTACCATGGCAAATCCTGAGAAAATTGCACCTGCAACGAAATACGGTGGGAAAATAGTGGTATGCCATCCTGGTATTACCGATGTAGCAAAGTCAAACGATACAATGGTGTGTACCGAAAGTACAAGTGGTGTCGCTAATCCTGCTAATACTAATGAAACTTCTTCAAATCGTTGCCAATCTTTTGCACGACCACTCCATCCAAAGGATAAAATCCCGTAAATTTTCTTTGTGAAAGGTGTAATTGCTCTGTCACGAATCATCGCAAAGTCGGGCAACAAACCTGTCCACCAGAATACAAGAGATACAGATAAATATGTTGAAATTGCAAATACATCCCAAAGTAACGGTGAATTAAAGTTTACCCATAACGAACCAAATTGGTTTGGTATAGGCAACACCCAGTAACCTAACCATGGACGTCCCATGTGAATAATAGGGAAAAGTCCTGCTTGGATAACCGAGAAAATTGTCATTGCCTCTGCAGAACGGTTAATTGCCATTCTCCATTTTTGACGGAATAATAAGAGTACTGCAGAAATAAGTGTTCCTGCGTGACCAATACCTACCCACCAAACGAAGTTGGTAATATCCCAGGCCCAGCCTACTGTTTTATTTAATCCCCATACACCAATACCGGTAGAGACTGTATAAATTATACACCCTAATCCCCATAAAAAGGCTATTAAGGAAATTGTAAAAACAATCCACCAAGACTTATTGGCTTTTCCTTCTACAGGAGCTGCAACATCCACAGTTACATCGTGGTAGTTTTTATCTCCTACAACTAAGGGTCTTCTAATAGGTGCTTCGTAATGCGACGCCATATCTTTACTACTTGTTTCTTAGTTAGTTTATACTTCTTGTGTATTTCTTATTTTCGTTTTGTAGAACACGTTTGGTTCGGTTCCTACATACTCTAATAAGTGATACATTCTTTTATCTTTTTTCTCTTTGTATACTTCACTGTCATGATCATTGATATCTCCAAATACCATTGCTCCAGTTCCACAAGCTGCAGAACAAGCTGTTTGAAATTCAACATCTTTAACAGGACGTCCCTCACGCTTAGCATCCAAAATTGTTTTTTGTGTCATTTGAATACACATAGAACATTTCTCCATCACACCTCGTGAACGCACAACTACGTCTGGATTTAACACCATACGACCAAGATCGTTGTTCATATGATAATCAAACTCATCATTTTCATTGTACAAGAACCAGTTAAAACGACGTACTTTATAAGGACAGTTGTTTGCACAATATCTTGTACCTACACAACGGTTATACGCCATATGGTTTTGACCTTGTCTTCCGTGTGATGTTGCAGCAACAGGACAAACAGTTTCACAAGGAGCGTGGTTACAGTGTTGACACATAACCGGTTGAAAAGCTACTTGTGGGTTTGCAGAAGGATCTTCTAATTCTCCAAAACCTCCTAATGAACCATTGTCTCCAAATAATCCTGAGAATCCTTCTTTTTTATCTTGATCTACTTCAAAAGATTCTTCAGCTGAATAATATCTATCAATACGCAACCAGTGCATATCACGACTTCTTCTCACTTCAGATTTACCTACTACAGGCACATTGTTTTCGGCGTGACAAGCTATTACACAAGCCCCACAACCTGTACAGGCATTCAAATCTATAGATAGATTAAAGTGGTGACCTACTGAACGGTCAAACCCTTCCCATAAATCTGCATCTGGTGATGTTACCGGTATTTCTTGATGATCTTTAGAAACTTCAGGAACGGCATTCCATTCATGAACATCTTTAGTGTTAAAAATTTCTAATGTAGTTTCGCGAATAATATCACGACCCATCATAGTATTATGCAACTGAACACAAGCGAACTCGTGAACACCTCCTACTTTTTCCAGAGTAACATTTTGTACCGAAGAAAAATCTTTATATAAAGGGAAAGCATTTACACCTGTTTGCATTTCTTTTTGAATGGCATTTGTTTTACCATACCCAAATGCCAAACCTACAGAGCCTTTAGCTTGACCAGGTTGAACAAGTACAGGAACTTTTTTAACCACTACATCATCTAACTTCACATTTACGTAACCACCATTTAAGGCTCCGTTTGCTACGTTTTCATTTTCTACACCAAGCTCTTTTGCATCGGCAGCCGAAATAGTCAAATAGTTATCCCAAGAAGTACGTGTAATAGGATCTGGCATTTCTTGTAACCAAGGGTTGTTGGCTTGTTGACCATCACCTAACGCAGTTTTTGTATAAAGCGTTAATTCAAATCCACCGTTGTTTTGAGTAGATGTAGATAACGCACCATTGCTTGTGCTACTTTCTAGTGTTAAGTCTGCTTCATTTGCTGTAGCATCCTCCATTGAAACTTCAACATCACTCTCTACAAAACCATCATGAAGAGCTTCGTTCCAAGAACCACCTGCTAAAATTGAGGTATTCCAAGTTTCTTTTATATAATCGTAATAGTTTTTTGAATTTCCAGTCCATTTTAACAAGCTATCTTGAAATTGTCTTGTATTAAATAATGGACGAATTGTTGGTTGCATTAAACTGAAACTTCCTTTCTTTATTTGCACATCACCCCAAGATTCTAAATAGTGTGGTGTTGCTGCAACCATTTGTGCTAGTGACGCTGTAGCATCTTCTTTCATAGAAAATGCGAGACTCATATCTAGTTTTTGATATGCTTCTTTAAACGCCTTATTATTAGGGAACGAGTAAACCGGATCTACACCAACTGTAATCAACCCTTTTACACTTCCTGAAACAACTCCATCTAATACTCGTTTTACCTCAGTAGTGTTTCCTTTGCGAATCATTTTTGGCTTTGCAGTATCCATTACTACACTTCCTTTTGATTCATTATAATCTAAAACTAGTCTTTGAGCAGCAGTATTAGGTAATCCCGTTACTAGCACACCTTTACTACCTGCTTTATCTAATTGTGCTTTTGCTTTTGAAACAGCATCTGCAATACGTTCTGGCAAGCCAGATGTACTTCCGCCAGTTAACGCCTTAAGCACTTCTAATTGTTGTGATGGTGTTACCGGCACACGCTTATCTGCGTTTGCACCAGAAAGACTCATATTTGATTCAAACTGAATATGACGAGACATCTTACCTTCTTTAGGCACACGTCCTTTTGCATACCCACTTTCATATCCTCCACCTTGCCAATCGGCTATAAAATCTGCTCCTACAGAAACGATTACTTCAGCTTTTGAAAAATCGTAATCTGCCAATGCGCGTGTTCCAAATTTGGCTTGAAATGCATCCAATGCTTCAGAAGATGAAACAGTATCATATACTACGTGACGAACGTTTGGATACTTAGCCGTGAATTCTTTTATAAGTTTTGAAGTTGATGGACTAGCAAATGTTTGAGTAAGCATAACGATATCCTTACCACCCATTTCATTCATTTTATTTGCCATCGCTGCATCAAAATCACTCCAAGAAACTTCTTTCCCATCAACTAGTGGAGCTTTTAAACGATTGTTATCGTACAACGATAACACAGAAGCATGTACACGAGCGTTTGCGTCAGAATGTTTTGACAAGTTATTAGACTCTATCTTAATTGGACGACCTTCTCTTGTTTTCACGAGTACATTTGCAAAATCAAAACCGTCTGCAACCGTTGTTGCATAATAGTTTGCCTCACCAGGTACAATTTCATCTGGCGCAACCACATAAGGTATTGATTTTACCACCGGTCCCTCACAAGCCGCAAGCGAAGCTGCTGCTGTAGTGAAACCAACGTACTTTAAGAAATCACGACGTGTTGTTGAAGAAGCTTCTAGCGATTCTTTATTGCCTAAAAAGTCATCTGTAGGAATCTCTTCTACAAATTCATTTTCTTGCAACGTCTTAACAACAGAGCTGTTTTCATCTAGCTCTTCAACACTTTTCCAGTATTTCTTGTTTGATGCCATTTATAGATATTTAATTTAACAATCGTTTATTCAATAACAAACGATCTCTTTTAATCATTTTTAATTTTAATAGTGACACTTACCGCATTCAAGTCCGCCCATTTGAGCAGCTGTCAAACGTTCTACACCATATTTTTTTGAAAGCTCTTCATGAATCTTTTCATAATACTCATTACCTTCCATTTTCACATTGGTTTCACGGTGACAGTTGATACACCAACCCATTGTTAACGGCGAGTGCTGACGCATTATCTCCATTTCTTCTACAGGACCGTGACATTCTTGACAAGCAACTCCTGCAACTGTTACGTGCTGTGAGTGGTTGAAATACGCAAAGTCTGGTAAGTTATGAATACGCACCCATTTAACAGGTTTTTCTTCACCTGTGTAAGCTTGCTCGTTTACATCCCAACCAACTGCATCGTATAACTTTTGAATTTCAGCGTCGTAAAATTCTTTAGAGTATTCTTCAGTAGCTGTTTCTGGCGCCACTTCGGCAATATTCTTATGACAATTCATACACACATTTAAAGAAGGTATTCCTGAATGCTTACTCTTTCTTGCTGAAGAGTGACAGAAATTACAATCAACTTGATTATCACCTGCGTGAATTTTGTGTGAAAAGTGGATTGGCTGAACAGGAGCATATCCTTGATCTACCCCTACTTGCATTAAGAAACCGTACATAAAATATCCGGCTGCCAACAACAAGCAAACAGAAGTTACCAACACTAAGAATTGGTTTTGAACAAAAGCTTTCCAAATAGGAGTGCGTGGTTCTTTTTCAGAATACTCAACACCATTTGCAGCAGCAATCTTTTTAAGGGTGTTTGTTACCAAGAACAACATTACTACAAGCAACAAGAACACTAAGGCTAGTGCACCAAGCACGATATTGTTTGAAACACCGTCAACATTACCCGTACCTTCACCACCGCCCTGTCCTTGAACAACAGTTGGCTCAGGTTTAGGCTGACTGGTATAAGCCAAAATATTATCAATATCTGTATTGCTTAACTGCGGAAATGCAGTCATTACAGAATTATTATACTCTTCAAATAAACTTACAGCTATCGGGTCACCAGATTTAATTAAAGCTTGACTGTCTTTAATCCATTTATACAACCAATCACGGTCATATTTATCGGCAACTCCACGAAGAGCAGGGCCAGTAGATTTACGGTCTAGTTTGTGACACGCAGCACAATTTGATTTAAAAAGCGTTTCTCCAGCAGCCACATCACCATTGGCATTATCTGTCGCCGCAGCTTCTGCTGATGCTTCAGATTCTGCAGGTTGATCTTGTGCTGAAACGGCATTTGAAAATGTTAGCAACAGAGCCAACATAAGTAGTGACAAACATGAGGATAGATTTCGGTAATTTACCTTTTTCATATTGACGGTTAATTATTGTCCATAAGTTTGGTACGTAATTAGTTACTAAAATTAGTGTATAAACGCACCACAAATAACGGCACAAAAATACATTATAAAGTCGATTTTAGAAATCCAAACAAAGTGTTAACAACTAATTTATACTAGTTCTAAATAATATTAATAGCTGTTTTAATGTTATTATAAAGTACATTTGCATTATACTATCAATTATATGAAAACAAACAGTATTTACAAAATATTTATAGTCAGCGCTTTATTACTATTCTTTTCAAATGAGGCTATAGCCCAACAAGGAAAAGTTTCAATTGATCAAGATCCTAAAATCACGCAGCTATTAAATTTAAAGAAGAATTTAGAAAAAGAAAATAAATTATCGAATGGCTACACCATTCAACTTTATTATGGTGAATTAACAGAAGCAAATTCAATTATCAGAAAATATCAAGGCTCTTATGAATCGTGGCCTGCTTCAATAGAATATGAAACTCCTAATTACAAAGTATGGGTAGGAAATTTTAACGAGCGCATTGAAGCTGATAGAGCATTAATTGAAATTAAAAAATCATTTCCTTCGGCATTTATTTTAAAGCCTCAGAATAGAAAATAATATAAGTCAATAATTCAACAAAAAAAGGGAACTTAGTTTAAGTTCCCTTTTTTTATTTACATATTGAAAGTTTACAGCTTTTTCTTAACTGCTACTTCTTGGAAGGCTTCAATTACATCACCTTCTTTAATATCGTTGTAGTTTTTAACTTGCATACCACAATCGTACCCTTTAGACACTTCTTTAACATCATCTTTAAATCGTTTTAATGATGCTAATTCACCGGTGTAAACAACAACACCTTCACGTATTAAACGAATACCTGAGTTACGGTAAATTTTACCACTTGTCACCATACAACCTGCAATGGTTCCAACTTTAGATATCTTGAACGTTTCACGTATTTCGGCATTACCAGTAACTTCCTCTTTCATTTCAGGAGAAAGCATACCTTCCATAGCGTCTTTAAGATCATTAATAGCAGCATAGATAATAGAGTATGTTCTAATATCGATTTCTTCCTTATCTGCTATTTGTCTAGCGTTACCCATAGGACGAACGTTAAACCCGATTATAATAGCGTCTGAAGCAGAAGCCAATAACACATCACTTTCTGTAATGGCACCTACACCTTTATGTATAATATTTACTTGAATCTCTTCAGTTGAGAGTTTCTGGAATGAATCTGTTAATGCTTCAACAGAACCATCCACATCACCTTTAAGAATAATATTAAGCTCTTTAAATTCTCCAAGTGCAATACGTCTTCCTATTTCGTCAAGTGTTATGTGACGCTGTGTTCTTACAGATTGTTCACGTTGCAATTGAGTACGCTTATTTGCAATATCTTTTGCTTCTCGTTCATCTTCAAACACATTAAACTTATCACCCGCTTGTGGCGCTCCATCCAGTCCTAAGATTGAAACAGGAGTTGATGGCCCGGCTTCTTTAATATTATTACCGCGCTCATCTTGCATAGCTTTAATTTTACCACTATGCTGACCAGCCAATACATAATCACCTACTTTTAAAGTACCTCCTTGTACAAGTATAGTTGAAACATACCCTCGTCCTTTATCAAGATATGCTTCTACAACAGTACCGTTTGCAAGTTTATTAGGGTTAGCTTTAAGTTCTAATATTTCAGCTTCTAGTAAAACTTTTTCTAATAAATCTGAAACACCTTCTCCAGTTTTTGCTGAAATATCTTGTGATTGAATCTTACCACCCCAATCTTCAACTAGTAAATTCATACTAGCTAAACCTTCTTTAATTTTATCAGGGTTTGCGGTAGGTCTATCAATTTTATTAATCGCAAAAACAATAGGCACTCCAGCTGCTTGAGCGTGACTAATTGCTTCTTTTGTTTGCGGCATGATATCATCATCTGCTGCAATTACAATAATAGCAAGGTCTGTTACTTGAGCACCTCTAGCACGCATAGCTGTAAAAGCCTCGTGACCAGGTGTATCTAAAAATGCTATTTTTTGTCCGTCTTCAAGTTGTACACCATAAGCACCAATATGTTGCGTAATACCTCCAGATTCTCCTGCGATTACATTTTCTTTACGAATGTAGTCTAACAGCGAGGTTTTACCGTGGTCAACGTGACCCATTACGGTTACAATAGGAGCTCTTGATGTTAAATCTTCTGGAGCATCTTCTTCTTCTTGAATGCTTTCTTCAATATCTGCAGTAACAAACTCTACATCATATCCAAACTCTTCTGCTACAATAGTAAGTGTCTCTGCATCTAGACGTTGATTCATTGTTACCATCATACCTAACGACATACACGCAGATATAATTTTGGTAACTGGCACATTCATCATTGTTGCCATTTCACTTACGGTTACAAACTCTGTAACTTTAAGCAGTTTGCTATCTGCTTCTTGTTGTGCTAAATCCTCCTCAGTTTTTTGGCGGTGACTATCTCGTTTTTCTCTACGATATTTAGCTCCTTTACCTTTTGAAGATTTACCTTGAAGTTTTTCAAGAGTTTCGCGTACTTGTTTTTGGATTTCTTCCTCGGTAGGCTCTTCTTTTGGAGCGTGAGACCTTCCTTTTCCGCGACCTCTGTTGTCTTTATAGTTTCCTTTATTGGAAGTTTTTTTGCTAATACGACGTCTCTTGCTTCGTTTTCCTTTTTTGTCGTCGTCTTTCTTTTCTTTTTTCTTCTTTTCAGGTTTTTTAAACTTTGACAAGTCTATTTTTTCACCTGTAAAGTTAGGTCCATCCAATTTTTTATAATTGGTTTGAACTGAATTTGATTCTTTAGGAGTTTCTTTTTCTTCGGGTTTTTCTTCCTCTTTTTTAGCTTTTGGTTTTTCAACCTCAGCAGCTTTAGGAGTTTCTTTCTTCTCAGCCTCTTTTTTGGATTCTGGTTTTGGCTGTTCCTTTTCAGGTTTTGGAGCTGCTTTTTCTTGCTTTTTCTCTACTGGTTTTTCTTCCTCTTTTTTCTCTTCTTTCTTTACAGGCTTAGCAGGCTCTTCTTCTTTTTTGGCTTTTTTCTTCCCGGCAGCATCTAGGTCAATTTTCCCTACTTGCTTAGGGCCATTGAGCTTGGCTTCAGCTTTTACTACTTTTTGGGCTTCTTTTTTCTGCTTTTCTTCTAGCTCACGCTCTCTTTCTAGACGAAGTTCTTCTTTTTCTTTACGTTTTTCTTCACCAACTTCTTTGGATTCTATCTTCTTACTTTTGTCGGTTTGAAATTCTTCAAAAAGCACTTCGTATTCTTCATCTGAAATCTTTGTGGTAGGACGTGCGTCTACCTCGTATCCTTTAGAACCTAAAAATTCTACGGCACGATCTAGCGAGATGTTGAATTCGCGTAATACTTTGTTTAGCCTTTTCGATTTTGCTTCAGCCATATAAATGCTTTCTCCTTTTTTGTCTTAAAAATATGTGTAAAAGTAGGTAAAGTTACAACTACTCTTCAAATTCTTCTTTTAAAATATTTATAACGTGCTTAACCGTTTCTTCTTCTAGATCTGTTCTTTTCATTAAATCTGAGATGTCATGCTCAAGAACGCTCTTTGCGGTATCTAGACCAATTTTCTGAAATTCTTCAATAATCCATTCTTCAATTTCATCTGAAAATTCACGTAATTCAACGTCTTCTTCTGCTCCTTCACGCAATACGTCTATTTCATAACCGGTTAATTGACCTGCCAACCTAATGTTGTGGCCTCCGCGACCTATTGCTTTTGAAACTTCTTCTGGACGTAGTAATACCTCAGCACGTTTGTTTTCTTCATCAATTTTGATTGATGTCACTTTTGCAGGACTCAATGCACGGGTGATGAACAAGTTAAGGTTGTTTGTGTAATTTATTACGTCAATGTTTTCATTACCTAATTCACGAACAATACCATGAATACGTGAACCTTTCATACCTACACAAGCACCTACAGGATCTATACGATCATCGTACGAATCTACGGCAACTTTTGCTTTTTCACCTGGTATTCTTACAACTTTTTGAACATTTATTAATCCATCAAATACTTCGGGGATTTCTTGTTCAAATAGTTTTTCTAAAAATATTGGGCTTGCGCGAGACATGATAATGGTAGGCTTGTTTCCTTTAAGCTCTACACTTTCAATAACCCCTCTTACATTATCTCCTTTTCGGAAGAAATCTGACGGGATTTGTTTGTCTTTTGGCAAAATTATTTCATTTCCTTCATCATCAAGTAAAATTACAGCTCTGTGACGTATATGATGTACTTCTGCTGTGTAAATATCACCTTCTAGTTCTTTAAATTGCTTGTATATGTTTGTATTATCGTGTTCGTGTATTTTTGAAATTAAATTTTGACGCAATGCTAAAATAGAACGACGACCTAAATCTATTAATTTTACTTCTTCAGAAACATCTTCACCTATTTCAAAATCGGGTTCTATTTTTTGTGCTTCAGAAAGTGATATTTCTTCATTTTCATCTTCAACTTCTCCATCTGCAACTACAATTCGGTTACGCCAAATCTCTAAGTCTCCTTTATCGGGGTTAATAATTATATCAAAATTATCATCACTTCCGTATTTCTTCTTTAAGGCGTTTCTAAAAACGTCTTCCAGTATCGCCATAAGCGTTACTCTGTCAATGAGTTTATCGTCTTTAAATTCTGAAAAAGAATCGATTAACGCTAAATTTTCCATGTCATCTTAATTAAATGTTATCATAACTTTTGCTTCAACAATATTGTTATAAGGTACTACCGCTTCTTTTTTTACGGTATGTTTTCCTTTTCCTACAGGTTTAGGCTCACGAGTTTTCCAGTTTAAGGTAACTTCATTATCTGTGGCTTGGGTCAATTCACCTTCAATAGACTCTCCCTCTTCTGTTTTTACCTGTAATTTTCTGCCAATATTCTTTTTATACTGGCGAGCAACTTGTAAAGGTTGTGAAACGCCTGCAGACATAACCTCTAAAGAAAAATCTTCTTCTTCTCTGTCTAGGTTGTGCTCAATGGCACGACTTATTTGTATACAATCATTTACAGAAACTCCCGTATCACCATCAATTGTAATACGTATTTGATTGGCGTCTGTGATAGTAAAGTCAATTAAAAACAACGAAGGGTTGTCTTCAAGGGCTTTGTCTAGTAATTGTAAAACTTTTTCTCGCATAAATTTAAGCTATAAAAAGAGGGGACTTTTTGTCCCCTCAGCTAGTTGCTTATCTAATTCGCTGCAAATATACTACAAATTTTAATATTATAAAAATGAGCGGCTACCATTTTATTTTTGTACCTTAATGCTACAAAACATAACATAAAAAATTTCATTTATGAAACGTATTTTAGTTCCTACAGATTTTTCTACACAAGCTGAAAACGCTCTTAAAGTTGCTGTGCAAATTGCAGAAAAGCACGATAGTGAAATTTATTTATTCCATACGGTAGAATTACCCAGCCATCTCACCAGAGCGACCAACACTGGGGCTCTACCTGAATCAATTTATTTTATAAAATTAACCGAAAAACGTTTTGCAGATATTCTAGAACGACCTTATCTAGAAAATGTAACTATAAACCAAACAATTGGTCACGGTGAGATCTATGAAGATATTCTCAATGCAGTAAAAGACAAAAACATAGATTTAATTGTAATGGGCTCTCACGGAGCGAGTGGTTTTAAAGAAATGTTTATAGGAAGTAATACCGAAAAGGTAGTACGCACCTCAAACATACCTGTTTTGGTTATTAAAAATGAACATGAAAACTTTGAGGTAACCGATTTTGTTTTTGCTACAGATTTTTCTGAAGAGTGCCGAGAACCCTACACAAAAGCACAGTCTTTTGCCAAAACATTGGGCGCCAAAATGCATTTATTGTACATCAACACCCCAAGCGGCTTTAAAACAACTACCGAAGCGCACGAGATTATGAATAACTTTATAAAAGGCATGGGCGCTGAAAACTATACATTGAATGTGTTTAACGACACATCTGTAGAAAAAGGTATTTTAAATTTTGCCAAGCAAAACAATATGCAGCTTATAGGAATGAGCACCCACGGAAGAAAAGGATTGGCTCACTTTTTTAACGGAAGTATAAGTGAAGATCTTGTAAACCACGCCAAGATGCCAGTTATAACGTTCAAAATTTAATGAAGCACCTTATTCTCTTTTTGGTTTTATTTTCTATTATAAGCTGTGGCAGCCCTGCAAAAAAGCAACAAAACATTATTGACACAGATACTCCTGATAGTAAAAAACTTAAAACTGAAAAACCTCTTATACCCAAAGGTGCTATTTCTGGAAAATTTAATGGCGATAATGGCGCTTTTTATAGCTATGTGAAAAACGTTGATTTAAATAAAGGGGTTACCACAATTGCTTTTGAAAATGATACCTTTCCAGAAATTTTTATTCCGAAAAGTTATGGAGCTAGTCTTGACACCTTAAAGCTGAAAGGAATAAGCCAAGATATTCTCTTTGCAACTGTAAAATTGAAAGATACAAACTTCAATAAATATTTTCTGTACAGATTAAAAAACAATCAATGGAAACCTGTAGTCAATGGTTTTGCAATTCATAAAAGCCATAGACCAGACACGTTGAGGCCCATCCGTATAGATCCTCAAGACTCTACAAAAGTGATTCGCTATTATTCGGTTTTTGACTTAGATTCCTCTTCAGAATCTAGTTATATGTGGAAGTTACTTCAAGAAACTATTCCTATAGAAAACAATTAATATCTAGTATCTATAATAATTTGTGGTTTCCTTTCGGTTTTACTTTTTCGTAATTTTTCAATGGTTTGAACTGTATCAAACACAATGGTAGGTGTTACGCGTAGTTTTGCTCTAAAATGATCTTTAATTGCTCCTATTAATTCTTTTGAAGGCGTTTCTGAAGCTATTTTTAAAACAATCTCATCGGTCCCCAAATCATTTGTAGAAATCTGGACCACAAATGTTTCTACCTCATCAAAATGTTGCAACACATTTAACATAGCCGGCGGATACAGAGTTGTTCCTTTGTATTTAATCATTTGCTTTTTCCTTCCTATTACAGGTCCTAAGCGATTGGTGTTTCTTCCGCAGGGACAAGCTTTTGTATGCATCTGCACCATATCGCCAGTTTTAAAACGTATTAACGGCATACCTTCAACACCTAGTGTGGTAATGGTCAACTCTCCTACCTCTCCTTCGGCAACTTGATTATCATTCTCATCTAGAACTTCAGTTATGATTAATTCTGGATGTTGATGCCCTCCACGTTGTTCTTGGCACTCATTAAATGCGGTACTCATTTCGGTAGAGGCGTAGGTTGAAAAAAGCTCAATATTCCATTTTGACTGAATTTTTTCAGCAAGTATGTTTTTTGAAAAATCTTGGTCACGTATAGGCTCGCCTATACAAATAGCTGCTTTTACAGATGTTTCGTTTAAATTAATAGTATGAGTTTCGGCATATCGTATTAATTTCAATAAGAAAGAAGGAACTGTAATGAGGTAAGTAGGGTTAAACTTTAAAATAGAATCCCATTGCAACTCGGGAACTCCTGATCCTACACGTATAATTCCGGCACCTAGCTTGCGTGCTCCCAAAAAATAAGCCATTCCGGCCATAAACCGGCGATCAATGGTGGTCATTAATTGAATAGTATCTTCTTGGGTAACACCAGAACAAGCCATTGAAATTGCTTCGTTATACGCAAGCCTATCTAAGTCTGCATTTGTTAAACCAACCACCACCGGATCTCCTAACGTTCCCGAAGTAGTTACATAATCAATTATTTGTTGTTTTGTAACACACAAAAAATCATCATTAAACTGCTGTAACTCATCTTTACCGGTGGTAGGAATTTGTTGCAACTCCTCTAGTGTTGTAATTGCATTGGCATTAATCGCGTTTTCTTTAAACAGCCTTTGATAATATGGAGAGTTTTGCTCAACATATCGTAAGGTTTTTTGCAGTTCTCTTTCCTGAAATTGTTTTATTTCTTGTGGAGATGCTTTTTCTATTTCAGGAAATGATATCATAGTTTTCGTTTCGTTTTTCGTATTAATTGGTCAAGGTTTTCTTCATCGGGAACCGTTGTAATTACCTTTTTTTTAGCATTCTGAAAAGCTGTCAATGCTTGTTTAAACTTTTTTTGTTGGTAATAATATTTCCCTACCAAGAAATGGGCTTTCCAGTAATTTGGATTTTTAGTAATAAGTGCTTGTAGCTTTTTTTGGCTTACGGTTTGATTGTGTTCCATAAGTGATTCAACCTCGCGTTCCAAAATACGATAGGTTTCATAACTTTTATACTTTTTGGTGTGTAAAAATGGATCTTCTTCAATACTATTTTTTTCTTCTGAAATACTATTTCCTGAAAACACATGATTTTCATTAAATATTTCATTTAAATCATATGCTACAAAAGTTCCCAATTGATAGGGGTTTGAAGACACCCAAACTTTCAAGTCTTTGGGTTGAAAAACAATACCGTGGTGTGCTAACAATTGATTTAAAGCTTTTTCATTTCCGAAGCCTAAGGGAGTGTTATTTAATCCATCTTTATTACGAAGTATTGCAACAGCTTCGGTTGGGTTTACTTTTTTTTCTTCGGTTAATAATTCATCCATTCTATCAAATCGATATTGAGAATGACTTTCTTTAATCCATTTTGCATTTTTTTTATCATCTGCAAATGTTTCGCTTTGAAAGTGATTTGAGCAAATTAATTGACTTGTATTCTCAACATCATACACTCCAAAATCATTGGGAGAAACTTCAATAATTGCGGCTTTTCCGTCTTTGGCACTTCCTATAAAAATAGCTTCGGAAACAAAAACCTCTCTTCTTTTTGCAATTTCAATCGCTTCTTCAATTGTAGAGGCGTATTGTAAAATTTCACGCGTAACCAATGATATTGGTGTTTTTGCAACCAAAGGTATTGAAGATTTTCCTGCATTGATTGTGACAGTTAACCCTTGATTATTCATCCCAGAAACTACACCTACCATTCCTCCCCAAGTGACAGACATAAACTTATAACCAGTATCTGGATTTACAAAAGCGATGATTTTATCTTCTGCAAAAGCATCGCCCGCATAAAAGTCAAAATTACGTGCTATGAGCAAATTTCCGTCTTCAGATTTTTCATCCCAAACTGCAAACGAACTGCATCCTACTAGCATTAAATCTTTTAAAGCATGCCCAATATCGTGCGCTCCGTGCAAGTACAACGACCGTAAATAAGGCGGCGCTATGTTGTTAAATTCATCTGAAGCATATTGCGACACACCATATATTTCAGTTTTATATTCTTCATCTATGTGTTTGTAAAGTTTACGATTGTACCATGATAAAAATTTCTGAAGAAACTTTTGTTTACCTTTTGATGGCACCAATTCTTCAACTTTTTTTAAAAAAACACGTTCTTGTTTTTGAAGCAACTCTTGGGTTAAGCTACCTGTGAGCAACCCTATTTCTAGCGGATCTCCTTCAACATATAATTCCCACTGTGCATATTTGTTTTTTATGAGAAAGCTATTACCTGCTACAAATGTTGAATCATTATATTTAATTCTTTCTGGAATTGTAGCGTTGTAAGAGCTAATATCTGGACGGTCTTCTAGTGATTTTTTTACACCACAACCTGTAATCACCAATAAAAGTGATAAATATAGAATTAGCGACTGATTACGCATTTTCATTGCGTTTTTTATATCGTTTATTTATGCGATTTATCATACTACTTTCTTTATAATCTACCCACTTGCTTCCGGCAATGTACCGCATGATATTTTCAAAATTGCGCATAAATAACAAATTGGAAAGTAGTTTTCCTAGTTTTTTTACTTTTCGAGGGAAGGCCCGCAAGGTAATTGAAAACCCAGCATCTTGATACGATACATAATGCCAATAGCCACTAGGCATATACAAAGCGTCACCATGTTTCATCTCTACAGAAATTCCTCTTAAATCTTGTAATGCAGGATATTTTGAAAAATCTGGATTGTCTAAATCTATTGCTTCAACATTATGAACGGTAAACGGAACTTTATATAAATATCTGGCTTGGTCGGGTTCAAAAAGCAATATTTTTTTTGTTCCGTGGAAATGAACGTGGAGTAAATCTGCCAGGTCCATATCATAGTGAGCCAATACCTTTGAGCCTTTTCCACCAAAAAACATAACAGGTAATTTTTTAAAGAAAGGTAATCCAATATCGGGATAGTCAAAATCCTTGGTTAATTGTGGCATTTTTTGAAGCACATTATAAAAAAACATACGCAAATCTGTTGGGCCAGATTTAAGTAATTCTATATAATCATAAAGCTTCATCTTTTTTGCGGGTACAACCGATTTTTTATGACCTTTGGTAGGTTTGTTATTATATAAAGGAACTATTTGATCTCCCGCCAAGTGTTGAATATACTCTAAGTTCCACTTTTCATACGCAGGCCATTGTTTTGCAAACCCTTTAATTAACACCGGACGTTGTGGCTTGTAATAATTGGCTACAAAAGTTTCTTTGGTAATAGATTCTACACTTATAATTGTAGTGGTTTTAATTGTTCCCATTGTGCTTTATTTCTTTTTTAAAAATAAGAAGTTTAAATAACAAAGGCTGTATTGTAAATGCAATTAATACTGCTGAAAAAACACCAATCATAGACACCAAAGCAACCGAATGCAATGCAGGATGCTTGGCAAAAATCAATACACCAACGCCAAGAATGGTTGTTAAAAGCGACAGTAGAATAGCAGTTTTATGCGTGGTTAAAACAATCTTGCTGTTTTGAAGTAAAGCATTTGTAATAAAAATACTATAATCAACCCCTAACCCAAAAATAAACGCCGAAATTATACTATTAAACACATTAAACTCTAACTGTAACAATCCCATTAAACCAATTGTCAACAACCACGTTAAACATATAGGCAAAGAAGTAACCAAGGCCAACCTCCAGTTTTGATAAAATAATAATAAAGACAATATCACAATACCAAGACAATAAAAAATCAATGTATTAAAATCTCGTTGAAGATTGCTTAACAAGGTTTCGTTTAATTCTTTTCTATCAATAATTATAGTGTTTTTAAAGCCTTTAAACGCCTCTTGAATGTTTTTATATTGGTCTTTTTGTAATGTAATAATTGATGTTACTGTAGAAAAATTCCTTTCTTCTGAAATAAAATCTGAAATCATCTCACTGCCAAAGCTAGGATAATCTGATAGCTGTAATGGTTTAAACTTACGCGTCAACAAATCATTAAAACCTGAAAAAGCATCTGTTTTAAAACCAATTGATGTTGAAGTTTGTTCAATAAATTTTGAAACCTGATTAAGTCGTTCTTGATGCCAAAATCGGTTCCACTTTTGTATATCACTTTGTTGTTTTTTTTCTGATGAAATCAACTTACCAACCGACTTAAAAGCATCAATTTTTGAATCTTTTTGCAACACTTGTAATACATGATAAATTGAATCATTATGCTGCAAGGCTTTTTCTAAAGAAGCATCATATGCTACAACATAAACCGATTTTGAAATTGAATTACTAATTGACTGAAGTTCTTTTTCTGCATTAACCAGCTGTTCTGGTTTGTAATTTAACTGTTCCAAATCTTTATTAAAACCTACTGTATTATAGCTAAAACAGCTTACCAATATCAATAACACGAGCACACTTATAAATAATGGTTTTTTATGCAAAGGATAGTTTGCAAAACGAGAAAACCATTCGGTATGTGTTTGCGAAGCGTTAAATGTATGTTGATACACCTGCGGAATAAACAACAACGCTACCACCGAAGCAACAACAACACTTACGGCAGCAAAAATACCTAAATCTTGTAGCGCCTGCGAGTTGACAAACAACAAACAAACAAAAGCCAACGCTGTAGTTAAACTACTCATTAATATTGGCTTTGTAATACTTTTGTAAAGCTCTTTTCCTTGTTCTCCGTTTTTTATATGTGTAAGAATATGTAAAGCGTAATCTAAGGTAATCCCAAGTAAAATAGCTCCAATTCCTAAAGAAATAGCCGAAAGTTGTGGCCGCAACAACACCAAAAATGCAATTGATGTTAACGCACCAAAAAAAGTAGGAAAAATAAGTATTAAAGGAACCCAAAAACTGCGATAATAAACAATAAAAACAATAAGTAAAACCGTTAACGCTATGCCTATGGTTACTATAATATCTTGCTTTATTTGTTTGGCGTTTGCAGCAGCTATAAAGGCAGCTCCATAATATTTACTCGCTACTTTTGATTCAAACTCTGTGTTTAACTGTTTCTGAAGTTGATACAACTTTTCTGTAAAAACGGCGTTTTTTTCAGAATTGGAAGAAGCAAAACTTGGAGTAATAAACAACAAAATATGCTGTTCATCTTCGGTCATTATATAACCGTCTTTTAGCTTAAATCCTTCTTCTACACCAATATTTTTAAGGTTATTTAATGCAAGATTGGTTACATGTAATGGATCTCTAAGCGTTTGCTTTTTGGTAATAAATCCGGAAGGTGAGGTTAAGGTTTTATAGTTTTCTTTCATCTTTTCTGAAATACTATCTTCAGAAATTCTTTTTCTTATAACGTTATAATCGTTTTCAGAAAGAAATAAAGGAAGGTTGTTATAAACAAAATCCATTGTTTCAAAAAGTGACTCTTCCTCAGCAACACCTTGAATTTTATCTATGTAATCATCTTTGAGAGGTAGTAATTGTTCTTTTAATGCCGAAGCATATGCTATTAAACTTTCAGTTGTGCCAGATTCTTTTTTAATAGTAACAACTACTTTATCTGCAAAGCGAACCTGCTTAAGTACTTTTTGAAGCTCTTTGTTTTCTGAATGGGAAGGAATTAATTTAGAGATATCTTCTTCAAATGAAACTTTTGAGGCTACAAAAGCCAGCCCAACACTAAGGGCAATTAAAACAATAAAAAAAAATGTTTTCTTTTTTTGAAAATGAAGATACAGCTTGTAAAAAACCTTATCCATTAGTTCGTACTTTTTTTGAATCAAATAAGTAAAAACAGATATAAGATAAGCTTCCCAAGATAATTGCCGCTCCTACTGAAAGCACAATACTCCCAATAAAATAAGCTTTTAATGAAGTAACAACTTCAAAGTTATTGGTTACACTTGCTAGAGTCACCTCTTCATTTTGACCCAAAACCCAATAGCCTGTGGCTAAACTTGCCAAAAAAACAAAAGGAATAAAAGGCGGTAAGCTAATGTTTGAAAAAGCAAATGCAATTACTTTGTTTAATTTTAAAACTATGGCAAGAAAAATAACAATCACTGTATGAAAACCCCACAAAGGTGACAATCCTATTAAAAGACCCAACCCTACAGAAAACGCTTTCTTTTCTGGAGAATCATTACTACCCAAAACTTCATCTTTTAAAAATTGCCGGAGCCCCATTTGCTTTACTTTTCTGAAAAAGTCACGCGGACGGATATAAAAATACTTTACCAACAAAAACCAGATAATCAAAATAGTAATGCGAGCAATATCCATAAATGGCCTAAAGTGCGAAACCCGTTCATTAAGGTCATACAAAACTTTGATAGGTACATTTTTAACCAATGTACCAGCCCAGTGGGCTTTTACAAGCACCTCAACTTCAAATTCAAATTTTTTAGTATTTCTGAAAAAAGAAAGGCTCTGCATTTGCTTTATAGGATACAACCTGAAGCCAGATTGTGTATCGTGTAGCTCAATATCTGTTACTGCACGCACCCAAAAGCTAGAAACCTTATTACCTTTTCGGCTTTGAGCTAACACCTCGGCTTCATTCATCCTGCGATCGCCAATTAGTAGTATATTTTTATTTTCTGAAATGTCTAATTCATTAATAAAAATTGGAATATCTGATGCAAAATGCTGTCCGTCACTATCTAGTGTAATAGCATATTCAAAACCTAGTGAAACAGCATGTTTAAATCCTTTTTTTAAAGCATATCCTTTTCCTTGATTTTTGTCTATATGAATTTGTTCAATTTGAGGATATGCAGAAAGAATTTTTCGGGTTTCATCTGTAGAGCCATCATTAACCAAAACAACATCGTCTGTATATTCCAAAACCCCATCCAGAACTCGTTGTAAGGTTTTATAATTATTATAAGTAGGTATCAACACGCAACAGTTGTAATACTTTAATTTTTGCGTTGTATGAGAGTTTGCAGACAGAGTTGTATGTTTTTCAATCGTTTTCATGCACACGATTTCTTTCCACAAAAATAGCATTACATTTTAATACCACCGTACCATCTAGAAAGGTAGTTGTGTTTTTTATTTTTACAGTCTCTTCGTCTTGATTAAATGCCAAATGTATCCTTAATTGGGGATGAAGATTCGGGTTTATCAAAGCGGTAAACTTTACTTGTGAAGCCTTTTGAAGAAAAAGAGATGTATGCAGGTGTTGTTCACAAAGTTCTTTTATAATTTGAAGCATACAAACACCGGGCATTACAGGATTTTCAGGAAAATGACCTTCAAAAACTGAATGGTTTTCATTCACCCTAACTGTCACAGAAACAGCCTCATCTTTATCTACTTCTTTATTTACAACTTCATATAAATTAGGCAATAACATACAATCTACATTTTAAAAACCGAATCAAGTACCGAAACATTAATCTGCTTATTATCAAAGAGTATAACCGTAAAATCATTTGAAGGCTCAATTAGCTTTAATTGGGTTACTTGATGGTCTGTTTCAGAAAAGGTAAGCTGAAATGAAGCAATAAAACGACGCATTCTCTTATCCTTAGGAATAAAATCTACCCTAAATCCTTTTTCAATTTTAAAGTATGAAATCTCAAAAGCTTCATCATCAAACATAGTTCCTTTAATGCTGTTGACAAGAAGCGAATTGAAACTTTTAAAAAGCTTATTTGAACGTAAATCAATCACCTTCTTATTCCCTTCTTCATTAACAAATAACTCATCTCCTTTAAAAATTACTTGATACGTATAAGGTTTTTTGTATTCCCACCGAATTAGATTGGGTGCTTTAAAGGTTAATTCTCCTTCTGAAATCGCTTCATCTTGAAGAAAGTCCATTTCTTTTTTTTGCACAAAGTCACTAACAATGGTTTTTGTTTGACTAGCAGTTTCGGCTACTTGAGCTTTAAATTGATTTATTTCTGAAGGCGTCAACTCTGTTTGCGCATGTAATTGCTGCACGAAAAGAATAGACACAGAAACGATAAAAAATTTAAGTTTAACTTTCATTTAAAAGTGTTTCAATAGTTACACAATCATAATTTTCTTTTTTCAGAAATTGCAACAAATGTTCCACAATTTCTGGACATCTAGAGTGCGTATCGTGCAACAAGATTATAGAGCCCGGTTGTATTTTCTTTTGCAAACGATTTAAAACCCTAGTAGGATTTTTTAACACTGTATCGTAGGAGCGAGCATTCCACCCTATTACTGTATGGTTGGTATCACGCAATGCCCTAGCTATTGATGGATTGGTAACTCCGTATGGCGGTCTAAACCATGTATTCTTCATTCCGGTAATTTGCTCAAGTAACGCATCTGTTTTTTTAAGCTCTTCAACAATCCTATTTTTTCTGAAAAAACCAAAATTGGTCGCATGAGAGTACGAATGATTTGCAAGTTTATGTTTTTCAACATGTATTTGTTTTACAATGTTAGGGTAGCTTTCTATGTGTTTTCCTATGCAAAAAAAGGTAGCTTTTGCATTGTACAATTTCAGTAATTGTAACACTTTGGGTGTAAATTCGGGATGAGGACCATCATCAAAAGTTATTGCTACTTTTCTTTCTGAGGTTGAACTTTTTATGATAGACGATGTAAAAAACTGCCATCGCATATTAAATGACCCTAAAAGCACCAGCAATAGCCATAACAACACAATACTTATATAGGCAATAGGAGATATTTCATAAAACCAATCAAGTACTATAAAACCTAGCAAAGCAATAGCTGCGAGCGATGTTATGTGAATAAATTTTAGCATTGTGATAAAAGTACAAAACTGTGTTGGCTTCCTTTAAATTGGTTGTATAATAAAACAGTTTTATAGGGTTCTTTATCAACTTTCTTAACATAAAAAGCCTCCGGAAGAGTTTTACCAGATAATAATTTAGTTCCCATCCAAAAAGCGAAACCAGAAGCCGAAAAAAATTCGCCCACATATTTTTTAAATTGAAGAATATCGCTGTTTACAAAAAGCTCTGTTATAGTTTGATAATAGATGTCAAAACCATCCCCATTAATACCCAAAATCACTGCATCAACCTCATCAATGGCAACTTGGTTTTGCTTTAAAAATGCTTTTATTTTAGTAGTGATTTCGTCAATAGTAATTTTTGAATTTATTTCCACAGCATTTAAAACTGCTGCAGCACCTTTTTGTTTGGATGATAATACACCAAAAGTAGCACCTTCACCCAGCGGAACATTAATAGAAGGCTGTTGACTTTGCTCAACAAGATGAATGTAATCTACAAATTTGGTTCCCAGTTCATCAACACAGCCTACCAAAACTTGCTTTGCTTCTTCTGTTTCAATTTGAAGTTGCGCATCAATCAAAGCAGACTCAAATGATACCGAACCGTGAACATACGTTGTATTGTAAGCTCTACACTTTAAAGCCAATGCAATTTGTCCGGCAACCGTGTTGTGTGTAGATTGTATAAAAGCAGTGGGGGTTAAAAATTGTTCTTCTTGATTAATAACAGTATTTAAAAAAGTTTCGGTATCTGCAATACAGCCTAAACCGGTACCGGTTATAATAGCATCAGGTTGAGTAACAGCTGATATTTCCAGAGCTTTTTTTGAAGCTGCAACACCCATTTTTACAGCCGGTGACATTCTACGTAATTGAGCTGGTGCAATGTAATCCCGATAAGAAGGGTGTATTGCTGAAACTTTAAATTCTGGATAGTTTTTTATTTCAGAAAAAAGTACATCTTCAGAAAAGCTCTCTTGTGCCGAAATACTTACAACGCTATGAATGTAACATGGTTTCATGGTCGCGAAAAGATTAATGAGGTACAATTACCTCCAAAGCCAAACGAATTTGAAAGCACATGGTTAATTTCTTTATTTTCAAGCTGTGTAACTGGATACAAACCCGTTTCGGGCATTTGATTTTGAAAGCCTAGATTGGCAAAAACTTTATTTTCTTGAATTGCTATAATTGAAAGTATAGCTTCTACCGCTCCGGCAGCAGCCAATGTATGACCGGTAAAAGGTTTTGTTGAACTAAAACTAGGAATCATTTCTTTAAAAACTCGTTGTAACGCTACACTTTCAGATAAATCATTATTTTGTGTAGCGGTTCCGTGGGCGTTTATATAACTGATTTGAGTGGCATTTAATGTTGCTGTTTTCAATGCTTTTTCCATAGCCAAAAATGCTCCTTCTCCGGTTTTGGATGAGGCCGTTTGATGAAAAGCATCATTAGCATTACCGTAACCACTTACGTATGCTAATACCTTTTTGTTTTGTTCAGCAACTACTTTATTTGATTCTAAAACCAAATAAGCTGCTGCTTCACCCAAATTTAATCCGCTTCGGTTGGCATCAAAGGGTTTGCAATTGCTTTCACTTAGTATCATCAATGATTTAAAACCGTTTATGGTAAATTTTGACAAAGCATCGGTTCCTCCTACAATAACTCGGTCTAGTTTTCCGGCTTTCAATAATCGGGCTCCCAACATAATGGCATTGGCTGCAGATGAACATGCTGTGCTTATTGTAGTAACGTAATCTGTAATACCAAAATAGTCAGCGATTTTTTCTGTGCTATCGCCGGCATTATGACTAGAAATATACTTTTGAACTTCTGAATTTGAAGCAAATTGATTCCAGTGATTTTCGGTCATATCCATCCCACCAACTGTTGTTGCTGAAATAAAACCGGTTTTATAATCTGAATAATTTGATACTTTGGCTTGTTGCATAGCTTCTTTTGCAGCCAGAGTACCTAATAATGCTGTGCGCGTAAAATTGTTTTTTTCAGAAAGGTTAAGTCTTTTTACTATCTCAGAATTAGTAAGCGATACTTCTCCTACTTTAATAGCATTTTTATGGTTAGAATCTATATGCTTTAGAGTTCCTAACCCACTTTTTGAACTAAGAAGTGCGCGCCTATTTTCTTGAACCGAATTACCAATGGCAGAAAGTATGCCCATTCCGGTTATGGCGACTTCATTATTCATTTAAGTACTATTTTGTGCGATGTTTGGCTATATAATCTGCTAAAACATTGATTGACTGAAAAATTTCTTTACTTTTTTCAGGGTCGGTTAGTTTTATTCCGTAGTCTTTATCAAGCATTACTATTAATTCTAAAGCATCAATAGAATCTAATCCCAGACCATCACCAAAGAGTGCATCATCGTTATCAATATCTTGAACGGTAAATTCTTCGAGGTTTAATTGCTCTATAATATTTTCTTTCAGTTCCTGCTTTAATGCGTCCATCAACTTTGGGTGTATAATTTTTTAATCGTTTCTTCCGTATATGGAAGCGTTCCTTTTTGGGATGCCAAATATAAAAAAGAATTATATCCTTTTTCACCTATTTCGGTCCAACCACAAAGAATGTGTTTTGCTTTTTGATTATTAGCAAGGCTCTCAGCATATTGCTTTAAAAATAAGGGGTTAAATTCATCAAAAACAAAAAAAGCATTTTCACCTTGAATCTTATTTTTAATGCATACCTCTCCCATTCCTATGTTGGGCAATGTGTACACAAAAACAGCAGGACTTGGGTAAAAGTGTTCTATGCTGTTTATGGAGTCTTGATATACTTTATCTGTATCTAAACTAGCACTTTTATTTGAAAACACTACTGCCATTCGCTCTTTATCTCTAGAACTTATAGGTATTGAATTCAATACTATTTCAGAAGTCAAAAATGTTAATTTACTCAATCGATCCATTTTGAAAAACTTGGGATACTCCCATTCTTGGTGTTTGTAGACGTGTTTAGCAAATTCAGAAAAAGAACGTGTATTTTTTGTAGTCACAATTTTCTTGCCATTGCACATCACTGTACCCTTTTGTACGCTGCACCAAGCTTGTATGTTTAATTGAGTATTCAAAATTAATTTTTAAAAAGCACAGCTGTATTACTACCTCCAAAACCTGAGGCTGTTTTTAAAAAAGTGCTGATGGATTTATTTTTTACTTCTTTAATGATATGTAGGGGTTTTGAAATTCCTGATTCGTCATACCCCAATGAAGGAAATAATGTATTGCGTTTCATCGCTTCAAAACCAATTATAGCTTCCAGCAGTCCTGAAGCGCCTAAGGTATGACCATAGGTTCCTTTTAAGCTATGCAAAGGTACATCTTGTAAATGAGCGCGATTAAAAGCAATGGCTTCCATTTCGTCATTGTAAATTGTGGCTGTTCCGTGAGCTGAAATTAAATCAATTTCATTTGATACTACATTGGCTTCGAGCATTGCAGATTTTATACTTTTATACAACCCCTCGCCGGTTCTAGAAGGTCCCGAAATATGATTGGCGTCATTACAAGAACCATCACCGAGTATTTGAATAGAAGATGTTTTTTTTTCTTTTGAAACAATTACCGATGCTGCTGCTTCACCAATACTAATGCCATTTCTATATTTTGAGTAAGGCTTACAAGGGCCGTCACTCAATGCCTGAAAGGTATTAAACCCCGTTACCGTAAATTTTGAAACCAAATCACCTGCGACCACAACCGCATTATCACATATATTATTTTGAATAAGTCGCTTGGCTACGGCAACGGCTAGTATTCCAGAAACACAAGCATTTGAAACCACAATAGGTTCTTGTTTAAAACCAAAAAAAGATTGAATTGTTTTAGCCAAAACTGATAAATAGGCTCGTTTTTCAGGAAAAGGATTATCGGTGTTTAAGGCATCGATGCTTCCTTTTGTAGTTGCTACAATAAGAGCCGTCTTGTCTGAAATGGTTAACGTTGATTTCTTAAGTGTTTCAGCAACCGAAAGCAACATCATTTTTTCCAATTTCATATATTTTGAAGCATCGTCCAAGCTCTTAAAAGTGGTGTCAATTTTTTCTGAATCAATCATCGCCGCATAAAAGGGCGTATCTAGAATTTCAGTTTTATTTTGTTCTTGAATGGCAGATTGTGATTTTTCAATTGCAGAAATATTATCAGCAATAGTAAATCCCAGCGGTGTAATCACAGATCCTTCTTGTATGTAAACTGGTTGTTGCATTACGCTTTTAGCATGGTTTTCATTTGTGTGATTGCTATTATTGTATTGTTCAACTTGGTTACAGTTTTTACCAATGTAATACCAATAGCCGCATGCAGAATTTCTATTTCGGTATGAATGGTTTCTTGGACAGCCGGTGTTTTAAAAATTTCGGCTTTTTTAATAGCGCCTATGTATCCTACTCTGGCAGGTTTTTCTTCTAAGTATCCTGCATAACCGGTATGTAAAGCTACGGTTTGAGCAATATGTTCTAGCAAACCTGTTTCAGATAAAAACCCATTTTCTACAAATATATTTTTTTCTGAAATGGTCATTGTTGAATGTACTGATTTTTCATCGTAATACATCAACGCATCAACCATAATCATAGGTTCGCGCTGCGGAAGCAGTTTTTGTAATAGAATAGGATCTGTAATGGGAAGCGCTACTGGTTTCAAAACTCAACATTTAATCAATATCATCCCAAAAGTCGTAAAAATTAAACCATTGCAAAGGATATTTGTCTATAATCTGCTCGAGACTTTGGGTATAATTTGTCAACAATCCATTTACATCACGATAAGCAACCTCAACTTTTCGAGCATATAAATGATAATGTTTTTTAGGTTCTCGCATTACATATACAAATAAAACAGGTACCTTGAGACGAGTTGCCAAATGAAAAGGACCTACCGGAAACTTTGCTTTTTTTCCTAAAAGTGGTGCTTCAATAGCTTTTGTTATATCCATATACCGATCACCCGAAATACATATAATTTTATTTTGAGCTAATGCAGCATTGATTTCAAAAATATGGGACATATCGTCTTTTACAATGATAAAATTGTTTTGCTTACGCCCCACAACCGAACCTAAATATTCTTTTATGTTTTTATGGTCTTGATCGGTAATCACAATGCTTATAGTTGCTTTTTGGTCTAATTCTTCAAAAAAATATTGAGCCAACTCAAAATTGCCCACATGAGCACTAATTAAAATACCTCCTTTTTGTAAAGCTAGGGTTTCTTGTAGGTTTTGTATTCCGTCAAACTCATACGTGTATTTATGTTGAAGCCCTGATTGAATAGCAACTTTATCAATTAGCGTTTGCCCAAATTGATAATATCCTTTATAAATACTTACGGAACTTTTTAACCAAGAATACTGTTGCCTTTTTCTGAAATAATAAAAAAGTCCGCGCACATTTTTTCGTGAAAAGAAACAGAAATACGGAATGGGTAGATGCATCAATGCATACGCAGCACGAATACCGAAGTTTTTGATAAAGAAAACAAATACTTTAAAACCAAAGACTGTTCCCCGAGATTTTCCGTCCCAATCTGCGGCCATGAGTGTAGTACAATTAAATGAGTTACAAAATTACACGATTTTTTTGCTTATGAATACATTCCGCCATTAATATTGATCACCTCTCCTGTGATATATGATGCTTTTTCTGAAGCTAAAAAAGAAACTACGTGTGCTACTTCTTCAGGATTACCAAAACGGTTTAGCGGGATTAACTTTTTAAGTTCTTTTTCATCAAGTGTGTGAGTCATATCACTTTTTATAAATCCGGGGGCTACGGCATTTACTGTTATATTACGTTTACCTACTTCTTGTGCAAGAGATTTGGTAGCAGCTACAACAGCTCCTTTTGCTGCAGCATAATGTACTTGCCCCGCATTACCTTTCATTGCGGCTAGTGACACCATATTTACTATTCTACCGTAACGGTTCATCAGCATGGATTGAATCAAGTGATTGGTTACATTATAAAAACCATTCAAATTAGTATCAATCACATGGTTCCAATCTTCGTGTTTCATCCACATAAATAAACCATCTTTTGTAATACCAGCATTATTAACGAGTACTTCAATAATAGCGTTGGGATTTTCTTCTTTAAATTTTTGCAAAGCAGTTATTGTTTCTTCTCTTTCTGAAACATCAAACGGTAAAAGTGTTGCTTTTCCGCCTGCTTGTTCTACTTCGTTTAATGTATGAAGAGCAGCTTCTTTATTTGAACGATAATTGATAAGAATATGATACTCACTATCTATAGCCAATTGTATACAAATAGCTTTACCAATCCCTCTTGATCCACCTGTTACTAATGCACACTTCATACTTCAGAATCTATTAAATAATCTTTCACTTTTTTTACATACGGATACATTGCTTCATCCTTTTTAAAAGGAGGAACAAGCTTTCTTATTTCATCATATAACCATTTTGTTTTTGATGAAACTTCATTTTGAATATTTAAATATTCAATCGCTTGTATAATGGTCATCATTTCAATAGCAACTACCTCAAAGGTGTTTTCAATTACTCGTTTGGTTAATAACGCTGCATTGGTTCCCATGCTTACAACGTCTTGATTGTCATTGTTGTTTGGAATGCTATGTATATACATTGAGTTAGAAAGCGTTTGGTTTTCTGCAGTTGTAGAAACCGCTGTAAACTGAGCGCCTTGCATGCCATAATTAAGACCTAGTTCACCTAGATTGACAAAAGGTGGTAAAATACCATTGAGCTTTGAGTTGAGCAGATAATTTAATTGACGCTCGGCAAGTATGCTCATTTTTGTTGTTACTAGTTTAAGCTTATCCATTTCTAAAGAAACGTAATCCCCATGAAAATTTCCGCCGTGATATACTTGTTGCTTTTTTACGTCGACAATAGGGTTATCATTAACAGAGTTTACTTCTTCTAATATTATCTTTTCAACATGCTTTAGTGTATCTAAAACAGGACCAAGAATTTGCGGTACACAGCGCAGAGAATAATATTCTTGTACTTTTTCTTCAATTACAGTGTCTTTTACCTCACCATTGTAGAGATGATGTTCTCTTTTTCTAGTTAGTTTACTGTCTTTTAGATGAGTTCGCATTCGTTGAGCAATTTGTTGTTGCCCAGTGTGCTTTTTGGCTTCGTTTAATTCAAAAGATAGATGATCGTCATACGCTTTTACAATTTCATTAATTGCAGATGAAGCTGCAATAACCCAGCTTAACAGCTTATTAGCTTGAATAGTATTGAGAATGCCTATACCAGACATAACCGAAGTTCCATTCATCAACGCAAGACCCTCTCTAAGTGCAACAGTAATTGGCTCTAGTTTTTCCTTTTTAAAAACAGTGGAAGTGGGTTGTTTTTTTCCTTGATACATTACTTCGCCCTCACCTATTAATACCAATGATATATGAGCTAATTGCACCAAATCGCCACTAGCGCCTACACCTCCATGTTCATAGACAACCGGGATTATATCTCTATTAATCAAAGTTGTCATTAATGTGATAACAGAAGGATGCATACCAGATTTACCAATGGCAAGAGTATTTAATCGTGCCAACATCGAGGCCTTAACGTACTTAGTAGGAATTTGATTTCCGGTTCCTGAAGCATGACTCCGTATTAAGTTATATTGAAGTTGAATACGTTTTGAATCATCAACCTTATATTGTGCCATAGGTCCAAACCCGGTATTGACACCATAAATAATTTTATTTTCAGAAAAAGTGGTCAAAAAATCAAAACTCTCTTTAACCTTTTGCAAAACAGCATTTTCTATTGAAATAGTTTTTTCAGAAAAAACCACATCGTGAAAATCCTGAAGTACTAAATCATCGTTACCTATATTCATTTCAAGTAAATTGGAAATTTTAGCAAAATATCCTGCAATAACCAACGTAATGTAGTTATTTTGGGGTGTAAAATTAAAATAAATTAATAATCTTTCTACGATTCTAAATGAACGACTTTAAAACAGATGTATTAATAATTGGCGCAGGACCATCTGGAGCTGTAGCAGCAGCATATTTACATAAGCAAGGGTTTACCGTAGAAGTGGTAGAAAAATGTAAATTCCCTAGATTTACTATAGGCGAAAGCCTATTACCACGCTGCATGGAGCATTTTCAAGAAGTTGATTTGCTAGATTGCCTTAAAGCCAAGAATTTTCAAGTAAAAAAAGGAGCTCGTTTTTTAAAGGAAGATAAAAGTTGCCATTTTGATTTTAAAGAAAAATATACAAATGGCTGGGATTGGACCTGGCAAGTGCCGAGAGACGAGTTTGATAAAACCTTGACGGATGAACTTCAAAAAAAGGGAGTTTCTATATCTTTTGAAACCGAAGTAATAGATATAAAATTTGAAACCAACGGCTCTTCTACAACAAAAGCTATTTCTGCCAACGGAGTTAAAAAAAACATACATGCCAAATATGTTATTGACGCCAGCGGACCCGGTCGTGTTATCCCAAAATTAATTTCGGAAATTCAACCGGCAAAAAGTCACGGCAATGCCTCTATATTTACGCATGTAAAAGACATAAAAAGACCCAAAGGCGAGGAAGGAACTTTAATAACCTTTGATGTAGTAAATGAAAAAAGTTGGCTTTGGGTTATTCCATTTTCAAATGGTGACACTAGTATAGGTTTTGTAGGTCCCGAAGTTTTTATTGATAGTTTTTCGGGCAATTCTTCAGAAAAACTTCAAAAACTATTAAAGCTTTCTGATTATTATTACGACCGCTTTAAAAACTGTGACTTTCTATTTGAACCTAAACAATTAAAAGATTTTGCCAGACCTATGGGTGATTTATATGGCAATGGATATGTTATTACCGGAAATAGTGCTGGTTTTTTAGACCCTGTATTTTCTTCTGGGGTAACATTTGCAACAGAATCTGGTCTTTTGGCGGCAAAATTAATTTCAGATAAATTAAACGGAAATATTGTAGACTGGAATAAAGATTATGAAAATCATTTAAAACAAGGAGTCGCAGTTTTTAAAACATATGTTGATGAGTGGTATTCTGGTAATCTTCAAAAAATATTTTTTAATAACACAACTAGTCCCGATATAAAAAAGCAAATTTGCTCGGTGCTTGCAGGTTATGTATGGGATCGTTCCAATCCTTTTGTGAAAAACCATCGCCGTCTGGTAACTACTTTGGCCCGTTTTATTGATTTAAACGCATAAAAAAACCCAATCTTATATAAGATTGGGTTTTCAAGTTGGCCCACTAGGGCTCGAACCTAGACTCTTCTGGACCAAAACCAGACGTGTTGCCAGTTACACCATGGGCCAATTCCATAATGAGGACGCAAATTTAATACAAACTTTTTCTTCAGCAAATAAAAATGGCAAAAAATCTTATTTCTTCTCCAACTTTTTAAAAAAATGATAAAATATCCCTACAATTTGGCACGTTACATAGTTTTGGTGCTTAGCACTACATATATTATTAGTAAATTCGCCACAACAAAAATTGGTAGAGTGTATGGCTTCTTTTAACTTTAATAAATGGAATCAATTATTAGGTTGGTCCGCCTTTCTTATTTCCTTAATTACATATTGGCTTACTGTTGAGCCCACAGCAAGTTTTTGGGATGCTGGTGAATATATTACAACAGCAAGTAACCTAGAAGTAGGTCACCCACCCGGAGCTCCACTATACCAATTATTGGGTGCTTTTTTCTCAATTTTTGCAATGGAAGCTTCAAACATAGCTCTTACTATTAACCTAATGTCTGTCTTTGCCAGTGCATTTACCATTTTATTTATGTTTTGGTCTCTCACCATGTTACTAAGAAATGTAGTATCAAAACATCAAGAATTAACGACCACCAACTCAATTGCTATTTTAGGAAGCGCCTTTATAGGTTCTATGAGTTTTGCATTTACAGATAGTTTTTGGTTTAATGCTGTTGAAGCAGAAGTATACGCCTCTTCAGCGTTTATTACAGCATTATTGTTTTATTGCGGATTACGATGGGAAAAAGAAATGAACACTCCAAGAGGCGATCGTTGGGTGATTTTAATCGCATTTATTATTGGGCTTTCCTTCGGGATTCACTTTTTAGGACTGCTTACCATACCTGCAATAGGGTTTTTATATTTCTTTAAAAACTACAAGAAAGTAACTATTAAAAATTTCATTATTGCCAATATTGTTATGGTAGCTATTTTGTTGTTTATTTTTAAGCTACTCTTACCTATGACAATGAAGTTTTTCAGTGCTTCTGAATTGTTTTTTGTAAACAGCATAGGATTACCTTTTCATTCAGGAACACTTATCGCCGGTATTCTATTTATTGCTTTATTTTATTTTGGACTTCGGTATACCCGAAAGAAAAACTACACCCAGTTCAACACATTACTATTATGCATTTTATTCATATTTATTGGGTTTTCAAGCTGGTTGATGCTACCAGTGAGAGCCAATGCAGGAACGGTAATTAATGAAAACAATCCATCTAACGCTAGAGAGTTATTAGCTTATTACAACAGAGAACAATATCCACAAACTCACTTGTTTTATGGACCCCTTTTTACTGAAAAGTATGTAGGATTAGATCCTGACAATCCTTACTTGGACGAAAAACCAAAATATGAAGTTGATGAAAAAAGCGGTAAATACGTTATAGTTAATGACTATAAAAATGCCCGTCAAAACACAGACGATTCACAAAAAGCGCTTTTACCAAGAATGTGGAGTATTGAAAATAGTGCAAACTATTTAGACTTTACCGAAGGGCTAGATTTCACCATAAAACCCGAATACCGAAGCGAAAAACGATTGGTACAAGAGGTGAATAAATTTAAGCAAGCTTACGCCGAAGGTATTGTTGACGGTAAAGATTATGACAAGTTTATGAATGACTTTGGACTTGCACTAGATATTGAAAAACCATCTTTGGGTCAAAACCTCAAATTTATGTTTGAGTTTCAGTTTGGCTATATGTATTGGCGTTATTTTATGTGGAATTTTGCCGGAAGACAAGACGACGTTCAAGGTCAATATACAGATTTACACGGTAATTGGCTTAGTGGTATTGATTTTATTGATGAGTTGCGTTTAGGCTCACAAGATAATTTGCCAAGTGATGTGAAAAATAACGAAGCAAGAAACACATACTTTTTCTTACCGCTCATTTTGGGAGTTCTAGGTATTGTCTTCCTCTTTAAAAATGATAAAAAGAAATTCTGGGTATTGCTCATATTTTTCTTGTTTACAGGTCTCGCACTAAAAATATATTTGAATGAACGCCCATTTGAACCGCGTGAGCGGGATTACGCACTCGTAGGTTCATTCTACATTTTTGCAATGTGGATAGGTTTTGGAGTTTACGCTCTTTTCGAAGTGGTTAAAGAGTATCTGTCACCAAAAGTTGCTATTCCAGTTGTATTAGGTGCTACGCTACTAGCTTCACCAGTATTATTGGCATACCAAAATTGGGATGACCACGATCGTTCAGGAAGGTACACTGCCAATTCAATGGCTAAGATGTATCTTGATTCGGTTGATGAAAACGCCATATTATTTACCATTGGTGATAATGACACTTTTGCTTTGTGGTATGCACAAAATATTGAAGGGTATAGACAAGATGTTCGTATAATCAACACGAGTCTATTTCAGACAGATTGGTATATAGATGATATGAAGAAAAAAGCCTTCACAAGCGACCCTATACCATCACAATTAACGCACGATAAGTATCGCTATGGTACACGTGATTTCTTATATTTTCAAGAAACTAAAAAAGATACTGTAGATATAAAAACATGGATGAATTGGGTTGCAAATGATAGTCCTGCTACACAAGTAGAGCTTGAAAGCAACCAAATGGCCAACACCTTCCCTGCCAAAACAATACGTGTTCCTGTAGATAAACAGGCTGTTTTAGAAAACGGAATTGTTCCGCAGAAAGATGCAGATAAAATTGTTGATGAGCTATTTATTCGATTAAAAGGAAATGTTATTTATAAAAATAGAATGATGATGCTAGATATTATCGCCAATAACGACTGGGAGCGCCCTATTTATTTCAGTGGTGGGGCCTTTGGTGATGATGATTACCTATGGATGAAAGACTACTTGCAACTAGATGGCGTGGTTTACAAACTAGTGCCAATAAGAACTCCTATAAACCCACGCAATCCATTTGATATGGGCCGTGTAGATACTGAAAAAATGTATGATATTGTGATGAACTGGGATTGGGGCAACAGCGGAAGTCCAGATATTTATCACGATACTGAAACTAGACGCAATGGAATCACGTACCGAAGTAATCTAGCACGTTTAGCAGAAAACTTAATTAACGAAGGCAAAAAAGATAAAGCTGAAGATGTACTCGACTTAGCTATGGAAAAAATGCCTGTTGAATATTTTGAATATTATTCATTATTAGAACCTTTTGTATTGGGGTATTATGAAGTAGGTAAGCCAGAAAAAGCGCGTGAATTGTACAAAAAAGTGTCAAAAAAATACCAAGAAAAACTTCTTTATTACAGCGGTTTAAAAGTAAACAGGCAATATGCAATAGCCGACGAAATAATAAGCGACATGGAACGCTATCGAGGCTTGGTAGATATACTTATTGTTTATGATGACGAGGCATTTGCAAAGGAAGAAGCAAAAGGATTTAATGACTACTTAAAATTATTCCGTCATTTTTATAATGAGAATGAAGGTGTTGATGTTGAAAAAGATCTTCAAGAAAAAGAATCTATCCAAATTATGGCAGATTCAGTTCCTAATGAAATTTTAAATGAAGCAATAGAAGAATAAAAAGTGAAACTGCGTTTGGTAACAGTGCCCAAATTTGTGCAACGGATCTATCCGAAGCGAATTTGGGCATTGCCCAATAATAATAACAATGTTTACTTAACCTTTGACGATGGACCCATTCCCGAAGTCACACCATGGGTATTAGACACCTTAAAGCAATACAACACCAAAGCGACCTTCTTTTGCATTGGCGACAACATTAAAAAACATCCTGATATTTATAACCGAATCCTTGCCGAAGGTCATTCGGTAGGCAACCATACTTTTAATCACTTAAACGGCTGGCAAACCCAACCTTCAGAATACATTAAAAATGTTGAAATTTGTGAAACGTATTTAAATCAAAATACTAAGTTATTTCGACCACCTTACGGAAAACTAACTTCAAAACAGTCTAGGATTCTTCAACAAAAAGGGTATAAAATTATTATGTGGAGTGTTTTGAGTTATGATTATGATAATTCTGTATCTGAAGAGAAATGCCTTCAAAATGTATTACAACACATAAAACCCGGAAGCATTATAGTGTTTCACGATAGCTTAAAGGCACAAAAAAACCTTCGGTATGTATTGCCGAAGGTTTTGGATTTTATGAATAAAAACAATTTAGTTAACCAGCAAATTATAAGAAGTAACTAGAAGTTGTTCATTTCCAGTAGATAATTTTTGTACAAAAATTTCTATATAATCATCCTTAACTACATTAACTGTACCTATAATTGATACTGACTGTCTTTGATTAGTTTGTAGGACATCAACAATAGTTTCTGTACCTGTAACTAATGATCCATTTTGGTATATCGAAAAAGCTAAACGAGTTCCTGCTGTTGCTGTAAAAGACAAGGTTGTAAAAACATTTAAAGCTCTTCCCTTTTCACCTCTATAAATAATTCGATTTTCACTGTTAGCACCAGTACCTTCTGCAGATCTAAAAAGTCGAATTGCATCAGTATTTACTGGAAGCTTAAAAGGTGTTGTATTTGTTACATTAACCACAGAAGAAGAATCATAGTAAAGGTTACCTGTTGCAACATCATCACTCTCTCTTGGAATACCCGGCGCATTAACTGTCCAATCATTACTAAAATTGTAACTAGTATAAGATCCAACAGAGTACCTGTTAATATAACCTGAAGGAGCTGATGTTGTACCTGAAAAAACCGTTCCTTGTATTACCCCTTTGCCTACATTTGGATTAGTACTTACATCTAATGCAACATCAGAACCGTTCACAGTACTAAAACCACTAACCTTTTCAACTAATTGAAAAGTCCCAGAGAGAGTTTCAAAAGTTCCGTTATTACTATCTAACCATGCTTGATTATTCAATAACAGATTATCAATGTTGGAATATGTTACTCCATTTGAATTACCAACAAATTGAACAATATTTGTAAAATAAGTACCTACGTTTGAAATTGTACCAACACTAGCCATATTGGCTATAATTGTATTCTGAATAAGTAAAAGATTTCCTCCAGTAATATTGAAAGCTGTTCCGCCTGTAATGGTCACATTTCTAATAGCACCTCCAGTACTTCCAATGAACACTGTATTTGAAGAAACCAAAACATCTTCATTTGCATCTAAACCAGAAACATACGCGTTGTTCAAGTCAATTGAGTCGGCCCCTAAATTAATTGTACCATTTATTTCGTAGTAAGTATTTTCATCTAACGTTATTGTACCGCCAGAGGGAGTTGGTAGATCTGCTTTACTTTTAACAAGAACGTAATTATCTCTTTGGTTTGACGCTGAGTTAATTTTTACCCATCTATCATCACCTCCATCATAGTAATAAAAAGAAGCTTCATCGGTATCATAAACCAATAAACCGTCTGCGGGTGGAATAGCAGGGGGACCAGGGTCACCAATTGCATTTCTTTGTAACGTAGTCATTCTCGGTACCAACATTCCTTGTGTTTCAGATTCTACATCCAACATGGAAGATGGGTCTGGATCAGTGGTTCCTATTCCTACTTGAGCATAAGAAAAACCACAAACTAGAAAAGATAAAAAAAGTAATTTAATGTTTTTCATAATGGGAAGATTGTAAGGTTCAATAAATTTGCGTGCGAATATATGTTATTCAACGTATAAATTAAACATTTTATCTGTAAAAAGAAGGTTTTACAGACATTTTTTGTGAGAAAATAATATCTTTTAACACTATTTTTTGAATCCCACCTTTATTTTTCCAAATGGTAACACTAGATTAATATTTAAAAAAGTTTAATACGCTAGTTTTGAAGCAGAAAAGAAAGAACTTTTCAGTTATTTAAGGTTATAAAAAGTCGCTTTTGAGGAGGAGCGGCTTTTTTTATGTTAAAATTTAAAATTTTTAAAACCGCACTATATTTTCTTTCGTAAATAAAATTGGTACAGAAAACATCTGGGGTTTTTTGTACTGTTTTTATAATAAAAGTCGTTTTTGAGGAAGAACGGCTTTTATTTTTTTATGGAAACAACGTATTTCTGAAGTCTTCTTTTTACATTTGAAAGAAACACAATTCTTCATTTCATGTCTGATAAAAAACGTTTATTTCTTCTCGATGCGTATGCCTTAATTTTTCGCGGATATTACGCTCTTATTAAAAACCCTCGTATTAATTCAAAAGGGCAGGACACTTCAGCCATAATGGGTTTTACTAATTCTCTTTTTGATGTAATAAGACGAGAAAAACCAGATCATCTAGCCGTTTGTTTTGATAAAGACGGTAGCAAAGAACGTACTGAACTTTTTCCAGATTATAAAGCCAATCGCGATGAGACACCAGATGTAATTAGACAATCCATCCCTATTATAAAAGACATATTAAAAGCCATGCACATTCCTTGTGTAGAAATATCTGGAATGGAAGCAGATGATATTATAGGCACACTGGCAAAACAAGCCGAAAGCCAAGATTATAAAGTATTTATGGTTACTCCAGATAAAGATTTTGCTCAATTAGTAACCGAAAACATACATATGTACCGCCCTGCTAGAATGGGTAATGCCATTGAAATCTGGGGAATTCCAGAAGTTCAAAAGAGATTTGGAGTAGAACGTCCAGAACAAGTAATTGACTATTTGGGTATGATGGGTGATTCTAGTGATAATATTCCGGGGTTACCGGGTGTGGGTGATAAAACTGCTAAAAAGTTTATTGCAAAATACGGCTCTATGGAAGGTTTATTGGAAAATACCGATAAACTAAAAGGGAAAATGAAAGAAAAGGTTATTGAAAATGCAGAAATTGGCCGACTTTCAAAAAAACTCGCTACCATCTTTACAGATTGTGAAGTTACCTTTAATGAAAAAGACTATGAACTTTCTATGCCCGATGCCGAAAAAGTGCAAGAAATTTTTGAAGAACTTGAGTTTAGAAGACTAAGAGATCAATTTTTAAAATTATTTTCTTCAGAAGGAGCACAAGAAGAAGTTACAAAAGTTTCCAATTCTGAAACAGCTAAAAAAACTTCAAAAACTGCAGGTAGTGGTCAATTTTCATTATTTGATGGTGATGGAAAAACATCTGCAGATGTTGAAGCATATAATTCTAGAAAAACCATAAAAGACACGGAGCATTTTTACCAAACCGTGCAACCCGGAATGGGAACCAAATTGTTTCTACAAAACCTACTAAAACAAAAAAGCGTTTGTTTTGACACCGAAACTACTGGCTTAAATCCTTTAACTGCCGAGTTAGTTGGGATTGCTTTTTCTTGGGAAGCCGGTAAAGGCTTTTACATTCCTTTTCCTGAAGAAAAGGAAAAAGCTCAAGAAATTATTGAAACATTACGACCCTTTTTTGAAGCGGAGGAAATAGAAAAAGTAGGTCAAAACCTAAAATATGACATTAAAGTTCTGGCCAAATATGACATTGAAGTAAAAGGCAACTTGTTTGACACCATGTTAGCCCATTATCTTATCAACCCAGATATGCGGCATAATATGGATGTACTAGCCGAAACATACCTCAACTACACGCCAGTTTCAATCACCGAATTGATTGGTAAAAAGGGTAAAAATCAAAAGTCAATGCGTGATGTTCCGGTTAAAGACCAAACAGAATATGCAGTAGAAGATGCAGATATTACGCTTCAGCTTAAAGAACATTTTGCTAAAGAATTAGGCGAAGCCAACACACAAGAGCTTTTTGACGACATTGAAATTCCGCTGCTGCGTGTATTAGCCGATATGGAACTGGAAGGAATTAAGCTAGATAAGGAGTATTTAGCAAGTCTTTCTGAAGCATTAACAAATGATATTGAACGTCTTGAAAAAGACATTTATACAGAAGCCGGAGAAGAATTTAATATTGCTTCACCAAAGCAACTGGGTGATATTCTCTTCGGAAAAATGAAACTGGTTGATAAACCTAAAAAAACCAAAACTGGACAGTTTTCTACCGCAGAAGACGTACTTTCTTATTTGGCTAAAGATCATAAAATAATTCGGGATGTACTGGAATATCGAGGACTCACAAAACTTAAAAGCACCTATGTAGATGCTCTTCCAGAACAAATTGAAGAAAGTACCGGCCGTGTTCATACAGATTATATGCAAACCGTTGCCGCAACTGGACGTTTGAGTAGCAACAACCCAAACTTACAGAACATTCCTATTCGTACAGAACGTGGGCGACAAGTGAGAAAGGCATTTGTTCCACGTAATAAAGATTACACCTTGTTGGCTGCAGATTACTCTCAAATTGAATTACGCATCATCGCAGCTTTAAGTGAAGAAGACACCATGATTGAAGCGTTTAAAAACGGCGAAGACATTCACGCTTCAACAGCTGCTAAAGTATTTAACGTTCCTATTGATAAAGTCACTCGTGAACAACGTAGCAACGCCAAAACGGTAAACTTCGGAATAATTTATGGAGTTTCAGCATTCGGTTTAAGCAATCAAACCGATTTATCAAGAAAAGAATCAAAAGAACTGATAGACACCTACTACAAAACCTACCCAAAACTTAGAAATTACATGAGCGAGTTGGTTGATTTTGCACGAGATAACGGGTACGTTCAAACTGTTTTAGGAAGGCGTAGATACCTCAACGGCATAAATGGTAGTAACGCTGTAGTGAGAGGCGCAGCAGAACGCAATGCGGTAAACGCACCCATACAAGGTAGCGCTGCCGATATTATAAAGCTTGCAATGATCAACATTCACAAAAAAATGACTGAAGCAAAGTATAAAAGTAAAATGTTGCTTCAAGTACATGATGAATTGGTTTTTGATGTGTATAAACCAGAATTGGATGAACTTCAAAAACTCATTAAAACCGAAATGGAAAACGCCTATAGCCTGAAAGTACCACTAGACGTAGAAATAGGTCTTGGTGATAATTGGCTGGAAGCGCATTAATAACGATAGGCCTCGTAGATAACTACTACATTATCTGTTAACGTTGAAACATCCAACCTAAATCCATTGCTTAAAAAGCTAGTAAGAGAAGCATTCGTTAAGCCTAAGTTATCCCCATTATTATTAGTATATCGTAACCCTATACAATGTGAAGAGGAAGCATAGCGAGATATATTATTTATTGAGTTACCAGAACCTCCATTGAAGATAACTTGTTGAGATATTCCCGAAGGTACAGTTGGGTCAACTCGAGCAAAGCCTTTCATAGAACCAAAAGTATTTTCTTTAGTATTGTTATTATTAGATCCTGAACTTTTAGCATTTTGAATATATTCATCAACATTCGCATAAGCAGTGAACGTAACACGTTTTGGTTGAAAAGGTATAGTTGAGATATCAATATTACCCGACGCATCAACATTTGTACTGTTTATAATAAACTTACCTACATAAACGTCAGGCTTATTATCTATCAATTGTCTCCATTCAGTTCCGTTCCAAAAGTAAAATCCGGCAGGAGATAATCCTCCTGTACCATCGTTATAAACCAATGTACTTACTACAGGTGCTCCTCCTCCATTGGGGTTTGTAACAGGAGTATAATCATTAATATCGTCAAGCACGACCCTTGGTATTAAAACCCCAGAATCTGTTGAAGTAACATCGAGCGCTGCTTCTGGAGTAGTTGTTGATATTCCTACTTGTGCGGTAGTAGAAATTGCTAAAATTAAAAAACAAGAAATTGTGAGGAGTGTTTTTCGATTCATAATTACGATTTTTTTACAAAACTTAATATACGTAACGAAAAAACCTACGATGCGGTTTGAATTAAGATTTACTTTTCGATAAACTACTTTTTATATCTATAAAAGGTGTGCTTACAAAACAAACCGGTAGGTTGCTTTTATCAAAAAAGTGTTTTGAGGCTTCTTTTGAAGTAATTGGTTGTCAATAATCTTACTGAAATCATTCAATGAATTTCCCGAACCGTTTATACCTTGTGACCAAACAAAAAATACTTCAGAGCCGGGAATATATTCCCAGCGCACTACCAAATTTGACCTAAACTGAACAAAAGCAAAGTCTGGATTTCTAAAGGTATAATCTGTGATACCATCTCTATTTTCATCAATTGCGTACATATCATTTTCAAATTGAATTTGATTAGCATCATACAACGTCACGCGATTATTTATATCCTTGGCTGTTGGGTTATTTACAAAGTTGAAGTTTCTGTATTTACCACGAGCAATAAAAGGTTGCCCATAGTATTGAATGGTCAAATTTGGGTTAATATTATAGTTAACTCGCAGTGTTGTACTTATGGTTTCTTGGTCAATTTCTCCAGTAATATACCTTCTAGTTGAATTATAATTTAATTGATCTACATATTGTGTTTTATCCGGCCTAGACTCATATTTTGTTGTCATCGATAAACTCAATGCATTTAATGGCTGATAATTAAAACGTACTTCATATCTGGTAAATGAAAAGTTTTTTTGAGTTGCTTGACCATACACATAACCTAATGTTGTACTGAATTTTTTCCGACTATCTGTACCTACGTATAAAAAACCTAAGTGATCACCATTTCTCCTAAAACGGGGTCCGCCTCTCAATTCAGAATTATCAAAACGCGCAGCATTATTTTCTGAACCGCCTTCAGCAAACCAATTGTTTTTAAAGTTTACAAAACCGGTTAATTGATAATAAAAACTGTTGTAATTCCCTTCAAAATCATAATTTGTAGATTGATACGCTCGTATGTTTGCACTACGATACCAACTGGTAGGTTTATTAAAAACCCGTCGCAATTCAGCATATTGATTGATATTATCTGCTTGACGTAAAAAACCTATATCATTAAGTTCAAGTTCTGGAGAGCGCCATACACCACCAGCATAATATCGCCAGTTTCCGCCTCCACTTTTTCCAAACTGCACCCTTCCTCCTGTTCCGGTAAGGGATGTTTTTGTACTATCTACTGAAACGTGATTGGCACCAACTCGTTGAAATAAATGTACTATTGAACGTTGTGTTCTCTCAATAGCTTCTTCGCTTCCGTTTACTTGGCTTAAAAAAACCTTTCCTTCAACATAATAATTTCTATTATTCCAATTGTGTTTAAAATCTAACCCTCCAGAATACGCATTTTTATGAAGAAAATTTAAGTTACTTTCTAAATTTCGGTGGGTTGCTGTAAAAATTCCGCCTATATATGTATTCCTATCATTAAAATCTTTCTGTAAACGTCCTACCAAGTAATTGGTTAAAGGCTCAACCAAGACTTCTTCTTTAGATCCATTTTCATCTATTACATCTGCATATTCTTTATCGGTTACACTTTCCAATACTCCAATAGACCATCCATCTTTCGTTTTTCCGCTGAATTTTGCCGCACCCAAAATGGTTGAGTTATCTGGTTGATCTACATAAGCTGTTGTAGGACCAAAAGCAGATCCCTGCGGACTTCTTCCTATTCTTCTTGAAAAGAACAAATTATCTGAACCGCCACTCACACTAAAATCAAAAATGTTTTTATTCTCAACAAAAAAAGGTCTACGTTCTTGGAAGAAAATTTCAAACCCATCTAGGGCAATAGCTCCGGGATCGGCATCAACTTGACCAAAATCCGGGTTAATTGTAGCGTCAAGTGTAAGATCATTTGTAATTCCTATTTTGGCATCTAGCCCGGCTGTAAAACGAGTATCGCTTCCATCCCTAAAGGGGTTTCCTTCTTCTGCTTCATAGGTATCTAGCTTGGTAAGACCATACGGCTGAATTTCTAATTGTTTTTGAGGCTTTATGCCCTTAATACCGCGCAACTCACCAAATTCACTCACCCATCCTGGCGCATTGATATCTACAGGTTGCCATAATGAACGCTCTTCTTTTCTGAAATATCTTCTGGTAGATTGAATACCCCAAATTTGTTCTTCGGCATTCCCAAAACGCAATTGACTTAACGGAATTCGCATTTCTGCCGTCCATCCTTCAGCATCTATTTGTGTTTTTACGTACCAAATAGGGTTCCAGCTACCATCCCAATTGTTTCCATTATTTGAAATAAACTCATCTCCCTTAACCCCTGCGGCAGTAATTGTGAATGAAAATCCGGTTCGGTTATCGTTATAGCTGTCTATGTTTAACTCAACCCAATCACCCTCAAAACCATCGCGACGAGAAAGTCGCTGGACAATCCCTTCTGGATCGGCATCGTAACACCTAAAAGCAACATAGAGGTTTTTGGCATCATAAACAATTTTCATTTTGGTTTGCTCTGTAGGAGGTGTGCCGTTATCAGGTTGATTTTCTACATAGTCTGATGTCCACTCTACTTTATCCCAAGCAGTTTCATCAATTATACCGTCAATTTTTGGAGCATTTTCAGAGCCAATCGATTGGGTGGTGTAAATTCGTTTAGGATATATTTTGGTTTCAGATTTTTTTTCCTCTTGACCTTGAGCTGAAAGTGAAAAAATAAAGAAAAAAACGTATAAGTGAATGTTTTTGAACATCTTGGTTAGTTTCTTTAATAGACATTCTTTTTAATTTAATGTGACACTTTTTTATTTTTTTAAGGTTTTTTTAACAAAAACAACATCAAAAAATATCTTCGTAATTATGCTACCTTTAAGGATTATAATATTGTATAGGTATGCGAAAACTTATTTCAAAAAAGAAACCGGCTTATGAAATTTCTGAAGCACTTTTCAATTATTTAACCAAGCACGGGCGTAATAGTAAAATTACAATCTATTATGATGATCTCTTGCGCTTTCAAGGGTCGGTTGCTATTTATGATAAACATGGTAACGACACGCTATGGATAAGCGTGTATTATTCTGAATTTGAACGTGAAGAAATTAATGCTAGCTTAAAACGAATGTACTCCATTTTACATTCTGATGGTAGTGACACCTTGCTGCCGTACATATCAATTGATAGTATTGATTTTTGCACCTTCGGAAATTCAAAACCTTTTCGTGTTAAGGTAAGAAACATTTTAAATGACAACTATTTATTTCTTTACATAAAAAAAGCAGACGCATCTCGCATTTATGGTCTAGAGCTAGAACATTTGCTTTCTCCCAACCACATCAATTTTTTGGTACACGGAAACACCCTGATTGAAGAACATATCTCGGGAATTCCCGGAGATGATTTTATTGAAAATGAATTGGACAAATGCTCCAATCAACAAAAAAAGGAAATTGCAAAAGAGTTTGTAAAATTTAACGAGCGTTGTTTTGTTCGTTTGCTTGGCGATATGCGTTCTTACAATTATGTGATGGTGCTTACACACGATTTTGATAGAATTCAATACAGAATTAGAGCCATCGATTTTGACCAACAAAGTTACGAAGGTAACGCAAAAGTTTACAAACCTCAATTTTTGAAAGAAAATAACAAGCTTGTAACAATGACTATGAAACTTTTGCAAGAAGAATCTATTGAACAGTACAAACGTGAAGAACGCTCACTTCTTGCTAAAAGGGCGGTAAGTGAACAAAGCAGATTAAAAGAAATTTTGGAATGTATGAAAAACGACACTATTTCTCCTCCCGAAAAAACAAACCAATTAAAAAAAGACTTACTTGACCTTACGGGCGATGTAAATTTTAAAAAGTCTGAAAATATGGGGCAAATTCTACAAAGCGCTTTAGACTTTGTGATACGCAATTATCAAAATGAAAACCCGTACTTTATTTCTTAAAAAAATAATTTAACCACCGTAAAAACAAGAAAAACATAATACTTTTTTATCTTTAATAGCAAATTACAAACCTTCAGATAAAACCCATATAACCCTATGAAAATTAAAAAAGTATTAGTAGCCAATCGTGGCGAAATTGCCATTCGCATATTCCGTGCTTGTACCGAGATCAACCTTACAACTGTTGCTATATACACCTATGAAGACAGGTACTCTCAACATCGCTACAAAGCCGATGAAGCTTATCAAATAGGCTCTAATGACGAACCCCTAAAGCCCTACTTAAATAGTGATGAAATTATAGCCCTTGCCAAAGCAAAAAATGTTGACGCAATCCATCCCGGATATGGTTTTTTATCTGAAAATTCTGAATTCGCTCGTAAATGTGCCAAAGCAGGAATAATATTTATTGGTCCAGACCCAAAAGTAATGGACGCCTTAGGCGATAAAATAACAGCTAAGAAGATTGCATCTGCCTGTAATGTTCCTATTATAAAAAGTAATTCAAAAGATTTAACCTCCTTGAAAATTGCTCTTTCTGAAGCTTCTACCATCGGTTATCCTGTTATGTTGAAAGCTGCTTCTGGTGGCGGTGGTCGAGGTATGCGAATTATTAAAAATGAAAATGATTTAAAAAACAATTTTGATTCTGCAAAAAGTGAAGCTGCCAACGCTTTTGGTGATGACACAATGTTTCTAGAAAAATATGTAGAAGAACCTAAACACCTAGAAGTTCAAATCATCGCAGACAATCACGGTAACATTCGTCATTTATATGAGCGAGACTGTTCTGTACAAAGAAGACATCAAAAAGTTGTAGAAGTAGCACCTTCCTATAATGTTTCAGAAAAGGTAAAAGAAAAGCTTTACTCATACGCAGTCGCAATTGCAGAAGAAGTGAATTATAACAATGTAGGTACTGTTGAGTTTTTAGTAGATAAAAATGACGCTGTCTATTTTATTGAAGTTAATCCACGTATTCAAGTTGAGCATACCGTAACCGAAATGGTAACCGGTATTGATTTAATTAAATCACAAATATTTATTGCTGGCGGCTACAAGCTATCTGACAAACAAATAAAAGTATATGATCAAGCGTCATTAAAAACATACGGTTTTGCTTTGCAATGTAGATTAACCACAGAAGACCCTACAAACAACTTTACTCCAGATTATGGAACAATCACCACCTACCGTAGCGCAGCAGGAATGGGAATACGCCTAGATGCAGGTAGTATTTATCAATCCTATAGCATAAGTCCGTTTTTTGATTCTATGCTTGTAAAAGTTTCAGCTCATGGCCGTACCTTAGATGGCGCGGTACGTAAAATGGTTCGTGCACTAAAAGAATTTAGAATACGTGGCGTAAAAACCAATATTCACTTTCTTCAGAATGTCATTCAACATGAAACCTTTAAAGAAGGTGCTGCAACGGTAAATTTTATTGGTAATACTCCTTCATTATTTGATGTAAAACTACCCCAAGACAGAACCACAAAAATCACTAACTATTTAGGCGAAGTAATTGTCAACGGAAACCCCGATGTAAAATTTATTGATGAAAATAAAAAATTCAGAAACCCTAAAATTCCGCATTTCAATTCTTCTGAAAAATTTCCGAAAGGCACCAAAGACTTACTTACCGAAATGGGACCCGAAAAATTTTCAGCTTGGTTAAAAAACGAAAAGAAAATACATTATACAGATACAACGCTACGTGATGCACATCAATCATTACTTGCTACAAGAATGCGAACTTTTGACATGCTGAAAGTAGCCGAAAGTTATGCCAAAAACCATCCTAATACTTTTAGTGTAGAAATGTGGGGAGGTGCAACTTTTGATGTGTGTATGCGATTTTTAAACGAAAGCCCGTGGACTCGCCTTCGAGAATTGCGCAAACGCATACCTAATATATTGTTTCAAATGCTATTGCGAGGAAGCAATGGCGTTGGCTACAAAGCATATCCCGATAATTTGATTGAAACCTTTGTTGAAAAATCTTGGGAAAACGGCATAGATCTCTTCCGCATTTTTGATTCATTAAACTGGGTAAAAGCGATGGAACCCAGCATTCAATATGTTCGTAACAAAACCGATGGAATTGCAGAAGCAGCCATTAGTTATACCGGTGACATTCTCGACCCAGACGAAAGCAAATACACTCTCGCCTATTACAAACAACTAGCCAAGGATTTAGAAAATGCAGGAGCCCACATGATTGCTATAAAAGACATGGCCGGTTTACTCAAGCCGTATGCCGCAACCGAATTGGTTTCAGCTTTAAAAGACACAGTTAACATTCCTTTACATTTACATACCCATGACACCTCTTCAATTCAATCTGCTACTTATTTAAAGGCCATTGAAGCCGGTGTAGATGTAGTTGATGTAGCATTGGGCGGCATGTCTGGATTAACGTCACAACCAAACTTTAACTCGGTTGTTGAAATGATGAAACAGCACGAACGAGCACAAGATTATGACATTAAAACGTTGAATGAATTTTCAAATTTCTGGGAAGATACGCGCGAAATGTACTATCCTTTTGAATCTGGATTAAAAGCAGGAACAGCCGAAGTGTACCAACATGAAATCCCTGGTGGTCAATATTCAAATTTACGGCCGCAAGCTGAGGCATTAGGTCTAGCAGATAGGTTTCACGAAGTAACCAAAATGTATGAAAAAGTAAATGATCTCTTCGGAAATTTGGTAAAAGTAACTCCAAGCAGTAAAGTGGTTGGTGATATGGCTATTTTTATGGTTACCAATGATCTTACTCCTGAAGACATTTTACAACGTGGAAAAGAAATTTCATTTCCTGAATCTGTAATCAACTTTTTTAAAGGTGACTTAGGACAGCCTCTTGGCGGTTTTCCAAAAGAGGTTCAAAAAATAATTTTAAAAAACACACAACCATATACTGATAGACCCAACGCACATTTAAAACCAATTGACTTTAAAGCAGAATATGCTTCTTTCAGAAAAAAGTTTCAAAAAGGATTCAGCCGTCCCATTGAGTTTGAAGACTTTCTATCCTACAGCTTATACCCTCGCGTATTTGAGCAAGCCCACGAAAAGTATAAACTCTATGGAAATTTAGCCATACTTCCTACAAAAAATTTCTTCTACGGAATGAAGCTGCGCGAAGAAGCAATTATTGAACTAGAAGAAGGAAAAACAATAATCGTAAAATTACTATCTGTAGGAATACCAAACGATGAAGGTGTTCGTATAGTGTTCTTCTCTGTTAACGGTGAAAACAGATTTGTTGAAATTAAGGATAAAGCCGTTAAAGTTGAAAAGGAAATACACACCCCTGCAGACCCTGAAGACAACAATCAATACGGTGCGCCACTACAAGGTATGTTGTATAAAATGTTGGTTAAAAAAGGGCAGACAGTAGAAGAAGGATCACCTCTTTTTGTAATTGAAGCTATGAAAATGGAAACCACAGTCACAGCCAATAGCTCCGGAAAAGTAAAATCAATCACCTTAAAACCCGGCACCATGTTAATGAAGGGTGATCTAGTAGTAACTATTGAGTAAAATCAATATCCTAAAAAATTAAAACCTTGGGTGTTGTTTTTCAAATAAATAATAGTACATTTGCACCCCGATTTATCCAAAAGAAGGAATGTTTAACCTGACGGTAGGTGAATGCCGGCAGAAAAATTATTAAAAGTGGATACACTAAGTTATAAAACAATATCAGCAAACAGCGCTACTGTAAACAAAGAGTGGTTGCATGTAGATGCTGATGGACAAACGCTTGGGCGCTTAGCTAGTAAAGTAGCAAAATTGTTACGTGGTAAGCACAAGCCTAATTTTACTCCTCACGTAGATTGTGGAGACAATGTTGTTATTACAAATGCAAGTAATATTGTATTAACCGGGAATAAGTGGAACGATAAAAAATACATTCGTCACACAGGCTATCCGGGCGGACAACGTAGCTTAACAGCAGAAGAATTATACGGAAAAGACCCTGCAAGAGTAGTTGAAAAAGCTATTAAAGGAATGTTACCTAAAAACAAATTAGGTGCAGATCTTTTCAGAAATCTTAAAGTATATGCTGGTGCAGAGCACGATCAAGAAGCACAAAAACCAAAAACCATTAACCTTAACGATATCAAGTAATGGAAGTTATTCACAAAATAGGAAGAAGAAAAACCGCTGTAGCCCGTGTATACCTTTCTGAAGGAAAAGGAAATATCACTATCAACAAACGTGATATGGAAAAATACTTCACTACAGGTACATTACAATATAAAGTTAAACAAGCACTTATGTTGACTGAAAACGACAAGAACTTTGATGTTTCAGTAAACGTATTTGGAGGTGGAATTACCGGACAAGCAGAAGCAATCCGTTTAGCCCTTTCAAGAGCTATGTGTGAGGTTAACGAAGAAAACAGAGGTATTTTAAAACCAGAAGGTTTATTAACAAGAGATCCAAGAATGGTTGAGCGTAAGAAATTCGGACAGAAGAAAGCGCGTAAAAAATTCCAATTCTCAAAACGTTAATACAACCGTGCCATTGCTTACAATGGCACACAAGTTCATATTATATTTATTTAATAACGCTGTTATTCCGTATGTCGCGGAAGTTAGTTTAGCATCTAAACCAAGTCCTTGTTAAGGAAAGGTTGCTATCTAAACAGGAACGTAAACTAAAACAAAATGGCAGACAACAAAGAAGTTAAGTCGTTACTTGACGCAGGTGTACACTTTGGTCACCTTACCCGTAAATGGAATCCAAACATGGCACCATATATTTATATGGAGCGCAACGGGATTCACATTATTAATCTTTACAAAACAGCTGCAAAGCTTGACGAAGCAAACGAAGCGTTAAAGAAAATTGCAGCAAGCGGAAGAAAAATTCTTTTCGTAGCTACCAAGAAACAAGCAAAAGACATCGTTTCAGAAAAAGCAACTGAAGCCAAAATGCCTTACATTACAGAGCGTTGGCCAGGTGGTATGCTTACCAACTTTGTAACCATTAGAAGAGCTGTTAAAAAAATGGCGTCTATTGACCGTATGAAGCAAGATGGTACTTTTAACACACTTTCAAAGAAAGAGCGTTTACAAGTAGATCGTCTTCGTGCTAAGCTAGAAAAGAACTTAGGTTCTATCAGTGATATGAGTCGTCTTCCAGGAGCATTGTTCATCGTAGATACAACTCGTGAGCACATTGCAGTAAAAGAAGCTCAAAAATTAAACATTCCAATTTTTGCTATGGTGGATACAAACAGTGATCCACGTGAGATTGATTTCCCAATTCCATCTAACGATGATGCGTCAAAGTCGATTGAAAAAATTCTTAGCAAAGTTTCAGAAGCAGTAATTGAAGGTCTTGCAGAACGTAAAGCCGGAAAAGAAAAATCTGAAGAAGAAAAAGCAGCTAAAAAAGCAAAGAAAGAAGCAAAAGCTAAAAAGGCTGAGAAAAAAGAAGTTCCTTCAAAAGACAAAGAAGATAAAAAAGCAATGAAAGAGGCAAAAAAACCTGTGAAGTTGGAGTCTAAAGAAGAAACTTTGGAGAAAGCAACTAAAGAAGAAGAATAAAATAACCTTTTGTTAAAACAAATTTGCCGTTTGGTTATTTTCTTTGCTGAAAATCAATTGAACGGCTTTTTTACTAATACATTAAAACTTTATAACGATGGCTAAAATAACCGCCGCAGAAGTAAATAAATTAAGAAAATCCACCGGTGCCGGTATGATGGACTGTAAAAAGGCATTGGTAGAGGCAGATGGTGACTTTGACAAAGCAATTGAAATCCTACGTAAAAAAGGACAAAAAATTGCTGCTAAAAGAGCAGACCGCGAATCTAGCGAAGGTGCTGTTATTGCAAAAGTGAACAGTGACAACACAAAAGGTGTTATTGTTTCACTTAACTGTGAAACTGACTTTGTTGCTAAAAATGATGATTTTGTAAAATTGGCAAATGACTTTGCTGAATTGGCATTAAACACTTCATCAAAAGAAGAGTTAATGGCAAAAGATTTTAAAGGAATCACTGTTGAAGAAAAACTAACTGAGCAAACTGGTGTAATTGGTGAGAAAATCGAGATTGGTGCTTTCAAAACTTTAGAAGCTCCATTTGTAGGATCTTACATTCACGCAGGAAACAAAATTGCTGTTTTAACAGGTCTTTCAAACAATGTTGATGGTGCAGAAGAAGTAGCAAAAGACGTATCTATGCAAGCCGCAGCAATGAACCCTGTTGCTTTAAATGAAGAAGGCGTAGACCAGTCTACAATTGACAAAGAAATTGAAATTGCAAAAGATCAATTACGTCAAGAAGGTAAGCCTGAAGAAATGCTTGATAATATTGCAAAAGGAAAAATCAAGCGTTATTTTAAAGATAACACCTTGGTAAACCAAGCATTTATTAAAGACAATAAACAAAGCGTTGCTCAATACGTAAAAACATTAGGTGACGTTGAAGTTGTAGCTTTTGAAAGAGTATCTCTAGACTAAGCACACGTTTTTTATAATACCAAAAGAGGTTTCAGCAGTTGTTGAAACCTCTTTTTTATTGATACCTATCTGTTAATAGCTTCAGTAGAATTAAAGCAAACCATTTTCAGAAAGAAGTTTAAAGTTCTTGTTTCCAAAAAAGTCATAGTATATTCCTAAATAAAATTAAGTTCAAGCTTAACATTTCCACCTTTTTAATTTTCTCAACAACGTACATAATTTTTCATTATTTTTGCTGCACAAATATCTTAAAGCGTAAGCTTCTGAGGTATTAAACAAAACTTAATATAGCTTTATTAAACCGTGAAGCGCTTAAATCTCGATGATCGAGTAAAATATCACTATGCAATACAAACGAATCCTTTTAAAATTATCCGGTGAAGCCTTAATGGGAAACCGCCAATATGGTATAGACCCAGATAGATTAAAAGAATATGCCGAAGAAATTAAAGAAATAACCAAAAAAGGAGTAGAAGTTGCCATCGTTATTGGCGGCGGAAACATCTTTAGAGGTGTTGCAGGTGCTAGTCGCGGTATGGACCGCGTGCAAGGAGACCATATGGGAATGCTGGCAACGGTTATAAATGGTCTTGCATTACAAAGTGCACTGGAAGATGAAGAAATCCCTACACGCCTTCAAAGTGCGGTAAAAATAAACGAAGTGGCTGAACCCTTTATACGCCGAAAAGCCATTCGCCACTTAGAGAAAGGCCGCGTAGTAATCTTTGGCGGAGGTACCGGAAACCCGTATTTTACTACCGATAGTGCTGCGGTGCTTAGAGCGATTGAAATTCATGCCGATGTTATTTTAAAAGGTACACGCGTTGACGGTATTTATACCAGCGACCCTGAAAAAGACAAAGCTGCTGAAAAATATGACTACATTACTTTTGAAGATGTCTTGAAGAAAGGATTAAAAGTGATGGATACTACAGCTTTTACACTTAGTCAAGAAAATAAATTACCTATTATTGTGTTTGATATGAATACCAAAGGAAATTTAATGAAAGTTGTTTCTGGAGAAAAAATAGGAACAAAAGTAAATCTATAATCAAATTAACTACGCTAGATTTTGGCGTTATTTTTGAATACGAAACATAAATTAATACAATGGAAGACGAAATTGAATTATTGATAGACGAGACTAAAGAAGCGATGGATAAAGCCATTCGCCACCTCGAAAAACAATTAGCAAACATAAGAGCCGGAAAGGCTACACCTTCTATGGTAAGTAGTGTAGTGGTAGATTATTACGGCAGCCCTACTCCACTTAACCAAGTAGCAAACGTAAACACCCCAGACGGTATGACGATTTCTATCCAACCTTGGGAAAAGTCATTAATTCCAGAAATTGAAAAAGGAATTCAAATTGCCAATCTTGGTTTTAACCCACAAAATAATGGTGAAAGCGTTATTATTAATGTTCCGCCATTAACTGAAGAACGTCGTAAAGATCTGGCCAAACAAGCTAAAGCTGAAGCTGAAGAAGCTAAAGTTGTGGTTCGAAATGATCGTAAAAATGCCAATAATGATCTTAAAAAGCTGGATATTTCAGAAGATTTACACAAAAGTTTAGAAAGCGATATTCAAGAAATGACAGACTCTCACATTGCAAAAATTGATGAGATTTTTGTGAAAAAAGAAAAAGAAATCATGACTGTTTAGTCCTTTATTTTCGTTAAACAAAACCAAAACAAGCGGCCCAAATGCCGCTTTCTTTTTACATTTAACTTATAACCTTGGCTTTCCTGTATGCGCAATCTTTTTTTAATACTTACGCTGGTACTTGGAATTTCTGTAACTGCACAAGAACCTGCTATAAAAACCGAAAGAGACACAACAGCCACCAAAAAAGAAAAAAAGAAAAACCCATTTAACACAGGCTTTTACCCTATTGGTTTTTTTGATGTTGATTTACGGTACTTAATTAAGTACAATAACTATGAAGGAATTCGCCTAGGAATTGGCGGTATTACCAATGATCGTTTTTCTGAACATTTTAAAATTGGCGGTTATATTGCTCACGGTTTTAAAGACAGTGCTTTTAAATACAGCATAGGTGGTAGCATACGAGTTGATGAAGAATCGAAAACTTGGGTAAATCTCTATTACATTGATGATATACGAGAAATAGGAACCTTTCAATATTTAACAGATGCACGGGTTTATTCAGTTTTTGAACCCAGATTGGTCAATGTAACTCAGTTTTTTAAACACCGCACGTGGCAAACAAATATTCAAAGTGAGTTTAATCCAAAAGTTTTATCTGAACTTCGTCTTTCTCACAGCTCAGTTGAACAAATAGAAAACTATCAATTTATTAATGAAGGAGAAACGTTTGAACAATACGAATTAAGTGAAATTACAGCTTCAATACGAGTAAGCCCCAAGAAAGAATTTGTTACCACAAAAGACGGATTGATCGAGTATTTTGACGGGACTCCCAAAATTAGTGCACAAATTACTCAAGGAATAAAAGACATTGCGGAGAGTGATTTTAATTATACAAAGTTTGGATTAAAGCTAGATTACTATATAAAAAGAACAGATTTATCATCTACCAGTTTTTTGCTAGAAGGAGATTATGCATTGGGTGATCTTCCGTTAACACATTTATTTCATGCATTCCCTAACAGCCCTACAAAAAACACAATCTTACAGCGATTTTCTGTTGCCGGAAGGAAAAGTTTTGAAACGATGTATTTTGGTGAGTTTTTTTCAGATAAACTGGCAACTCTTCAAATTAAGCACAGTTTAAGACGTTTTTATTTTTCTGATCATTTTAAACCTGAAATGGTTTTGATAACTCGCCACGCAATTGGAAGTCTTGACAATCCAGAAAGACATACCGGTATTACCTTCAATACACTTGATCAATTTTATTCAGAATCTGGGTTTGAGATTAATAAATTGCTTTTCGGCTTTGGGTTGAGTTTTGCGTATCGCTACGGATTTTACAACCTGCCTGAGTTTGAGGATAATGTTTCTTTTAAGTTTACCTTTTACGCTAAGTTTTAGCCTGTAAAATCTTAGCCAAAAAGACCAGCTACTGCCTTATAATTTATACCTTTGCGCCTGCTAAAAAAGAAATACATTGGATAAACTTTTCAGTATAGGGTTTTGGAGTGCTGTAGCACGGTTCATTATACGCAACCGTACCTTTATACTTATTGCTATTGCTGGAGCTACCGTTTTTTTTGCTCTACAATGGAAAAACATGCGCTTTACTTATACTGAAGCAAATTTACTTCCAGATGATCATGAAATAAATCTTGAATACAAAAACTTTCTTTCAAAGTTTGGTGAAGAAGGAAATCTAATTGTGCTGGGGGTAAAAGATTCTACTCTTTTTACTCCATTAAATTTTAAAGCTTGGACTCAGCTTTCAAAAGATTTGCGTCAGTTTGATGAAGTTGATTTAACGTTATCAATAGGTGACTTAAAAAAACTTGAACGCAAGAAAGACACAGTTGGCTTTCAATTAGTTCCTTTTATTCAAGATTCAATTCTTACTTCAAAAAAATTACAGAAGTATCAAGAAGAATTATTTGACAATCTACCTTTTTACAACGGCTTGGTATATAGCCCTAGCAAAAGCTCGGTGCGAACGGCTGTTTATCTTAAAAAAGATATTGTAAACACAAAAGATCGAAAAGACTTTATAATTAATGATTTAATTCCTCTTATTGAAACATTTGAGACCAAAACAGGTATAGATGTTCATACTTCTGGGATGCCTTATATACGTACACTTAATTCAAAAAACATTATCGATGAAATAGGTATGTTTATTGGAGCGGCATTGTTGGTTACTTCGCTTATATTTTTCTTTTTCTTTAGATCTATAAGAGCAACGTTAATTTCAATGGCTACGGTAATTATTGGGGTAATGTGGTCGTTTGGTATTTTAGGATTATTACATTATGAAATTACTGTTTTAACAGCTTTAATTCCGCCATTAATAATTGTTATAGGTATACCCAATTGTATTTTTCTTATTAATAAATACCAACAAGAAATAAAGCAACACGGTAATCAAGCAAAATCACTTCAACGAGTAATAAGTAAAGTGGGGAATGCTACATTAATGACCAATGTTACTACTGCCTCTGGATTTGCTACGTTTATACTAACCAATAGTAAGCTATTGAGTGAGTTTGGTATTGTGGCTTCTATAAATATTATTGCCATATTTCTACTTAGCTTGTTTATCATACCTATTGTGTATAGCTATATGGCAATACCAAAATACAAACATCTTAAACACCTTAACAAACAATGGATTAGCAAGTTTGTAAATTGGATGCAACGCATGGTGAAAGAACACCGTATCGCCATTTTTATCCTTTCAATTGTAATGCTTTGTGTAGGGATTATAGGCATTTATAACATAAAAATTTCGGGAAGTCTTATTGAAGACATGCCCAAAAATGCCGACTTTTTTAAAGACATTCGTTTTTTTGAAAAAGAATATGAAGGAATCATGCCGCTAGAAATTTTGGTTGACACCAAACGCAAAAAAGGCGTTATGAAACTTTCTACATTAAAACGAATGGATGAATTGCAAACCTATATTGAAGAAATCCCCGAGTTCTCAAAACCACTTTCAGTAGTTGAATTGGTTAAGTATTCAAAACAAGCGTATTATAATAGTAATCCTAAATACTACCAATTACCCAATAGCCAAGAAAGAACATTTATTCTTTCACAAGCCAAAAGCAGTGCAGATAACACAAACTTACTAGAAAGTTATGTAGATAGCACTGGACAATATGCAAGGATAACTACGTTTTTAAAAGACACTGAAACTGAACGTTATGATAGAATTGAAGAAGACTTAAAAACAAAAATTGACAAGATATTCCCTCCAGACCGCTATAATGTAAGTCTTACTGGTAAAGCTCTTGTTTTTCAAAAAGGAACTAAATATCTGGTACAAAATTTAATTCTCTCACTATCACTAGCCATATTTTTAATTGCAATATTTATGGCTTGGATGTTTAGAAGCTTTAAAATGATTTTAGTATCCTTGTTACCCAACTTACTTCCATTAATCATTACAGCTGGTCTTATGGGCTTTTTAGGAGTTCCTATAAAACCTTCAACCATACTAGTTTTTAGTATTGCATTCGGTATTTCAGTAGATGATACCATTCACTTTTTGGCAAAATACAGACAAGAACTTATTGCTAATAATTGGAAAATTAAAAAATCAGTCTATGCTGCATTGCGAGAAACTGCAGTAAGTATGTTTTATACCTCAATTGTACTATTTTTTGGTTTTTCAGTATTTACCATTTCCAGTTTTGGAGGTACGGTAGCACTAGGAGCTTTGGTTTCAATCACATTAGTATTTGCTATGTTGGCAAATTTACTGTTACTCCCGGCTCTTTTATTGTCTCTTGAAAAAGAAATTGCAAACAAGAAAACATTTAAAAAACCATCATTTGAGATTCTTCCGGAAAATCAAAACGAATCAAAAAATTAAAAATAATACCTATGGATAAAGATCTTTTTTACATTCAGAATTTATTTTTCTGAAATTTTTATAAAAAGGTATCTTTACCTCTCAAAAAATAGCAATCATGCAGCATACAGAAATACTAGAAGTTTTAAAAACCGAGCCATCGCTTCACGAAATAACCGTTAAAGGTTGGGTGCGCGCTTTTAGAAGCAACCGCTTTATTGCCTTAAACGACGGTTCTACAATTAAAAACCTACAATGTGTTGTTGATTTTGAAAATTTTGAAGAAGAAATATTAAAAAAAATAACCATTGGCGCGGCGATAGAAGTTAAAGGTATATTGGTAGAAAGCCAAGGAAAAGGACAAACGGTAGAAGTTCAAGTTTCAAAGGTAACTGTATTGGGCGAAGCAGATCCCGAAGATGTAAAATTAACCATCCTTTCTCCCAAAAGACATACTCTTGAAAAACTAAGAGAGCAAGCTCATTTAAGAGTACGCACCAATACTTTTAGCGCTGTTATGCGTACCCGATCAAAACTCGCTTTTGCAGTTCACGAGTATTTTCAGAAAAATGGTTTTAATTACATGCACTCACCAATTATTACAGGAAGTGATGCTGAAGGAGCCGGTGAAATGTTTAGAGTGAGCAACTTAGACCAAAAAAATCCTCCGCTTAATGAAGAAGGAGCGGTTGATTACAAACAAGATTTCTTCGGAAAAGAAACAAACTTAACCGTAAGCGGTCAATTAGAAGCCGAAACTTATGCTATGGGACTTGGTAAGGTCTACACTTTTGGCCCAACCTTTAGAGCCGAAAATTCAAACACCTCTCGTCACCTAGCTGAATTTTGGATGATAGAGCCTGAAGTAGCTTTTTGTGATCTTGACGGTAATATGGATCTAGCCGAAGATTTCATTAAGTATATAATTAATTATGCACTTGAAAACTGTGCAGATGACCTAGAGTTTTTAGAAAATCGCTTATTACAGGTTGAAAAAAGTAAACCACAAGCTGAGCGAAGCGATATGGCTCTTAGAGATAAATTAAAGTTTGTATTAGAAAACAACTTTAAGCGTGTTACCTATACCGAAGCTATTGAGATTTTAAAAAACTCAAAACCCAACAAAAAGAAAAAGTTTAAATACGTAATTGATGAATGGGGTGCAGACTTGCAAAGTGAGCATGAACGCTTCCTTGTTGAAAAACACTTTAAATCACCAGTAATTTTATTTGATTATCCAGCAAAAATTAAAGCGTTTTATATGCGTTTAAATGATGACGGAAAAACCGTTCGTGCAATGGATGTATTATTCCCGGGAATTGGTGAAATCGTTGGTGGTTCACAACGTGAAGAACGCTACGATGTTCTAAAAGAAAAAATGGAAACCATGGGCATTGAAGAAAAAGAACTATGGTGGTATCTAGAACTTCGCAAATTTGGTACTTGTGTTCACAGTGGTTTCGGGCTTGGCTTTGAACGTATGGTGCAATTTGTAACCGGTATGGGAAATATTCGCGATGTAATTCCGTATCCACGTACTCCAGGAAACGCAGAGTTTTAATCAAAAATCATAACCTTATATTAAAACCGGCTACAATATTATTTTTGTAGCTGGTTTTTTTTAACTTTATATGTAAGTATAGAATATATGTTAAAGCAACAGTTAAATTTTAAACTATCACAAAAGCTCTCGCCGCAACAAATACAGTTGATGAAGCTTATTCAACTTCCTACGCAAGCTTTTGAGCAACGTATTTCTCAAGAATTGGAAGAAAATCCGGCATTGGAAGGCGGTAAAGAAGAAGTAAACGAATATGATGATGAGTTTTCAGACACTTATGAAGATGACTATGACGACGATGGTACAGAAGTAATTGAAACCGAAATAAATGTTGATGACTATTTAAGTGATGATGAAGTACCAAGTTACAAACTATCATCAAATAATTACAGTGCAGATGATGAAGACAAACAAGTTCCGTATGCATCAGGTAAATCATTTAACCAACATTTACTTCAGCAATTAAACACTTACAGGCTTGAAGAACAAGAAATGGAAATTGCCAAATTTTTGGTAGGAAGCGTTGATGAAAGTGGTTATATACGACGTGAGATTTTAGATATTGTTGATGATTTAGCTTTTACGCAAAATGTATATACTTCAGAAGAAGAGGTTGAGAAAGTACTTAATATTGTTCAAGAATTAGATCCTTCTGGTGTTGCAGCCAGAAGCCTTCAAGAGTGTTTATTGATACAATTAAAAAGAAAAGAGGAAACAGCTTCTATTGCCTTAGCTATTTCCATTTTAGATGAAGCTTTTGATCAATTCACAAAGAAACATTATAAAAAATTACTTCAAAAGTTTGACATTTCAGAAGATCAGCTTAGAGATGCTATTCATGAAATCGAAGTATTAAACCCTAAACCCGGCGGAAGCTATTCTGGCAACACTAGAGCTGTTGAGCATGTAATTCCAGACTTTACCATAAAAATACGCGATGGTGAGCTAGAACTCACTTTAAATGGTCGAAATGCTCCCGAACTACACGTTTCTAGAGATTATACTAATATGCTAAAAGGATATAAGGAATCTAAAGAAAAGTCAAAAAAGCAAAAAGATGCTGTAATGTTTATTAAACAGAAGCTAGATGCTGCCAAGTGGTTTATTGAAGCCATTAAACAGCGTCAACAAACGCTTTTTGTAACTATGAGCAGTATTATGAATTATCAAAAAGACTATTTTTTGACAGGTGATGAGCGTAAAATAAGGCCTATGATTTTAAAGGATATCGCAGATGAAATTGACATGGATGTTTCGACAGTTTCAAGAGTTGCAAACAGTAAGTATGTTGATACACCTTACGGAACATTTCTTATTAAAGAGTTTTTCAGTGAATCTATGAAAAATGATCAAGGGGAAGATGTTTCTACTCGCGAGATTAAAAAAATTCTAGAGATTACCGTTCAAGAAGAAGATAAAAAGAAGCCTTTAACAGATGATAAATTGGCAAAAGTATTAAAAGAAAAAGGATACCCTATCGCTCGTCGTACTATTGCAAAATATAGAGAGCAGCTTGATATCCCTGTAGCTAGGCTTAGAAAAGAAATTTAATGAACCACTTTTTACGTTTAGGTTCGTATCTGTTACACCCTTTATTAATGCCATTATTGGGTGTTTTACTTTATTATATTTTTACGCCACGCTATGTAGATCTTGAACTTGTAAGAGCAAAGGTCTTTGCAGTAGCTATCATCACGCTAATTATACCTATAATTTTCTTCTTTTTATTAAAAAGTCTTGGTATAATAGATTCTATACATTTAAAAACAACTAAAGAAAGAAAGGTACCGTTAATGATACAGTGCTTACTTTTTTTGGTAATTATAAAAATGGTATTTGACCCTTATGAAACCCCTGAGCTTTATTACTTTTTCGTAGGCACTTTATTTTCAGCTATTGCAGCTTTACTACTTGTAATTTTAAAAGTAAAGGTTAGTCTTCATCAAATTGGTATAGCCGGAGCGACTATGTTTTTGATTGTGTTAAGTGTACATTTTAAAATTAACGTACTAATGTGGATTAGTGTGTTCTTCTTTTTTAATGGATGGGTAGCTTCTTCTAGGCTACATATGAATTCACACAACTACTTAGAATTAATAATTGGTTTTTTTATAGGGTTAATTCCACAAGTAATCATGGTTAACTTTTGGTTATAAAATGTAAAATATTAAACCAAGTTTTACACTTTTAAAATCGACTTGAGCACCTTCTTCTGTAGTAGCATCTTTAAAAAATGGATTAATACTATAAGATGCAAAAAAATTAAATGTGTTATATCCAAAACTAAGTGTAGCTGAGAATCTTAAGTTGTCAAATTCAGGTATATCAGTTTGACCTACATTATTACCTGGCTGTTTAAATGTTGATTTATACCAATACGTATAACCTACGCGTACACCACCATAAATACGCCAGAATTTATAACTTGAAGCCGTTGAAGTTCTCCATCTAAATTGAATAGGAACCTCTAGCGTAGCAGTGCTAAATCTATTTTGGTCAAAATCTACTTCACTATCCAGCACCCGAAATATTGAGTTTTCATTTGCATCTTCACCAATAAAAAGAGTTTGACCATATTGATCTAATGCTAAGCCAGCACCTACAGCAATGGCTACATTTCTTCTTTTATTGATAGGCATGTCTCTTACATACCCAAAATGAATACCTCCAGATAGACCTCTGGTTTTAACTCCACTAGGAACATCTGTAACAATATTATAATTAACGCCTATATAAAATTGATCTTCTCTGTATTTAGCATCAACTATGCTATCTTGACTTATTTCATCTTGTGAAAAACCTAAGAAACAGCACAATAATGCGGCTGAAAAGAATAATGATTTTATGAATGTATGCATATGTTAAAGATAGGTTTTTTTTAAACTATACAATAAAAAAAGGCTTGTTCTATAGAACAAGCCTTTTAAACATTTATTACAATGTATTCTATTGATCAACAGGATTTCCCGGAGCTGTAATGTATATAATTTTCAACATATTTAAATCTCTCAGCTGTTGCTTAATATCGGTAACAAGCCCTGTATTGGTTTCTTCATCAACTTTTAGAGCTACCATTACTTTATCTTGCAATTCGGGACGTAACTTTTCACGAGCTTCTGTCAATGCAAATTTTACATTAGATATATCGGTAAACTTATCACCTATTTGAATTTTACCTTCTGTACCATATTTATCTTGATAACGCGAACTAGGCTTACCGGCATAAATATAAACAGAACGGTCTTTTTTCAATTTTTCTAATTGATCTGCTTTAGGCAAAGTGTTTTGTACCAACAGATTGTTATCTCTTAATACGGTTACAACCATAAAGAAGAATAATAACATAAACACAATATCAGGTAAAGATGCTGTATTTACTGCTGGAATTTCTCCGCCTTTTTTCTTTCTAAATTTTGACATGTTTCTTAGTTTATTGTCCGTTCTTCTTTGGTTCTGCCTCAGATAATTTTAAAGGAAATAAATCTTGAATTTTCTCTAGCTTTTCTTGAGCTGCATCTTCATTTCCGTTAAAGTTACCTTCATCTATAGCTTGTTTTACTTCAGTAAACTTCCAACCGTATAAACGTTGTGACTCTCTGTTTCTAAGAAAGTTGTATGCAGCAACTAGTTCATTTTGAACAGTAATGTACATACTATAGGAAGTTAAACGGTCATTTTGTACTGAAATAACTGCTTTTTCAGGGTTGTCTGAAGATTGTGGATCTCTTGATCCTTTACAGTAGCTACAATACTCAGGGCTACCTTGAGGAGCTCCTCCATTATCAAGGAACTTTATTGCTGCTTCTCTTAAATCTTCAACTTTCATCAATTCGTCTTCAACCAATAATTGATCGTCTTTATTTACGCTAACGATAAATAAATTCTTTTGCTTAATTATTGGTGGATCTTGAATTTCTTCATCGGGTGGCAATTGTCTCGCAATACCCTTATCCTTTTCTATGGTAGTAGTTACCAAGAAAAATATAAGGAGCAGGAATGCGATGTCTGCCATAGACCCTGCGTTAACCTCGGGTGTTGCTCTTCTTGCCATATTATCTCGTTGTCATTTTTTTGATTCCGCTGAATACCATTGCAACAATTGCAATTACGGCTAGTATGTAAAATACATGTAAGCCTGTTCCTACCCAACGTGAACCACTCTCTGAAAGCATTTTACCATCTTGCATTTGGGTTTCTACTCCATTTGAAAGTGCATAGCCAATAGCTATAATAACTAAAAATGCACCTATAGATAAGAGGGTTCGTTTTATATTTCCGGCAAATATTCCTTTCAGTACAAAGACTAGAACAAATAAAAGCACTATAGCGAATGTAATGTATGCTACATACAGATATCCGTCAACACCTTCACCTGTTGCTTTTACAGCTTCGTCTCCATTTGATATAATTAATCCAAGGAAAACAATACCTGCCAAGCTAAGGATTACTGCTACAATTTTTAAAATTTTATGTAAAGCCATTATTCGGTGTGTTTATTAATTACTTTTTGTTTTTGTAATCTACCAACATATCGATTAATGTGATAGATGCATCTTCCATACTATTTACAATACTATCAATCTTAGCAATGATATAGTTATAGAAAATCTGAAGTATAATCGCTACAATTAAACCGAATACAGTTGTTAAAAGTGCTACTTTAATACCTCCTGCAACAAGTGAAGGGTTCATATCACCAGCTGCTTGAATTTTATCAAATGCTTCAATCATACCAATTACAGTACCCATGAAACCAAGCATTGGTGCTAGTGCAATAAATAAAGAAACCCAAGAAACGTTTTTCTCTAATTGCCCCATTTGTACACCACCATAAGCAACTACTGCTTTTTCAGCTGCTTCAATGCTTTCGTCTGCTCTATCAAGCCCTTGGTAGTAAATTGAAGCTACAGGTCCTTTTGTATTTCTACACACCTCTTTAGCTGCTTCTATACCACCACTGTTAAGAGCATCTTCAACATTGGCTGCTAGTTTTTGTGTATTGGTAGTTGAAAGATTTAAGTAAATAATTCTTTCAATAGCAATTGCTAGACCAAGAATAAGACATAAAAGTACAATCCCCATAAATGCAGGACCACCTTCTATAAAACGTTGCTTTAATTCTTGATGCCACCCTTGTGACTCTTCTTCTTGTTCCGCTGCTACTTCTTCGTCTTGTACAAAGGTTACTGTTGCTGCGGTTACTAATGTTTGTGCATTGCTCGACATATTTTGAGCAGTTGCTGCGTTTACGTTACATGTTCCCGCAAAGACCATTGCGGCAATTGCCATAATAGAAAATAATTTTTTCATTGCTATCGACTTAAAGTTTGTTTTTAGTTAAAGGTTTA